>CAYZUX010000105.1:0-19506 GCA_964481775.1 uncultured bacterium | reverse complement strand
CCTCGAGCATCGGTTTGCTGTTGCCGATGAGCTTGCCAAAGTCATAACGGCTCTCAATCTCTTGGCGGTAGTTGTCGAGTTCCTCCCCCAGCCGGGCATGTTCCTCCTCGAGAGTCACCTGGGAGGTGATATCCCGGATAATTCCAAGGACATATTCAACCTTCCCATCAGAGCCATAAATCGGTGTGTAATGGGTCTCCACCCACTTCTCGGATCCATCCCGCGCCACCGCCCGCATGCGTTCGGATTGACGGCTCAGGTCTGACTGGAACACATTCAAACTGGGACAGAGGGTCCCCGCCATCGATTCCCTTGCCGCGTTCTGGCACTGAATGGCTCTTGCGCAGAACACATTTTTTCCAATCACTTCTTCGCGAGTGTATCCTGTCATCACCTCGCAAGCCCGGTTGAATTCGACCAGACGCCGATTACGGTCAATGATGAAGATGCCATCGATGGCATTTTCCACGAGATCATGGAGGGAAAGCGACTTGGTCACTTTCTCCGGAGGGGGTTCGAGAGTGGCTGTGGTCATGGGTTTTCTCTTGTTTTGGTGGTTGATGACTTCATTTTATGTTAAGAAGGGGAAAGGGCAAGGGGGAAGTGGTTGAAATCAGCCAATGGAGTCATAAATCTACATGTGGGAGTAGCGAATTCATTCGCATGGATGCACCGGGCGAATAAATTCGCCACTCCATGGTGGGAGGGGGGCGAATCATTACGCCATGGTAGGAATCGGCCGACTAGCCCCCGATCAGCTTCTCCACAGCGGCCAGGGCCTCATCCAGCTTGCCGGGATCCTTCCCGCCGGCCTTGGCCCAATCGGGACGTCCCCCGCCGCCACCACCGGCGATCGCGGCCACACGCTTCACCAGATCCCCAGCCTTCACCTGACTGGTCAGATCTTTACTGACACTGCATATGAAGTTGACTTTGTCCTCCAGGGCCGCACCGAGTACGATCACGCTCCTGGGGAGCTGCTGCTTCAGACGATCCGCCAGAGCCTCTAAAGCGACTGGATCAGCGGCCTCAACCCTGGCTACAAGAAGGTCCACTCCACCACCGCCCAATGTGAGTTTCTTCACCTTTGCTAACAGATCTTCGGTGGAAGCGCCACTGCCCTTTTCCTGCAAAGTTCGGATCTGTTTGTCTTTTTCCTTGATCTGAGCCTGCAGTTTCTCAATCCTCTCGGGAACCTGAGAAGCTGGACAACGCAGCATCTGCGAGAGACGTGTGAGGATGGCTTCACGTTGTTTCATTTCCTCATATGCCCGCAATCCGGCCACGGCACTGATACGGCGTACTCCTGCCTGGATCGATTCCTCGGCGGTGATGAAAAGAGAGCCGATCTCCCCGGTACGGTGCACGTGGGTTCCGCCGCATAGTTCCCGGCTGACCGGTTCGATGCCGACCATACGTACTACCTCACCATATTTCTCACCGAAAAGGGCCATGGCTCCGCGCGCCTTGGCTTCCGCAATGGAGGTGTGTTCGATCTCGACCGGATAATCCTCAAGAATCCACTGGTTTGTCATGGATTCGACCTGGTCGATCTGCTCACGGGAGAGCCCCTCCGGGTGTGTGAAGTCAAAACGGAGGTTGTCGGGGCCGACAAAGGAACCTTGCTGGTGAACATGTTCTCCCAGGACTCTGCGCAATGCTGCCTGAAGCAGGTGGGTGGCGGTGTGGTGGGGTTGGATCCGGTTGCGGCGGATGGTATCGATCGAGGCGGTCAGGATCATCCCTCCGCGCAGGGTTCCCTCGGTTACTTTCCCCTGGTGCAGAACCACTCCATTGGCGCTCTTCTGGGTGTTGCAGACCTCGAAGGAAACTCCCTTGCCAGTAAGGACACCAAGGTCATATATCTGTCCGCCCGATTCAGCGTAAAAGGGAGTCCGGTCGAGAACCACCGCGCCCTCTTGTCCTTGGGCGAGGGTCTCTGTCCGGGCCATCCCATCAAACAGGTAGAGCACTTCGGCCTCGGACTCGGTTTCCTCATATCCGGTAAAGTCAGTGGCGGGGATCGATTCAATGCCCTCGGCTTCGGCCAGAGCCTGCATTCCAGATCCTTTCCAGGCCGCCTTGGCACGCAGGCGCTGTTCCTCCATCTGCTCGTTGAACTCCTCTTCGGAACAGGTCATGCCATTCTCGGCCAGAACCTCAAGTGTGAGCTCCAGCGGGAAGCCATAGGTGTCATAGAGACGGAAAGCCTCCGCGCCGGGAAGGTTCTTGGTTCCGGAGGCGCGCAGCTCCTCGATCTTCTCGGCGAGGATCGAGTTCCCACGTGAAAGGGTGCGGTGAAAGGCCTCCTCTTCGCTCCGCACCACCTTACGGACATGTTCCGAGGCGGGCGCAAGGTCCGGGTAGATGTCCTTCATTGTTTTGACCACGAGCGGCACCATGGAGGAGAAGAAACCCTGCCCCAGTCCAAGCCTTTGCCCATGCAGAATCGCACGGCGCATGATCCGGCGCAGCACGTAACCGCGTCCCACATTCGAGGGAACGATGCGGTCGGCGATGGCGAAAGTGGCCGCGCGGACATGGTCCGCAACGACGCGCATTGCACAGGTGGTTTCATGGTCGATGTGGAAAGCCCTGCCGCTGACTTCCTCAAGATGACGGATATAGGGCAGGAACAGGTCGGTCTCGAAATTGGTGTGGACCTTGGCCATGACCGCCGCGATGCGTTCCAGTCCCGCGCCGGTATCAATGCTCTTGCGGGCGATTTCAGGATATTCCTCCGGTTCCTGGCCGGGTTGGGCATCAAATTGCACAAAGACCAGGTTCCAGATCTCCAGGAAACGGTCATCCTGTTCTTTGATCTCCGCTCCCTGGTCATAGTGAATCTCGCTGCAGGGGCCACAGGGGCCGGCGCCGCCGACAGGTCCCCAGAAATTGTCATCGCGTCCCTTGCGGGCGATCTTCCCGGCGGGAACTCCGATTTCCTTCTCCCAGATCCCGAAGGCTTCATCATCATTCTCGAACACCGAGGGGTAGAGACGTTCCGGAGCGAGTTTCAGAACCTCGGTCACGAACTCCCAGCCCCAGTGAATGGCTTCGCGCTTGAAGTAATCTCCAAAGGAGAAGTTTCCGAGCATTTCGAAGAAGGTGTGGTGCCGTGCGGTATAGCCGACATTCTGGATATCCGAGGTCCGGAAGCACTTCTGGCAAGTGGTCGCGCGCTTCATGGGATCGGAGCTGCGTCCCAGGAAATTGTCTTTGAACTGCACCATCCCCGCGCTGGTGAAGAGCAGGGTGGGGTCATTGCTGGGGATCAGGCTGTCACTGGGAATGATCCGGTGGTCTTTGCCACGGAAGAACTCCAGGTATTTCGCGCGAATCTCACGGCTGTCCATGAACAGATTACCTCTTGAAGAAATGAGTGAACCCGGAAGGATAAGCCAAGCACAGGAGGCGTTCCAGAGGAACCTGTTCGGATCTCACGCCTCACCGTGCCGGTTTGACTTCAACGTTGGAAGCCGAACCGTACGAAAACACCAGGTAACGGAACTCATTCCACTCGGATCCACCCTTGAGACCTGCATTCTCGATGCGGATTCGTATCAGTTCCTTCCCTTTCGTATAGGACTCCGGGATTTCAAAATCCATGTCGAGCCATTGTTTCATGGGATTGCGGTCGGCGATGTACCAATGCCTTTCCGTGATGGGTTTCCCATCAACAAACACCTTGGCACGTTGCCTTCCTTTGGATTGGTCACACCTCAATCTGAGACGCACTCCGCGATTAGCGGGGTCAATCCTTACACGGAAATCACTCGCGCCCGTGAAAGCCCTGCCGGCTTTGTCTCTGAGGGGGGTCTCATCCTCATCGCCTTCGTAAAAGGATTCCAATGGACCAGTCCAGGTTTGACCGGTGACATGGTAGTCGTGTCCGAACTCGGAACGTTTATCTCCCACATCGACTACATCGGTGAGACGTAATGACGGCTGGTCGAGGCCGTAATAGGAGACCACTCCCGAATGAGCCATCGGCCAGTCGTTCTTACCCCCGGCTTCGATGCCAAATTGGAGACTCCGCTCGAAGGGATACCAGTCGCCCATGAGAACCCGTGTCATCGAGAAGGTATACAGCGGTGGACCACTTCCATCATATCCCGAGGCGGGATTCGATTGGGGTGGAGTGGGGAATCCCCAGCCATAACACGACCAGCTCTCGGAACCATCGCTTTCGACCTGAGGAGTCCTTTCTCCATCGATATGGACACGCACATCTCCCTCGCAAGACACTGTTTTGTTGTCGACTGAGTATCCTGAAACCAAACCCGCCACCAGATGTCCCCGGCCACGAATCGAGGCGATCAGGCTGTCCTTCCCAGGTGTCACAGGTGTCTGGGGATAGTAGGCTGAGGTCCGGAAGTATCCGCAGGAACCTTCCGGGTAAGTGAACTCGGAGGGATGGATGATTTGGACCGCAGAGGTGAGGTTTACGGGGATATTTCCCTTGTTGATGATCTCTAACCGGGCGGATCTCCAGAATGGCATGGGGAAATATGAGTACATCCTTCCGGATGATTCCATCCCGTGTGTCATGAAACACATGTCATGCAATCCAAACTCGTTGCCGAAAAAAGCACCGATGGGGCACTCAATATCAGGCGTTTGATGGCCATCCCATGTCGCGCGGATCCACAAGTCTTTCAACCGATCCGGAGTGAATGGTTCGACCTTGACCTCGATTCCGCCCAGGGCGGCCTGGCCTGAACGCTCGAACAACATGCCAGATGCACCCGGTTCGATTCCGGAGGTTGTTTTTACCAACTCCATGTTTTTGAAAGGGAGGGGATTTTCCCCACTCCGTTTCCAGAGGTTGAGGAGATCCTCGTAATTCTCGTTACCTGAAAAAGTGGTGATCCCCTCCGAGGTGGAATAGGTGTGATAGATCACATGCCCCCACCCCCCTTCCTGTTTGGCCTTGTCGAAACCTTTCAGCTGAACCGAGGAGGTGATTTGGCAGGATCTGGCGAAGGGCATCGGGACAAAGCTGCGGATCACCCAGATCGGGCCCCGTCCATTGTCATCAGGGCCCTGATAGATCGCGGACAAAGGCTCCACGAAAGGAGCCTTCTTCCCGAACTCGGATTGGCGGATCTCGAAGCGTGGTTGAGTTTCGCCATCGAAATAGAACCGGAAGGTGGGCTCGGGACTGGTTGGGTAACGGTGCTGGACAAAATTGTAGAGACACCCCGGCCCTTCCACATCGAAGATGACCCATTCCTCACCCTCTTGATACAGCCACCAGTCCCAATCGGCATTCCCGCCAGCTTTATCGATACTTCCCTCGTAATGGACGGTGACACCAGGTTTCAGAAAAGGCAGCCGTTCAAGATGAATCAGGCTGTCGATCCCCACCGGTTCCATCCCGGAACAGACTGATGCGCAGAGAGTTGTCATTAAAGTTGCAAGGAATACTCGATAGCAGGTTGTCATGATGACAAAGCCTACCTCTCAGTGTGGTTTTTCGTTAGCCCGGACATGAGAGGAACAGGCAGCCTCCTTGGAAGGGGCATGGCAGTCGAGTACAGTTGTTCTTGTGATGCCAAACGATCAGCCACGTGAACAGCTCAAATCCGCGCTGGACTTGGCGCGCTCTGGGGATTATGCAGGAGCCAGGCGAGAACTGGAGGAACTCCTTCGAACTGTACCCGATTTCGCCGATGGTCACTATTACCATGCTCTCGCTTGCCAGCGTTTGGGAGACAGTGCCCAGGCACGAGCTTCGTTTGAACGCTGCCTGGAAATCGATCCTTTCTATCACGAGGCCAGGGATCAACTTCGGAGTTTATCTCCAGACACTCTCTCAGGGGAAGAAGCCAGGCCAGGCCAGGAGAGTCCAACACCGCTTTTCTCTGCACCTCCCCCTCCTCCCAGTCCCGCCTCACCACCCCCCGTAATCCCATCCTTCCCACCCATCCAGGAACCACATCCGGAAGAGAGCTGGAGGCCGGTGCTGGTTAAACCAGCGGGATTCTGGATTCGAGGATTGGCGTTGCTGATTGATTTTGTCCTGCTCAGTATGGCCATCGTTCCCTTCAGTGATATCCTCCTCATCCCTTTTTATCCCTATTTCGAGGATTTAGCCGGTTTGGGACGTGAGGAGGTCGCTGAGAAAATACTTGAACAGGCGCTGTCGGGAGACACCGGGCCCTTACTGATGCTGACTGTTTTCGTCCTTCTGCAGCAGCTGGTGACGTTAACTTTTCATCTGTTGGTGTTCGGTTACTACCACTTCGTGAGTGGACAGACTCCGGGAAAACGGTTGCTGGGAGTGCGGGTGGTGGATAACACTTCTTTGGACTATCTCACATTAGGCCAATCGATCTGGCGGTATGCGGCTTCGACTGTGAGTTTCTGCTTGTGCGGTGTGGGGTATTTCATGGCGGCGTTCAACCCCGAAAAACGCGCCTTGCATGACTTCATGGCGTCAACCCGTGTGGTCTACTCGGAGCGTGTCCCCATGGAAACCGCTGAGAAAACAGCCACTGCAGTGTTGGTGCTGCTCTTTGTATTTGGGGTCTTTTACAGCTTTTTCCTTGTGTAAATTCTCACGCCCCCATCTGTTCAAGCAAACGGTAATAACGTCTTACAGTCCCACGGTTTAGCCCCAATTCCCGTGCGGTTTGACGGATCGAGTCGCCTTGCCTGTAATGGGTGGAAATGGATTCGACCAGCTGCTGGGGCAATCGGCTTTTGAAAAGAACTCCGCAACGTCTTGAGGAAAAGGTTCTCCCACAGGTTTTACAGCGCAGGATATCCCCCCGGCTGCCCTCATAGTGCTGATGGAGAACGATTCTGCACCCGCCCAGAGAATGGTATTGGGAACAATCTTCAAACGGCTCAATCCCCTCTGAAAGGGGTGGAAATGAGACAGGGGCTTCCGGTGGAGGGGAGACTGTCACAGTGGTGGATGGTGTACTCACCCGACGCGGACTCCGGTGATAGGAATAATGATCTCCATACGATTCCCCATCGGGATCGGGAAACACAAAAGAGTATTCAGAAGCAGCCATTCTCTACGGACTCCTTTCACTCGAAATCCTGCGGAGAGGCGGCTCGTGAGCCGCCGGGTGACCTTTACCCGCCACCCAGCGGCCAACTGTCACGGAATAGCCTCAATCGAAGTCCTCACCTCCCCCTCTAATCAGGATCTTTGCCAACTCGGATGAATTCACTGCCTGGTTGACCTAAGAGAAGGAAGAGCAAGAGGTTATGGGACATCGGATCACATCTCCTGTGACTGTCTCCAGGAAGGAAATTCGGTTTGAATTGAGCATCTTCAAAAAGAAATCCAGAGATTCTGCTCAGTTTTCAACAGCAAAATTATCTCTGATTATCTGTCTTCACGCGGACTGAGCGTTTTTCTATTGTCCAAAAAACACAAGAAAGGCCCTCCATGAAAATCCTTGTTACCGGAACCTCTGGAAGAACTGGTCCCACCGTGGTTCCGTTACTTGCCCGGAACCATGCAATCCGGGCCATGGACTTGCGCCGCGCCCCAAACCTGGATGCGGATGAGTTTCTCTATGGCGATGTGACCAATCCCCTCGATGTGCGGCGGGCAGTCGATGGAGTCGAGGCGGTGGTACATATGGGGGGACGTTCGGGCAACAATGCGATCGATCCCGAAAATGTGATCCGGATCAATGTGGTGGGAACCTACAATATCCTCGAAGCGGCACGCGAGGCGGGGATCCGCAAGGTGGTTTACACTTCCAGTGAATGCGCACTGGGTTATGCCCAGGCCCGCTTCCGCCCGCGAAAAGCGTTTCCCATCCGCTATCTGCCCATCGATGAAGATCATCCCGATAGTCCCACGGGTGAATATGGTCTCAGCAAGCTGATGGCCGAAAGGCTTTGCCGGGGCTACACCGAGGGGTGTGGTATACAAACCCTGTGTCTACGTCCCAGCCTGGTGGTCACTCCCGATGGGTATGCTCTCCACAACCAGTATCACCCCACTCCTGAATCCTGGGATAGCATGTGGGTTCTGCTCGATGCCCGTGACATGGCCCAGGCGATCCTCCTGTGCCTTGCCAATGACAGCCTCCAGCATGAGGTTCTCTACATTCATTCCGGCGTTTCAGCCACCACGCTGCCCACCGAAGAACTGATCCAACGCTTTTTCCCGCAGGTATCCCGGGTCAGCCCGGAAATGGTGGGGAATGCCCCCCTGATTTCCATCACCAAAGCACGGCGTCTCATCGGATTCCAACCTCAACACCCCTGGAGCCCGCCAGACACAGGAGGAAGGGCATGACCCATCTTTTTGACCTGGTGAGCCTGGGTGAAACCATGATCCGCCACTTCACCCGGGGCTTTCATCGCCTGGAACAGTGTGCGGACCTTGGTTTCTCGATTGCCGGGAGCGAGTCCAACGTGGCCGTGGCGGCCTCACGTCTTGGGCTTCGATGCGGCTGGATCAGTAAACTCACCGATAATTCTCTGGGTAAAAAAATCGAACGTGAGATCGCGGTCCATGGGGTGGATGTCTCGCGTGTTGTCTGGACCCCGGAGGGAAGGATCGGCACTTTTTACATCGAGTTTGGCAGCCCACCAAGACCCACCCGGGTGCTCTATGACCGTAAGGGAAGTGCGGCTTCCCGGCTCTGCGCGCATGAAGTGGATTGGGATTATGTCCGTTCCGCCAGATGGTTTCATACCACCGGCATTACTTGCGCGCTGAGCAGAGAGTGCCTCCGCACGGTCCAGGAGGGGATCCGCCAGGCTCATGCAGGTTCCACTCTCTTCTCATTGGAGCTCAATTACCGCGAGGCACTCTGGACCACCAGGCAATGCCGTAGAGTGATCTCCACTCTTCTGCCCGGCCCCGATCTGTTCATCGCCACATCAGAAGACATGGATCGTGTGTTTGGATTCACTGGCACGGGTCCTGAACAGGCCGCAAGGATAAAGCAGGAATTCGGCATCGGGATGATACTTCTCACTTGCGGTGCCCAGGGAGCGGTGTGCCTGGACAGAACAAGTGGTCTCCATGAACTCTCTTTTGACCGGTTCCCCATCACAGTGGTGGACCGGATCGGTGCGGGTGATGCCTTCACGGCGGGTTTCTTTGCGGGGATGCTGGAATCGGATATTGACACGGGCCTTCTTTATGGCGCCGCTTCCTGCGCGCTCAAGTATTCAATTCCAGGCGATCTGGCATTGATCTCACGTAAAGAGATGCTGGAGGTGGCCGAGGGGAAGGCAGGGAAGCTGAGAAGGTAAACGAGAAGCCTTTCTCTCACTCCACCGCCATGGTGGGTGTCCCCACGCAGCTGGGGGTTTCGGCCTCTTCCAGAAACACTTCAAGAACCGGGCGTTTTTCCGGATCCGGTTCGTCCACCCCCGCGAAGACAATCTGATCATCTACGGAGTTCCCATCGGTCCTGGTGAATCCCAGCCTGAAGAGGGTCTCGCCCGTGCGATTGAGCGCGGAAAGGGCCTCTTCCTTGAGATCGATGCGGATCTTCCAGCCATCCTCCTTGAGACTTCCCGCGAAGCGGCCGGCGTTTCCAGCAGAGGGTTCCCGCTCCCAGTCCCCTTCATGAAGACCGGACTCTCCTGGAACCGGCTGAAGGACATCACAAACAGGTTGACCTTGAGGAAGGTTCCCACCCAAAGGATTCGTTCCTGTGGCTTGGGATCTTGTCAGGAAGAGCCTCGCGGCGGTTGGGGTGACATGATCCGGAAGCCCGGAAGTGTCGAAAGAGAGAAGGGCTTTGGAAATGCCATTGGTAGTCAGATCCCCCACCTTCAGTTCGCCTGTAACATGAGCAATCCCGGCAACCCCGCCCGATGCAGACCACACCGTTCCCTCGCCGGCCGGAAGGGATGAAAAAGAATACTTCCTCCCTTCAGGAGACATGCGGGGTCCATAGAACTCTTTCACACAGTTCCGTGCGAGCACCAGGTACCCCTCCGGGCTGAGATGCGCGCAATCAAGCCCATTGTTGAGAGCTTCCGGAGGCGAAGGGAGTTCCGGATTCCCTTCCGGAAGCGGAACTGTTCTGGGGGCAATTCCCTTGGAGGGGTAACCAAACCAGTACTGCATCAACCCGAGATTGTTCACAAAAGAGACTCGTGAATCTCCCTCGGCCAAAGCTGCCTTATGGGCTTCGAGCCGCGCAAGACCCGTGTTGGCCTGGAGCGGGGTGGGCATTCCCTGAATTGGCCAGATAGCCGAACCACCACTTTCGGCGCACCAGGGCACCAGGCCTGCTTGACGGGTTTCCTCGAAGTTCAGATAGGTATATCCACAGATCAGAACAGAAACATCCTCGCGCTGGGAGAGGGTGTGTTGAATAAGCACATTCAAGTCATTGGCAATACCGGTCAGAACCTGGGTTTCTTGTTCGGGTGACAGGGAGGTCTTCCACTTGGTGAAAAAGTCATTCCCTCCCAGACTGATGTGAACCAGATCGATGGAGGGATGGCTGGCCAGCTCGGAAGTGATCAGGGTCAGCTTTTCGAGTTTTTTCCACTGATCTGCGCGAGTTCCGCCCAGAGCAGTCACATCGCCTTTTTCAAGCACATCGCCATAGCCGAGTTCGTCAAGAGTGGTTCTCAAACTTTTCGCCAGCCACATCACCTGCGCCCAACTGTCCCCCACCAGCAGGACACGTTCCCGGGGTGTGATCATCTCGCAGGAGGCGGGAGGATCGATGTATCTCCATCCCCCGCTCAAGAGGATCACCCAGGTCAGAACATGAGAGGGGATTCTATTCCGCACGGTTTCCTACTCGCTGATCTTGCGTACCAGGTTCAGGCAGTCGATGACCAGCTTACGCATTTCGCTGAGTTTCTCACGTTCGCTGAACTCGGGATGGATATAGGGATTGCGGGTGTGCTGGACACGGATCAGAAGCAACCCCAACAAAGTCACTTCATCCTCGCTCAGGCCCTGCAGGCCGAGGGGGTTATGGATCACCACCTGTCCATCGATATTACTGAACGAGTGCTCACGTCCGAACAGGTATGTGATTACTCCCAGCGCTTTAAGGCCATCGGCCTTGTACTTGTCTCCATGTTTGGCCATCCGCTCGAGAATCTGCTTGGCGAGATCGGGGGTGAGCTCCTGCGAAACAATGCGGTTAAGGAGCAGGTAACGGGAGAAACCCAGGGTCAGGTTGTCTGAGCTCAAATCGTAGATTTGCCTGACCAGCTTTCTCAGATCGGGAGAGCCGATCAACTTGGCCAGACGTTTTCCCAGACGTTGTTTCACTTCATTCTCGACTGTGAAGGAATAGGAAAAGCCGGCATTGCGTGCGAGTCCGCTGTCAGAATCCACCCCGATTTGAGTGAACAGTTGTTCCGCGGCCAGCAGCATGGCCTGCGTTTCTGTATCGAATATATCAAGGGGGCCAAGCAGCTTCTCCAGGTTGGCTGTCAGTGCCTCCTGTTGACCTGGATGGATGCTCTGGGGGGCAGCTGTTTCCATTGTATCCTGGCGTGCAGCCAAGGCCTGGTCATGTAATTGGCTGACCCAGTCATAGAGTTCACTCTTGATGGAATTATCGAATTTGATGGTGCCGATCAGCCGGTTGATCTCTTCTTCAAGGGGAGCGGCCGTAGCGGGATCATAGGCATCCATCACCTTTTCATAACGTCCCTTGAGTGAGCTGAGTGTCCGAATCTGATCGAAAACTTCATCCAGGCAGTCATAGAGCCTTTCCAGCTCCTCATCGATGCGGCTTTTGGAGATGACCGCCGTGGCTCCCAGCTCATGGGCAAGAGCTCCTTCCTCGAAACCCCCAACCGCGGAGACCAGGATCACGGGAATGAGTGGATAGCGTGCTTTAACTTCACGAATCAGGTCGAGTCCCTCGGTATGGTGTGTCATATCCAGATCGGTGATCACCACCTGGGGGTGTTGGGTCCGGATCTCCTCCAGGGCGCTGCGCAGATCCTGGGCCTCGGTGACCTGGTAATCGGCGAACTCGAGGTTACGCCTGACCGCCTCACGGTAGAGACGGTTGTCATCGACCACCAGGACCCTGCGGAGTTGTTGACTCATCTCGATCCGCCCTTCCAGGCGCCGGTTCCGATCTTCTGAAAGCGAGCGAAATCCCCGGCGAGGTTCCCCGGTGCAAAGAGCGCATTCCCGGTGACTATCCATTGGGCTCCCGCGGAAGCCAGTTCAGCCAGGTTCTCCTCGTTGACTCCCCCATCGATTTCGAGGATCACTCTTCCCCCTGTGTGTTCATCGATCAGCCGTCTGAGCCGGCGGATCTTGTCCAGGCAGGGACCGATGAAAGACTGCCCTCCAAAACCGGGATTCACTGTCATGATCAGGATCAGATCCAGCGTCGGCCACAGGTACTCCAGGACATCCAGAGGTGTGGCTGGATTCAAGGCAAGCCCCGCCATTTTCCCCCGGTCGCGAATCTTTTGAAGGCTGCGATGAAGGTGGTAACCCGCCTCGGCGTGAACCGTGATGCAGCAGGTGTTCGGGAAATCGAAAGCCTCGGTCCAGTTATCCGGATGGGTGACCATCAGGTGGACATCGAAGTCCAGGTCACAGGCTTTCGATAGGGATTTCACCAGGGGTGGTCCTATGGTGAGGTTGGGGACAAAATGTCCATCCATGACATCCAGGTGGAGGACTTGGCATCCTCCCTTGTCCAGTTCCCGGACCTGTTCTCCCAAACGGGAAAAGTCGGAGGAAAGAATCGAGGGCAGGATTTGAAAAGTTCTTCGGGTGTCACTGTCAGAAGAATTCACTGGATTAACTGTCCAATCTTCAGTTTGATTGTGGCTTGGGCATCCAACCGCTTGCCTGGGGCCGGATCCTGCGAAATGACTTTATTACGCCGGGCGGGATCGGTGACCGGCTCCTGTTCAAACCCGATTGAGAAAGGCGACTGCTCAAACTGGGCCTGAACCTGATCCCTGGTCTTGCCGATCAGGTCGGGCATGACATAGGCCACAGGGCGCGGTCCCAGACTGACCAGGATGTCCACCTGCGTGCCCTTGGGAACTTCGGAGCCTCCCTCCGGGTTGGTGGCGATGATCCGGTTCGCAGCAACCGTTCCATGATAGGCATGGGCCTCGATGCCCACCGGGAGGCTTTCCGCGGTGAGTTTGAAGGCCACATCTTTCAACTCAGTGCCACGCAGATCGGGCAACTTGGTTTTCTCGACAGCCGCTGCCACACTCAGGATCACATCACGGCCAATTTTCACTTCGGTGAGTGCCTCGGGATTCTGTGACACCACCGTGCCTTCGCGGAACTGTGGTGCTTCGACTCGCTTCGGAACCGCCATGTTCAAATCGGCCTCCCGGATCAGGGCGACTGCGTCTTCCAGGGGCAGTCCCACCAAAGTGGGCATGGTCACAGTCTTTTTCTTGGCCAGTTGGGTATACATCAGGTATCCTGCCACCATCGAGAAGATGGAGACAAACACCAGTGTGAAAATAAACATCAGGCATCCGCGAAACATCACACCGCCGCCAGGCTACCAGATTGAGTCAGCCCCAGCTCCTCTTGAGTGAAACCGATCCTGCGAACCTCTTCTTCCAGGATCACTCCCGCATGGGAATAGGCCAGTTGTTTCATCTTTCCTGTCAGTTCAATCACCTCACGCGCTTTCGCTCTTCCCCGGTTAACCACGATATTGGCGTGTTTTTCAAACACATAGGCATCACCCACGGAAAGCCCACGGGCACCTGCCTGATCCAGGATCAACCCCGCGGCGATTCTTCTTCCCCCCGGTATCTCTGGTGGAAGATTCTTGAAAAAACTCCCCGCCGTGGCTGCATCATGGGGGGGGTGTTTCTCCGCACGCAGGGCCAGGGTTTCATGAATGGTCCCGCTGATCCTCTCCTGATCGCCCGTCACGAGTCGGAAACGAGCGGAAAGGATCACATCCTGACAACGTTTCAGACGGGATTCACGGTAGTCAAATTCAAGATTGCCGGGTGTCACCCTTTGGACATCACCATTGGCAGTAACAAGGTCCACGGATTCGACCAATTCTCCGATATTTCTGCCATAAGCTCCGGCATTTCCTGTCAGAGCTCCCCCGACACTCCCCGGTATTCCCGCGAGTGGCTCGAATCCGGCAAGACCCCGTGCCTCCGCGAACCGGACCAGATCCATCAGATCGACTCCCGCACCCGCCTCAACAAGGCCATTTGAGTGCTCTTTAATCCCCATGATCTGGTTGATGATCACCACTCCATCAAAACCACGATCGCTGAAAAGGACATTGCTCCCTCCCCCCAGTAAAAACCAGGGTAGTCCTTCCTGATGGCACTCGCGAACCATACGGATCACGTCGTCAGGCGTATGCAAAGTCACACACCAACGGGCTGGCCCGCCAATACGGAAGGTTGTCTTCTGGCTAAGGGGAACCCCTCTCTCCAGGGCATTTACTGGCAGCCAGGACCTCAAGTACTCTCCCCAATCCCTCATGGCGGATCTGATTGTAGGACAGAAAAAGTGGAGCTGGGAGTCTCTTCACCTCAACCTCCAGAAAGATGAGGGGGCATAGGCTGGTTTCGCAAGGAATTGGATGCTTCCATCGACGGGACGTTCGACAGTGATCCCGTTGATCTGTGGGCCACTGCTCAGACGGAAAGTCCGTTTTTGCCCTGTCACCCCGTTGGATCCGATCCTGAACTGGAAATAAAGAATCGGATGGGCAACCCCGGTGCTGGGAACCGGGTGGCTTGTTCGCAATGATACCATCAAGCGTCCCGATCCCTCAAAAACAACCTCCAGATTCTCTTTACCCAAATCGGGTGCCAGGGAAACATCCACCCAGGTCAGATAGATGGAATCGTAGAAAAGCCTGAAATTGAACTGTTGTGCATCCCCCTCGGTGGTCGCCACCATGACAGGGTAATCGACAGACCATCCTGGAACTCCTGTTACCTGGGGAAGGGAATATGCGGCATTCAATACCCGCTCCGCCACAAGAATTTCCCCAGCCTGGCGAAAATAAAGGCGGGAACCGGGAAATATCAGGAACGGATCTTCACTGACTACGTTGGGGATATTCACCCCGCCAACTGCTCGAGGAGCGGTGAATGTAATCCCTGGAGCTTCCCTCAGGCTATAAAGAATGGTACCGGGTAACCTGGACACAGGACCCAGCCTCGAAAACAGCAACAGGCCATCATCCCGGGTGATAAAGGGATCCCTTTCATAGTCCAGCGTGTTGACTCCGGAGAGGTCAGTCCAGGCTCCAAATTTCTGGGATGTGTTCTCGCGTGTCGCAAAGGCGATATCGGTTTGTTCGGTCAGGCTGGTTCCCGATCCGGGCGGAACCTTTCGAATCACCTCAAGAAAAACTTTTTTTTCATCTCCAGTGAGGGATCCCAGAGAACCTTCAAAGGCGGTGGTGCTTTGAGGGCCGACCGGAACCGGAATTCCAAAAGCATGAGCGGTACTGGCCCGTGTGGCCATGTAGATCTCACGGACCTTCGAGGAACCCTGTCGGCGGGTGAAGTAAATCCGGAGGGCATCCACAGACAGGAAGGGTCTCTCCTCCACAAACTGTGAAGTCGATAGTTCACTGACACGCTGGGAGGTGAGGAAAGGAACATCAGGGAAAGTTCTGACTGCCTGGTAGATGTCGCCCGAAGATTCAAAAAACATTTCCAACTCATCATCCCGGAGACAGGGGGAGGCGGCTCCCCCGATTGGAGGTTCGGTGATAACCGTGGTGGGTGTGTTGAACTGGAACTCTGCATTGACAGTTTGCAGGGGAATGAGGAAGAAAAGGATCCACAAAGATCGTTGGAACATGGCTGTAGTATAGCCAGCTTGCGCTCTGGCTTCAGTCCCGGATGAGTTCCAGGAGATCAGTCATGGAAACTAAAGAATTGAAGTGAATAATTCTGTGGAGTGGCGAATTCATTCGCCTTGTGCCGTTGAAAGGGAAGGATTGTGGTCTTGGCCTCATGGCGGTAGGGATTCTTCATGAGTAGAACCTGTGCATAAAAAAATGACATCTCACAGTGAGATTTGTATGGACCCGGAATGGAATCTGTCTTAGTATTAAGTGGGCTTTTGAAAGGATTGAGTTGATATTGGACTCTTTTGTTTTCTGCTCAGAGACATTGGAGTCATGAATTTCTCAAGGGTTAAGATTCAGACGGTCTTGTCGAAAATGGATTTATGGAGCCTCGTGATCCGACGGTTGAACGGGCTAGGGGAAAACGTGTTCAGCTGGAGGGATGAAAATGGGGCTATTGAGCTCGACTCGTCGAGTTGTTCGGTGTCGTTGGTGTGGCGGTGAGTTTCTGTGGGGAAAGATCCGTGTTCCTTTCCCACTCCGGTGGATGTGCTCAGAACCGGGAATCTGCACCAACTGTGCAAGCCAGCTTGTTCACCAGATGAGCCATCATCAGCACAAAAGAGCTGAGGAGCGGCTAGTGGTGTCACATGCACGCGAGGCCAGCCGTGCTGCAGGGTAGGTGTGTGTAAAGGGCTGCTTCTTTCTCATTACCCTATCCACAGATTTCCTCCCATCAAACGATTTTCCCATGACCACCCCTTACCTTGTCGTGGATGCGTTTACCTCGCATCCCTTTGCGGGCAATCCTGCCGCAGTCTGTCCCCTTTCATCCCCTGCGAGTAACGAGTGGATGCAATCTGTGGCCGCGGAGATGAACCTTTCCGAGACAGCGTTTCTACTCCCCTTGAATCAGGGTTTCAGCCTTCGCTGGTTTACCCCAAGGATCGAGGTAGATCTGTGTGGTCATGCCACCCTGGCTTCGGCTCATGCACTCTGGGAACTTGGCCGTATACCTCACAATGCGACCGCCGTCTTCCATACCCGCAGTGGAGTATTGACCGCTGACCGGAGTGGAGAGTGGATCGAACTGGATTTCCCTGCTGATCCCCCCTTGGAAACTGCCCCACCGCCAGGACTATCCGAAGCTCTTGGCGTGGCCCCTTCCAACATAGTCCAAGTGAGGAAGCACCGGTTTGCGCTCCTGGCTGAACTTGCTTCTGAAGAGCTTGTCAGGAACCTGCAACCCGATATGCAGGCTATCCAGGGGTGGGATTCATTGGGGATCATTGTAACCAGCCGTCCGGAAGTTCAGGAATACGATTTCATCTCACGCTTTTTCGCGCCAAAAGCCGGGATTCCGGAGGATCCGGTAACAGGAGCGGCTCATTGTTGCCTGGGACCTTACTGGGGAGAGCGGCTGGGAAAGAATTCGTTTCTTGCTTACCAGGCCTCTGCACGCGGGGGGGAAGTTCGTGTGGAGAATCGAGCGGACCGTGTGGTGCTGGGTGGAAAGGCTGTAACGGTCGCGCGAGGCGAACTGCTGGGTTGAGGTTTCCGGTCCAGTCCAGTGATATTTGAATTCATCCCCTCAGTGATCTCTGGATACGACAAAATCCACCAGTTCCTCCAGGCAGGCGACTGCCTCACGGTCCTGGCAGTGGGTTGATAGACCGGCAAGGATGTTTCTGCAGGTGTCAGCCAACTCTCCCAGCCGGCGCCGGACTTCCTGAAAAACTCCCAGATTCGCCAATCGTTCCCGGATAACCAGGGGTGTGGAGGCGGAATCCAGGAAAGCTTGCAGTGCCTGAGGGCTCCCCAGGCAGTTGCGGAGCAGGATCAGCGGGAGGGTGTATTTGCCCGCCGCCGCGTCACTTCCTGTCTGCTTGCCAAAAACAAGTTCATCGCCGGTAAAATCAAGCAGGTCGTCAGTCATCTGGAACAAAAGCCCCAAGGTCAACCCGAAACGGTACCACTCACCCCGGTCTTTGTGGTGCCCGCAAAGCAATGCGGCTGATTCCGTGCAGGAGCCCATCAAAGCGGCGGTTTTCCTTTCGATCAGGCGGAAATAGATTGCTTCAGTCACATCGGCATGGTGAATCCACTGCAGCTGCTCGATCTCTCCACGGCACATGGCGGAGGTGGCCCGGCAGGAGGAGGAGATGATCCCCAGGTGACCGCACTCGGCGATCAACTCAAAAGCGCGGGCAAACAGGTGGTCCCCCATCAGCACTGTGGGAGAGTTATCAAAAACCGATGGCAGGGATGGACGTCCACGGCGTACCTCGGCACGGTCGATGACATCATCATGAAGCAAAGTGGCCAAATGGATGAGTTCCATCGCCGCCGCGAGCTTCGGGCCACGTTCCTCGTTGGGAGTCAAAGCCCTCACTGAAAGCAGGATCAAAGTGGCCCTGAAGAGTTTGCCTCCCTGTGCGAGAAGATGACGCGACATGCGGTCAATGAGTGTCTCGCCAGGTGCACCATCCACCCGCATCTGCTCCAGCCATCCCGGCAGGGAAACCTGCTCCCAGCTCATTCTTTCACCGGTGGCTGCCAGTAATTCACCAAAACTCTCCTCGAGAAAAACACGCTCTGAGATGAGTGTGCGTACCGTCTCCAGTTCTTCGGTTACCAGGGAGGCAGCTTCATGCAATTCCGGATAGCGTGGTGCAACCGGTTTGCGGGGTAGCAGGGAAGCCATATGAGAAGAGTGCATGCGAAGCCTGTTCGGGACCAGTCTTTCCAAAGGATACATCCCGCCTTGAATGGATATACCCTCTCAAGGCCCGGTTGTTCTCAGATTCTAGGGAGGGTGAGTGACCTGTCAAGGATTCACGTTTCCCCCCCCGGCCTCTACCTTGGCAATGGGGAGTGGGGCCTTAATATGAAAAGAGCGTGGACATTTGTTTTTGTAACGGCCGGACTATTCTGTGAACCATCTGTTCCGGATAATGTGAACTGACGGAGACCACCGATTTATTTTTTTAGAAAGGAACGCTCTTATGCCCAAGCTCACATTTTGCGGACACGCCTGTTTCCTTCTGGAGACAGGGCAGCATCGAGCCATGATCGATCCATTCCTGACCGGCAATCCTGTTGCAAGTCACACAGTGGACCAGATCCCCAGGATTTCGGCCATCCTGGTCTCCCATGGCCATGGGGATCATCTGGGTGATGCCGTGACGATTGCCCGAAGGGACAATGCTCCCGTTGTGGCGACCTATGAACTGGCCACTCTCTGCCAACAACAGGGCGCCGAGGCGGTGGCGATGAACATCGGGGGACGTTTCGACCTGGGATGGGGAGCCGTAAAATTGGTCCAAGCCTGGCACAGCAGCTCCTTTCAGGACAAGGAGAGCTTTGTCTACACCGGAATGCCCACCGGTATTCTCCTCACCCTGGAAGGAAAAACAGTGTACCACCTGGGAGACACTTGCCTTTTCTCAGATCTGGAACTGATCTCCCGCCGCAATGGTCCCATTGATGTGGCCCTGGTCCCCATCGGCGACCATTTCACGATGGGCATCGATGATGCGATTGAGGCGTGCCGTCTGATCCACCCGCGTGTTGTGATCCCGATGCATTTCAACACCTTCCCGCCCATTACCCAGGACCCGGCCGTGTTTGCCAAGGGAGCCATGGAGCAGGGAGTCAAACCCGTCATTCTCAAACCCGGCGAGTCGATGGAGTTCTAGAGGCAATGCCCCTGAAATAAAGAAAAGCAAAAGAAAATCCTCCTTAGCCG
>CAYZUX010000104.1:0-19614 GCA_964481775.1 uncultured bacterium | reverse complement strand
GAAAGGCGTTCCTGTTCAGTCCATTGCTTCCGGAGGAGGCAGTTGAGGAAAAGCAACGAGAACATGAGCAATAACGTGAAGAAGCTCCAGAAAAGGAATGGCTTGGCCAATGCAGCAAGGGATTCCCGGGTAAAGAGTGAAGCATTCCCCAGCGCCATCGCTGTGCAGATATCCTTGTCAGTGATCAGGGCCCATTCCTTGAGGTGAGGGAGCAGGATCTCGCCCCAACGGTTCTGAGGATTCGCGGCGAACACGGGGTAAGCCAGCATCGGAACAATGATCTGGATGAAGTCATGACTGCACATGGTTCCTGCCACCGAGAGCATGACATAGATGGTCATGATCTCTCCGGGGGAAAGCGCGGCGCTGGGATAACGCTTCTCCAGCCAGAGGTTCAGCAGGGCGATGAAAAAGAGGGGGAATATGACATGCATGAACAGCGAGATCGCGGTGGAGGCGCAGTTCCACCAGATGAACTCGGAATTGACAACCCACAGTGCCAGGAGTGGAGTCAGAGCGCAGGCAATCGCCATCGCACGGGGAGTCGCTGCTCGAAAGGGAGCTGGGGTCACAGGGTGATCAGCCACAGCTTCATCCGCCCCAGAAATGGTACACGCGGATTCCCACGATTCCTCCGAAGATACTCCAGAGGCTCCCCACGACAAACTCGCCCATGAC
The DNA here is from genome assembly GCA_964481775.1 of uncultured bacterium. Lineage (GTDB taxonomy): Bacteria > Hinthialibacterota > Hinthialibacteria > OLB16 > OLB16 > OLB16. The sequence goes on along the minus strand of CAYZUX010000104.1, from coordinate 18,936 downwards.
CAGCCCCACGAAGAAGGGGAGCAGACGGCTGTAGGCACGCGCCCCGCCATAACGGGTGATCAACAACTTGATCAGCCAACCCAGGAAAAGGGGCATCCAGAGCCTTTCCATGGACCAGCTCGAACACGTGGCATATCCCACCGGGTGCCACAGCCACCAGGTGAATTTCATCCGCAGAGCCCCCAGCAACAGAGCCACTACCATCCCGATTCCAGTGGCGATGCTGGCGGCTACCTTGGGTTGCTGTGGTAACACCACCCAGGCGGCCATCCGGTTCCAGCTCTCCGACGAAAAGGCATCCCCAGCGGGACCTCCGCTGTAACCATAGACATAAAAGTTGTGTAACAAGGCCCAGTAGGCCGACAGGCACCCCACCACAAGGGCAATGGCCATGGCCACCATCATGGAACGTGCTGTCAGGCGGTAGAGCTGGGCGGTCTTGAAACCCTCCATGCTGTGTGCCGAGAAGTGGGCCCGGTAGGCCCGGTTAAACCAGAAAAAGAGAGAGAAAGTGGCCAGGTTCCCTTTAGCCATCCCCTGGGTTCCCAGCAGATTCGTGAGAATCACTTCGGGACCCATCGCATGAAGATCATGCGCGGGAGGTCCCAGCTCGGCACGCATTCGTGCAATGGCCAGAGAATAGAGAAAGAAGATCATGAAGAAAGCGATCATCATCCACACGGAAGCCCCCAACAGGCACCCACAGGTGATGAGATAGATCACGCAGATCAGGAATCCCATCGCCGCGGACCGGTAACTCATTGCTTCCCCGCTCTCATCCAGGCCCCCCGGTTGCTTCCAGATAGTTCGCCATACGCCCACAAAATGGCGCCTGGAGACCCACAAAGCCAGGAGTCCCAAGGCCATGTAGGCTCCCCCCGACTGTTCCACCACAAAGGGGAATCCGGGCAGGTCCTGGATTCCCAGCTGAGAAGCGATCACCAACTCCAGCTTGAACAGGATAAAAAAGAACCAGCAACTGAAGGCCAGATCGGTCGGCAGAAAATAGGCCAGACCGATGACAAACGGGTACAGGTGAACCTCGGTGTTGGCAATCGCATTCCAGGGACGTTCAAGGAAATAGTCCCGAAAGAGGAATGCCTTTACGATGGGAATAAACGGAAGGCTGGGGAAGAAGAAAGCCAGGCCATTGAGAGTGTCGATGAAAGCCGCGATCCCAAAGGCATACCAGAAGAGTCGATTTTTCAGGAGTGCGGGAAGATCCGAGGAGATCATCATGGGGATCTGAATAATGGGGAAACTCAAACGTTCCTTCTCCGTCCACTGCTTTCGAAGCAGCGCGTTGAGAAAAAGCAATGCGAACATGAGAGCCATCAGGAACAGGCCCCAGAAAAGGAGAGGTTTAACCCAGGCAAGCAGCGCCTGCCAACGGTAAATCGAGGCATTCCCAAGAGCCAGGGCGGTCATGGCTTCCTTGTCATCGAGGATGGCCCAGGGTTTCAGGTGTGGGATTAGGGTTTGCTCCCAGAGATTTTGGGGATTGGCCGCGAATTTAGGGTAAGCGATCAAAGGGATGAGGATCTGGAGTAGATCATGGCTGCAAAGGGTTCCCGCCACGGAGAGCATGACATAGATGGTCATGAACTCTCCCGGAGCGATCTCTGCGCCCGGGAAACGGTGCTTTACCCACAGGTTGATGAGCGCCAGAACAAAAAGGGTGAATGTCACATGATAGAAAAGGGAGATCGCGGTCGAATGGCCTGTGTACCAGATGATCTCGGCATTCACCACCCACAGCGCGAGGATCGGCATCAGGGCACACGCGATTGCGATAGCCCTTGGAGTGACAATGCCGCGAGTGGCGGCAGTCCTCGCTTGCTTATCTTCGCTCAGGAGTACTCTCGTTTCCGGAAGGGAGGCCGCGGCTTCTGTCATTATCCATCACTGCTGGTAAGATTTTTCTGCCCTTGTTCCAGTTGCAGTGGTTTTGGGGCATCGTACCGGTTTAGATGTCAGGATGGAACCTTTATTTTCGATCCATTAACCAGTTTACATCTCTTTCCATCATGATCGCCCTTTTACAGGAAAAGTATCTGGATCAGTTGTTGATGATCGAGAAACAGAGTTTCAGCGTCCCCTGGACAGAAGAAATGTTTCTCCTGGAGCTGGGGGCGCCTTACAGCTATTCATGGGTCTGGCTGGAAGGTGAGCAGGTTTTGGGGTACCTGATCTGCTGGTTGGAATTTGAGACTTTTCACATCGCTAATCTGGCAGTCTCACCATTCGCACGGAGACAGGGAATTGCAAGGAAGTTGCTCAACCATGGCTTGGATTGGGCTTTGAGGAATGATGTGGAACGTGCTTTGCTCGAAGTACGCGCTTCGAATACCCCCGCCCGTAATCTTTATTCCTCGTTGGGCTTCAAACCCATTGCCATCCGGCGCGGTTATTATGATGCTCCTGTGGAGGATGCCATCATCCTCGAAAAGAGGTTTTAATTCCCCTTTTACAGACTTTTCCAGAATTCATCGAGTTTTCTGGACAATCCCTCCTCAAGGGGTGGGTCCATGGTTACGGAGTGTTGAGTAGGCAACAAATCGGCCGCTTCCGTAGCGATCCCACCCAGAAGGTACTCAATCTGACGCATTCTTTCGCTGCCTAACGTGTGGTTCAGGCGGCGAATGGAACCAAGCAGGTACAGCAACTTGTGACGGAAATGCTCGATCCGTTCGGATTGATTCAGGTCTTCAAGGGAGGAATGATCCGAGAGTGCATAATCGTTCTCATCCAGTTCAGACTTGTGGGAAAGCCAGACGCGGAGAGATTCAGCGACTTGATTCGGCGGTATATTTCCCACATCAATAGCGATCTCCCTCAAGACCGGGTCGTATGGTAAAACTCCCCCAAGTTCCCAGCGCAAACGCTGGTTCTGATACCACTCCTGAACACAATCCTCGATCTTTTCCTCGATCTCACCATCTACAGGATGAGTTATAGCAACATAGAGCAGCATGCAAGCCTTCCTCACCAGACCCGTTTGGAATCCCCAGTGCAGTCACCGGGTGAAAAGGACATCACTCCAGGGACATCAAGAAGCCCTAATCCCCTAGTGGCAAGGGGATGCGTGAGCCACTCCAGCATGAACGTGCCGTGGCATCCACCACATCCATATAGGCCACACCGTCCTCGAATGAGGGTTCAGGGGCCTTTTCTCCTCTCAGTACCCGAATGAAATCCAATTCGACTTCCCACCCCCTTGATTCATCGTCCGGAAGGGCCAGTTCCTTGAGACCTCCTTCATTCAGACGTGCTCCCAGAATCCGTTCCGGATTCATCTCATAGACCAATGTCCCCTTGCTTCCATAAACTTCCATCCGGTCCGTAGGAGCTGCGTGTGCAATGCCGGAAAGTGAATATTGGGCCACGGCTCCACAGGCCATTTCAGCCACCATCCAGACTGCATCCGGTATCCGGACTGGCTCAAGCATTCCTGAGACTGGCTCCACACGTTCCCTGGTGAATGTCTGACAGGTCGCCTGGACACTGAGGGTCTCTCCGAACCAACGCCGTACGACTTCAGCATAGATTCCAAGAGTCAAGACATTTCTTCCTGAAAGCATGGCATCCTGCCGCCAGGTGAGGGGTGAGTGGGGATCAAGATAACGGCCATGCATCGAAATGACACGAATGGTCAAGGGTTCTCCGATATATCCCTCATCCAAAAGCCTTCGCATCGATACGCCCCACTTCATCCCAAAAGGGGCGGGGCAGATCATCGCAGGTAATCCGGTGGATCTTTGTGCATCACGCATGGAACGTGCTTCGGCGGCGTCTCGAGCCATGCGTGCCTGGCAGAAAACCGGCTTCCCGGCCATCAATGCGGCCAAACTGGCCTCCTTATGAAGGTATGGCCAGGCCCCAATGACCACCGCATCGACCTGTTCATCACCAATCAGTTCATGCCAGTCCTCAAACCACTTTGGAATGCCATATTCCTGACAGATTCGCCGGGAGGATTCCACTGACCGGTTGCAAACAGCGATGATCTCAACCCCGGAGATCTTCGAAAATCCAGGCAGGTGCCGTTCTCGGACAATCCCTCCCGCACCAATAATACCGATGCGAATGGGCTCATGCATTTCCATTTCCTCCTTCTGGAACTGGTAGGAACGTTCATCTATCTTCTGTATGGTAATGAAAGTTCTCATGCTTGGCCTATACCCATGGAAGATTTAAACACCGGTCAACTTCTAGCGAAGATCCATCGCAAGGACCAACATCTCAAGGCCCTCGCCGAGATGAGTGTGGGTATGACCGCACTTCAGGACCTTGCCTCTCTGATGGCCTTTACTGCTAATCGGACACTGGGATTGTTGGAGGCTCACTCGGTGACCATTCTGGGCTGGCAGGAACAGGCTCAGGAATTGGTGTTACTTGGGGCGGCGGGGGAAACCGGAACCTGTAACCATGAAAAGACCTTTTCACTGGCACATCAGTCCTGGGAATCTCGTCAAATCATCATGATGCCCCAGGAATGGACCCAGGCCACAGAAACCATACTGGAAAAGGATACATCCTCCGCCGGGATTATGGACATGGCCCAACCGGGAACCATATTGCTGGTTCCATTCGAGGACACCCGCGAGGCATCGGGTGTCATTATGGTCGAGCGTCCTGTCGCCAAGCCGGCTTTTGATGAAGAAGAGATCGATCTCCTGACCCTGATCGCTTCTTTGACCGCAAGTTCTTTCCGTACCCTCCAGCTCTTGAGCGATATGCGCGATCAGATCAAGAACATCCATGCGGTTCAAGAGGTCGGTAACCTCCTGGTTTCCACTTTTGATGTCAACACAGTCCTTCATCTGGTGGTCCGGGGTATCCGCGATGTAACTGGTGCCAGTGTCTGCTCGATCATGCTCTGGGATGAAACCGGTGACTTCCTCATCATCCGTGCGAGTGAGGGACTTCCGGACTGGGTGATCCGTCAGACACGAGTGAAACGTGGGGAGAGTATCTCCGGTTGGGTGGCCCAGGAGGGAAAACCACTGCTGATCAGGAATATCGATGAGGAGACTCGGTTTGAAGGCACTGCCGAAGGAAGATACCGCTCCAAGTCGTTGCTTTCGGTTCCACTGAAAACACGGGGACAAGTCCTGGGAGTGATCAATATCAACAATGACCATACTCCCAGGGTCTTCACCGAGCAGGATCAGGAACTGCTCATGCTCTTCGCCAACCAGGCGGCGATTGCCCTGGAAAATGCACGCTTGTATGGTGAATTGGAAAAGTTGGCGATTACCGATGGCCTGACTGGCCTGGCGAATCACCGGACCTTTCAGGAACGCCTGGTGCGCGAGATATCCCGTGCGGAAAGGTTCCAACAGGAGCTTTCCCTGATCATCCTGGACATCGACCACTTCAAACAAGTGAACGACAGGTACGGTCATCAGGTTGGTGACCAGGTGCTCCGTAGCGTGGGAAATACGCTGCAGGACCAACTCCGCAAGATGGACTTTGTGGCGCGTTATGGGGGTGAGGAGTTTGCCGTGATCATGCCCCAAACACGAAAGAGTGAGGCCATCCGGATTGCTGAACGTTTGAGAGAAAGCACAGCCCAGGGACGTTTCCTGAAGGCCGAACCAGATCGTTCGATCACGATCAGCCTGGGGATAGCTGAGTACCCTTCGGATGCAACCGAACCATCAGTCCTGGTCGAGAAAGCTGACCGGGCACTGTATATTTCAAAAGAACAGGGGCGGGACCGTGTCACCGCGGCAGGTGAGCAAAATGATTGAGATAGTGGATTACGGCGCGGGGAATCTGCGGAGCGTCGTGAAAGGAATCGAAACCGTGGGGGGCGAGGCACGTCTCTGTTGCGATCCTTCCCTGATAGATAAAGCGGATGGAGTGGTTTTCCCGGGGCAGGGTTCCTTCGCCACTGCGGGAGAGAAGCTGTCTCAACTCGGTTTCATGGAACCACTCCGGGCCTACATTGCTCAAGACCGGCCTTACCTGGGAATCTGTCTGGGACTGCAACTCCTGTTTGAGAGCAGCACGGAAGCTCCAGGAGCCACCGGACTGGCTGTTTTCAAGGGACATAACGAACGATTCCAGCCTGGCAAGAAAGTCCCCCACATGGGTTGGAACTCAGTGGAATGGAAGAAGGATTCTCCATTCTTTTATGGGCTTCCTGAGGATTCTTTCTTCTATTTCATCCACTCCTATTTCCCGGTCCCTGATGACAGGCAGATTATTGCGGGTGAGACCGAGTATGAGGAAACCTTCTGTTCGGCGGTTCAACGCGGGAATCTCGCGGCAGTGCAATTCCACCCCGAGAAGAGCCAGCGGCTTGGACTGCATATTCTGCGTAACTTTGTTGAAATTTGCCGGAAAGTGAACTGAATTATCATGATCCTGATACCTGCGATCGACCTGCTGGGTGGGAAATGTGTCCGCCTGTTGCGTGGTGAATATGATAAAGCGACGGAATACTCCGATGATCCGTTAAAGGTGGCTCATGCCTGGTGCGCGGGTGGCGCGAAACGAATCCATGTGGTGGATCTGGATGGAGCCAAATCAGGACAACCGGTCAACGAAGGTTGGATCTTCCAGATCGCATGTGAAGCAAGTGTTCCGATCGAAGTGGGAGGCGGGATCCGCTCCCTCGACCAGATCAAACGCTATCTCTCGAATGGTGTTGATCGTGTCATCCTGGGAACCGCTGCATTTCGTGACAACGATCTCCTGGTCCGTGCTTGCCATGAGCATCCCGGTCATGTCTGGGTGGGCATTGATGGACGCAATGGCCGTGTGGCGGTCGAGGGCTGGATCGAGGAGACCGCCACCAGTGTTTTTGACCTCGCCAAGGTGTGCGAGGAGGCTGGAGCGGGGGGAGTCATCTTTACCGATATTGCCCGCGATGGCGCCTTGGTGGGTCCAAACCTTGAGTCCCTCACGGAGATGTGCCGTCAGGTTACGATGCCAGTCATAGCCTCGGGCGGAATCTCCTCGCTGGATGACCTACGCGCCATTCGGAACTTGGGCCTTCACCAGATCGAAGGGATCATTACCGGCAAGGCGCTTTATGCGGGTGCATTCACCATCGAGGAGGGGGTAGAGGTAGTCGAGGGAGAGGAGCCTCTGCGGGGGTCATTGATCACGCCGGGGTGATTGGGAGAAGAAGACAAGTGACTTCGCGGGAATTCTTCGTTGATGAAGCTGGAGACTTGTCTCTGGTGGGGAGGCGAGGAAAAAGTCTCCTTGGGACTGAGGGTGTGTCAAACACCTTTATGGTCGGGGTTGCGCACATACTTGAACCCAATCGAGTTGAGGACGATCTTGATGACTTGTGGCGGGATTTACTCAATGATCCTTACCTGAGGGAGATTCCATCCATGCTGCCTGAATTGGCGAAAACCGCTCGATGTTTCCATGCAAAAGGTGATTGCGCGGAGGTACGAATGGAGGTGTTCAAACTCATTGCTAGGCATGATATCAAAGTAATAGTGGGTATCCGCCGTAAGATTGTCTTAGTCGAACTATTGCAGACAGCACGTAGAAAAGGGATGCGTCTTGATCCTGATTCTGTCTATGACAATCTGGTCAAAACGCTTTTCAAGTGCATTTTACACAAGTCGGAAAGGAACAAGATATATTTTGCACGTAGAGGGAAGAGCTCCCGACAAGCAGCGCTACAAAAAGCAATCAATCGCGCTCAAAGTAACTTTATACGGGACACTGGTATTTCCTTAGTCAAGCCCACTGAGGTGATACCGGCTTTTCCCTCGGAGGTGACTTGCTTGCAGGTAATCGATTATATCCTTTGGGCTTTGCAACGGCTTTATGAGCGGAATGAAGACCGATATTTCAACTATTTGAGGAACCATTACAGGCTTATTATGGACTTCGATGATAAAAGGAATGGAAAAGATTACGGTATGTGGTATACCGAAACGAATCCACTGACAAAAGAAAAAATGTTGCCCACAACAGGCTAGTCTCCTTTCAAGGTGAACCTTGATGGAGCACACGGCATGGAGCCGACGTTCGCCTGTTCCGGACAACACAGACATTATACCTGACAATGGTTTTTTCCGCACCAGGCATTTTTGTGATGACGCTTAACCATAACGATTTCAGAGGATTATAAACGAATTAAGACTATAGATTACCGAGTTGCAACCATAAACTCCTCACCCTTCATTACATTTCCCCAATTCCCCCCTCACCCGCTCATACAACTCCCCCGTCCACTCCGGCAGTGGCGGCATATCTGAAGGCAGCTCCCGAACCCGGAAGTCCACTGGGCTGAGGATAACCGTGACATTCTCCTTGCCGGTCTCCGCCACTAGCACAAACAGATCCTCGGCGGCCTCATCTCCCATTGCCAGGCAGCCGATCGAGACTTGGTTCCCATGGATCATGATGTCTCTGCCGAGGTTGCTACGGCCATCCAGTTTGGCCTTGGCCTTGTCGTACTCATTGGGATAATCCAGACGCAGGGAAAGATGGAAGCGGCTGTTGGGGTTGAGAGACTCAATTCGATACAAACCCTCCGGGACCTGCTGATCTCCTTGACGGAGTTTTGGCCCCAAGACTCCGCTCGCGGCCAGGATAAGATAAGTTTTCAATAAAGACGGCTGGTTCGATTCGCCGGCAACCCAAACCTCGAGTACCTTTTCGGATTTCAGGCCAACCAATGTGATACGCTTGGGAGGGTAGGCAAGACCAATCCGTTCGAAATCCGGACGAAGTCTGTTGTGAACCACCTCACTAAACTCAGCGATACGATCCAGCACGGTTCTTTGGTGATGGTGAAATGATGTGAGGGGGCGGACCATTCGACTGATTACAACTAAGAAAAGAAAAGCCGCACCCAGGGTAAGAGCCCATTTCCTTTTCCCTTTCAAGGTTTTACCTTCACCCCCAGGATATCCGCGAGAACCGGAGCTAATCCCTCGGCCATCCAATAATACCCCAAGGTATTCGGGTGCAGACCATCCACCAATCCATCGCCTTTGTCTGGTCCAAGGAGTTTGTGTCCCTCCATTAAATGCAGGTGATGATCCCCCCGGTTACATCTTTCAGAAACAGCCTGACGGATGACCTCTCGCATGGCTTCATGGGTGTTGGACCTCTCCGATCCGGGCAGTTCCGGTGTCCAGTAGATCGGAGTGATGCACAAGATGGGTGTCTCCGGATGATGATGTCGCAGAATGTCGATTGAAGGTCCATACGCCGTCTCCAGATCCTCGACCGTCTTCTGGTTTTGTGAGTAATCCAGAACAAAGCAGGCGGCATCGATCTCCGCAAGGAGTTCCATGACGGCTGGCTCACCGCGTCCGCAACCATTCAGCCCCAGGTTCACGAAATCGACATTCAGCCGACGGCTCAGCAGGGCTTCATAACTCATCCCCGGACGATCCGCGCAGCCGCCATGCGTGATCGAGGTGCCATAAAAGACAACCGGCTTGGAATTGGCGAACGGGGTGACCGCCTCAAAAACGGTACCAGGTGCGACTCCGACCGCCTCCACTTTGACCTCAGAGAAGAGGGGGAGATAAATGCAGAAGTCTCTTATGCGTGGTGCCAGTCCCTCGCAGAGCATCAACTCGGCTGTCCCAGTTCCGGGGGGGATATGTGTGCTGACATATTTTCCATCAGCATATAGATCGATGCCCGCAAATCCTTCGATGCTTAGATTGGGTGTTGGCTGGAGAGGCGTAATTTGATGATAACGGAGGGCAATGCATGAGGTGTTGCAGCGTAATCTGATCCGCCCTCCCGTGGTGGCCTTGGCGGTCTCGAAGACATAGTCTGGAACAGTTTCCTTGGCCCGTGCGGGCAGACGCCACCAGTTAACACCATTCTCTTTCAGAAACGGCAGCCCACGAACCTCCAGACTGCTGTCATCGGGTTTCAGCCAGTGCAGTTCTGTCTTCATCGAAGCAGCTGTTGCCATGGCATCAGGCATGACCATGTAACTCCAAACCAATAACCAAGCCATCCTGAGCAACCATACTCGCATTCCCGGATACAAGGGATTTCTCCTTGGTCTCATGCTGTTGTTGTTTACATCAACAGATCGATCTCCGCCAACAACCTCTCCATCTGTTCAGGCGAACCAATGGAAATACGCAGTCCGCGATCGAGGGGTGCGGTGCTGAAATAGCGGACATACACTCCCTTCGCGGCCAGGGCACGATACAGTGCACCCGCATTCTGCATGGGCGGCTCGGTGAAGATGAAGTTGGCATGAGAGGGATAGACCCGCCAGCCACGATTCCGTAATTCCTCGGTGGTCTCCTCGCGTGTGGCGATGATCCTGGCCGCATTGGCGCGCATGTAATCAGCGTCCTCAAGCGCGGCCACCGCCAAGGCTTGGGGAAGCGATCCCAGGTTGTAGCTGTCCTTGACCGCCCACAGAGCTTCAATCAAGGGTTTACAGGCCGCCGCGATTCCTACCCTCAAGCCGGCCAGCGAGAAGGACTTTGAGAGGGTTCGTGTGATGATCACGTTGTCAAACTCCGCAATCAGATCAGTAACGCCCCCTTCCGAAAAGTCGACATAAGCCTCATCCACCACCACTACCCCGATACCTTGACGTGCCTGGCACAGGTGGATGATGTCCTCCTTTTTAACCAGATGGCCATCCGGTGAGTTGGGGGAGGCGATAAAGGTCACCTTGGCGGGTGTACTGAGAACCGGCTCCACCTTGGGACCTCCCAAAAGCGCGGGACACTCGACTGCCTTACCGCCATACATCCTTGTCAGGGTTGGATAAAGCGAATAGGTGGGGAAGGGATAAGTGACGATATCATCCGGATCGAGGAAAGCTCGCAGAATCATGGCCAGCAGCTCGTCAGACCCGTTCCCCGCGATGATCAGGTCCGGATCCACGCCGATCAAGGCGCCGGAATTCTCACGAAGCTGGGTATGGAGTGGATCGGAGTATCGGCGGAGCCGATCAGGATCGAAAGAATGGAGAACTTCCACCACTCTGGGCGAGGGGGGGTAGGGATTCTCATTGGTGTTCAGCTTGACCAGGTTCGGGTCCGGCGGGGGTTGCTCACCGGGAACATAGGCCTCGAAACCTCGGAGGACGAACTTCACATAGGGTGATTCGGAATCAGGCATAGTGGGACCATTGTAACAAGGAGTGGAGATTTTACGAAGGCGATCTCTATGACCTTCTCCATCCGGGGGCAACCGCTTTCCGGAACCACCCTTTACCCCTCAAAGCCAATCTCCTAGGGTGTTCTTCTTGAATATGGTAATGAGGAATGAGACTGACATGGACGAACCAATCGAGAATCCCTCTGAAGGTCAGACCTTCGAAGCTCTACAGGAAGCCCTTACGAAAGCTACCCTCAAACTACAAGATCTCGAGGGGAAAAGGGCCCTTCCCATCGATGAAGAGATGTCTTTTCTTTTCCAGAACCCAGGGTTTTCCGAATTGTGGAAAAGAATCGCCATTCATATTCAGGCGGCTGAAGAGGATGATTTCGACGGTATCTCCCTGGGAGATGTCGAAGAGTTTCTTGAGATCTCAATGGGATTGAGTCCAACCGATGTTGAGGCAAGGTCAGAGCTCGGTTTCTTCCTCTTTGCGGTCAATGATGAAACCGAGAAGGCTCTCAATGTCTTTCGTGAAGCCAGAAACCTGTGCCTGAAACAACTTGCCGAATGTACCTCTGGGATGGCTGACTGCCTCTTCGAACTGGGTCAGAAGGAGCAGGCTCGAAAGATACTCGAACAGACCCTAACCTTGTGCCCGGACTCCGAGGAGTTGAGAGAAAGCCTGGAGTTGATGGCTGAAACTGGTCCCGTTGGTGATGATTCTTGAGAGGATAGAAGCAACCTCGCTCAAGGAGGCCTGAGATGAAGAAGAGATGAGTTCCTTTTTTCTCAAATTTATGAGTACCTCTATGGATATCAGAGTGGGATTGGTTCCAATCATTAGGAAGGTGTCAGGGTGTAGTTTCGAATAAAGATGAAAGGTACGTGATAATTATGCACAGACAGAAATGGAAGAGCATGCTTCATGAGATGCCCACTGCCAGACTTGTTGTATTAGGGTATCTTTCTTACATCATTACCGGATGGTTAGTTCTTTGTCTACCATTCCTCCAAAAGGGAGAGGGAGTGAAGGCCTTGGATGGACTCTTCATCGCGACCTCGGCGGTTTCGACGACCGGACTTGTTACTGTCAGCATCTCTGATTGTCTCAATTTTCTTGGGCAACTGGTTGTGCTTCTCCTTATCCAGATTGGCGGCATTGGTTATATGACCTTCGGTTCATTTGTGATTTTATCCAGAAAGTCTGATTTGGGGAAGACTCGGGCTGAAGTCGCCAAGACTGTGTTCAGTTTACCTGCGTCTTTTTGTATCAATAAATTCATCCGGAGTGTTATCGCATTTACCTTGATCATAGAGTTGACAGGGGCCATTGCTCTCTACTTCATTTTTAGAGATGAGGGTAGGCCTGATGCGCTCTGGAGTGCGGTTTTTCATAGTGTGTCAGCCTTTTGTACGGCTGGGTTTAGTCTTTACAATAATAGTTTTGAGGGTTATGCAGATTATTTCTGGATCAATTTTATCATTTCAAGCCTGAGCTATCTGGGTGGCATCGGCTTTATCATCTGTGTTGATGTATGGCGCCTGTTACGAGGGAAGGTCGAGTCAATCACATTGACCAGTAAGATCATCCTCTGGATGACATTCTGGCTAACCATATGCGGAACCATTCTCCTTTTCATCACTGAACCGTCGATTCAGTCAAAACCTGTTGACCAAAGAATCATGTGTGCGTTTTTCCAGACGATGACATCGATGACAACCGTGGGTTTCAATACGGTGAATATTGGAGGACTTTCCAATGGTTCGCTTCTCCTTCTTCTTGTGCTTATGGTGATTGGTGCATCACCCTCCGGAACTGGTGGCGGATTGAAAACCACCACTTTCTCAGCCCTGATTGGAGTAATGTATTCATCTCTCCGTGGTCAGCATGAAGTCAGGTTCTGGGGACGTCCTGTACCCAACGAACGCATTTGGGTGGCTGTGGCGGCACTTGGATTTTACCTGACCTTTTTATCGGTGGGGGCGTATCTACTTGAATTGACTGAGAAATCAGAGTTTCTCGAGAATCTTTTTGAGGCAGCCTCGGCTCTTGGCACAGTAGGCCTCAGCATGGGAATTACTGCCTCACTCACAAACATTGGGAAAATTACTATAATCTTGCTCATGTTCTGTGGCCGATTGGGGCCACTCACATTTGGTATCGCCCTTTATTCGCAACGAAGGAAGACCACCGGAGAACATGACAACGATCTGGCTGTTTGAAAATATGTTGATTAAGCCGGGGTCCTCAAGACCAAGCCTTTTTAATAGCAGCTGCGTGGGAATAGGCTTCATTCGATTAGATCCAGAAAGTGTGTCAGATTAGGATGATGTGAGGATTACTCTTCCAAGTGTTATTATACTTGGGCGTGAAATATCTTTTTTTTTGAGCCTAATCTGCCACCCCTCTCACCCCCACCGTGAAAGCCTTCGCCGGATTTTTCACCGTCAGCATCTCCAACTCGGCATCCGAGAACCCCGCTGCTTTCAGTTTCGGCAGGAACTCGGTGAACAGCGTGTCATAGGCACCAAGCGGGCCCCCATCCGGTAACCCCACCATGTAACCGACATGGTCATGGGAAACCAGTGTCTGTCCAAGATATCCATGAGAATGCATCTCTTTGACCAGCTCGGCATGTTCCTCTACTGAATCCGGCGCCAGCTTATCGAATTCGACCCAGGCCCCTTGCTCCGCTGCCTTGAGATGGAGCGTATGGTCTTTCTTGACATTCGCATGGACCCAGATGAAGGCTTGACCCGCGACCTTTTCCTCTTTGAGGATGGTGATTTCCTGGAGTGCAGCCTGCCCCGCTGTGGTGTGCGAGGCAATGGTCAGTCCAGTCTTCAGGTGAGCACGCGCCGCGGCACGGACCAGTTTCTCATCGATGGGTGAGAGCGGACTCTTGTCTACCCCGATCTTGATGAATCCAGGGCGGATCTCTGTACCCTCGATCCCCTTCTCCCATTCGCCGATCCATCGCATGGCTAGCTGATCCACGGTCTCGGTACGAACATGTGGCGGTAGAAACTTCTCCCCAGCCGCGGCATAGTAACCGGTATTGGTCAGTAGGTGGATTCCACTTGCGGTGCTGAGCCGCTGCAGCAATTTCACATCCCGCCCAATGTAGGCGGGTGTACATTCCGCTAAAGACCGCATCCCCAGTTCATGTAGACGTTTCAGACGTGGTAGAAAGAGTTCAAAGACCTTATCTGCATCGTATCTTGCTGGACTGACCTGGTCCACGCCGATGAAATCCACCACCACATGCTCATGGGGCAGCATGATGCCAAGCGCACTAGGGGAAACTGGCCCGTTCACAGTCATGACAACCGGTCCGGTTTTTGTTTCCTGGGCTTGCGCCATCGTGGCTCCTCCCAAGGCAAGTGCGGTGATGCCTGTTGCTGAAGTCTTGAGAAAGGATCTTCTTTTCATTTTTCTCTCTTTGAGGTCACTATATGGATAGTCTTTTCATGCTCTGAGTTTGAGATATTATACCACATCACATATCCTCCTGGTGCAAAAAGTCAATATTAGTGTTTTGTATGAAGGTTAATCGTGCCGACCATTGCTAGAGCCTACTATCATTCCTCATTTCAAGACTTCTTTACAACCAGCAATGAAGAGATTCTTGGCCATCTGAGTAAAAAAAGCGAACTTGAGTTGGACCAGTCTCAGAGGAACGCCTGGGTTGTAGAAGTGGAGGTTCTTAGGGAAACCCTGACTGGGTTAGATGGAGATGTCTTCTTGGAGTTTTCAATTCCGAGGATGGGGAGAAGAGTAGATACTGTACTCTTGTTTCCACAGATAGTCTTTGTAATTGAGTTCAAGATTGGTGAAAGGAAATTCACATCTCACGCATATGACCAGGTATTCGATTATGCTTTGGACCTAAAGAATTTCCACAAAGAAAGTCATGACAAAAACATTGTACCTATATTGCTTGCCACAGAAGCGGTTTCCCAACAGTTAATGCTTAGCCAATATTCAGACAGATTGTTCAGTCCTGTTTGTGCCAACACACAAGATTTTGGATTCCTTTTACGTGAAATAATTTCTCGTGTGTCTGGACCAGAGATTGATCCTTGTCAATGGCTAAATTCAGTTTACTGTCCCACTCCAACAATTGTTGAGGCAGCTCAAGCACTGTATCAGGGGCATAGTGTGGAGGAAATATCCAGGAGTGAAGCTGGAGCGGAGAATTTGTCAAAAACATCAGAGGCAATAACCCAGATAATTGTCGATTCTCGTAGACTCAGAAAAAAATCAATCTGTTTTGTGACAGGCGTGCCTGGAGCAGGAAAGACATTGGCAGGTCTTAATATTGCAAATTCCTGGCACGATCCAGAAAATCATGAACATGCTGTGTTTCTGTCAGGCAATGGTCCACTGGTTGATGTTCTGAGAGAGTCTCTTGCTCGTGACGATGTGAGTAATTCCAGAGATATTGGGAAAAAGTTAAATAAATCAACTGCGTTAACAAAGGTCAAGGCCTTTGTCCAAAATATTCATCACTTCAGGGATGATGCCCTAGGGTCTTTAACAGCACCGATTGAGCACGTTGTAATTTTTGATGAAGCGCAAAGGGCGTGGGACCTGATTCAGACAGTGAAATTCATGAAATCGAGGAAGGGAATCCCTGAT
Source organism: uncultured bacterium (assembly GCA_964481775.1). Lineage (GTDB taxonomy): Bacteria > Hinthialibacterota > Hinthialibacteria > OLB16 > OLB16 > OLB16. The sequence goes on along the minus strand of CAYZUX010000104.1, from coordinate 3,215 downwards.
TTTAACATGTCTGAGCCAGAATTCCTTATATCAGTTATGAATCGACATATTGGATGGGCGACTATTATTTGTCTCATTGGAGGTGGACAAGAAATCAATACCGGAGAAGCAGGCTTAGCGGAGTGGTTTCGAGTTCTTAGGTCAATGTACCCAGAATGGTCGGTGTACATCTCTTCCAATCTTGTAGATTCTGAATACACAAATTTAATTGATCAGGGACTTTTTGAGAATATTCATCATTTTGAGATGCAATCAAATCTTCATCTTGCAACCTCAATACGGTCTTTTCGTGCTGAGGCAGTGTCGTCATTTGTAAAATCTTTGCTGGATTGCTCCATAGAAACTGCACGCCAGCTTCTCGTCAAAATCATACCCAAATTCCCTATAGTCCTCACCCGCGATCTTCTCACAGCCAAAAGGTGGCTGAGAGAGATGGCTCGAGGAACAGAACGCTACGGCGTTATTGCCTCCTCAGAAGGACAACGACTAAAGCCAATTGGACTCAATGTCAAGGTTGAGATAGATCCAAGGAATTGGTTCCTTAATGGGAAAGGTGATACGAGATCTTCGTACTATCTTGAAGATGTTGCGACAGAATTTCAAATACAAGGACTTGAACTTGATTGGACATGTGTTGCGTGGGATGGTGATCTGAGATTCAATCGTGAGAAATGGGAATATCACTGTTTCCGAGGAACCCAATGGAAAAAAATCAATAATACTGAAAGACAGAAATACTTGAAGAACTCCTACCGGGTTCTTCTTACCCGAGCCCGACAGGGCATGGTGATATTTGTTCCGGAAGGCAGCATTGAAGATCATACTCGGCGGAAGGATTTTTACGATCACACCTATGATTATCTGAGAAATATTGGGATACCAGAACTGGATGAAGAACGAAGCCCTAAAAACTACTAAGGCTACGGTAGACTCCCCTTCATGCATTCCTTAGATACCTCAAAAACCTCTCCGGTGCATTCAGGAATTCCCTGGTCAAGTTCACATGCTCCAGATCCTCATAGGCTACAGGCTGGATGGGGCTCTGATCGAAACTAAGCAGTGTCGCTCCCGGTAACGCCATCAGGATCGGGGAATGGGTGGCGATCAGGAACTGGCACTCCTCCCCAACCATGTCCTGAATCATCACCAGCAGCGCCAGCTGCCGTTGCGGAGAGAGTGGAGCTTCCGGTTCATCCAGGAGATACAAACTGCGTGGGATAAAACGTGATTGGAAGAGTTTCAGGAAGCTCTCTCCATGCGAACGGGCATCCAGCTCCTTTCCATACAACCGCTCCATGCTCTCCTTCTGGCCACGTACCGAGCCGGTGGCCAGCATCCGTCCATAACCTGTCAGGTTCTGTTCGAACTCCCCCTCGAGCTGATCAAGCTCCTCCCTCATCCCACGTAACCTTTTGGCGAAGCCGAAGAAGTCTTCAGCACGCAGGAAAAAGCCCCCCTTGGGTCTCGCGCTCCAGGCCAGACGCAACTCTTTGCCAAGAGCCCGCGCATGTTCAAGAGTCTTGTCCTGTTGGACCTCCGTTCCTCCAATCGTGGCAGTCTTTGCCACCGCTGCGAGGCCCTCCAGAAGCGTCGATTTTCCAGACCCATTCTCGCCCACAAAGAAGGTCACTGGTGTGGAGAACTCCAGTGAATCCAGCGCGCGGAGTATCGGCAGATGAAAGGGAAACTCCTCACGTGCATGGGCCCGTTCGGAGAGGTGCAGTGAGCGCAGGAAAATCACAATTCAATGGTCCAGGTGAGGTTCACACCCCGAATTGACGCAGGTGGTGGGCCAGGTGAACCCCATGAATACGCGAGAAATCCCTAAGTGTAGTCGGCCCCACAAAAGGACTGATCTCTTTTCTCTCTGGCTCACGTTCAAGGGCAGTCAGAAAACGTTCTATCGAGTCAAGCAGAGTCTGCTTCTCTTTCTCGAAATCCCCCACCGGCGCGGGTGTAAAGACCTCGGGAGCCTTGATCCCTTTGGGCCATGTTGTGAAAGCATAGAAGAACAGGTACCACAGGACATTTCTGGAGAACCAGGTGCTTTGGTCCTGAACCTCCACTTCTCCCAGGGAAATCTCAAAGGACCGGCTGAGGTGACGCATCAGCTGGGTGGCATCCATGCTTCCCCATAGAGGCTTGGTGCCGGGCCCGATCCTCTCAATTCGTTCACCAAATGCAGGTGCAGTCTCATTTGTAAAAAGCTGGACTCCCATGGTGGACCTCCCATACAGTCAGTCTTGATAGTCTGATCCTACTCATCCCATGAAGTCTGGTCCATCGTGTCCATATTTCCAGGGATAGCGAATCACCGATCTCTGGCTAACATAGGCGCTGTCATATCGGTGTTCAGATTCTCAGGAGGGCTAAGCATGAATCGAATGGTGTGGTTGTGGATGATTGTCTTATTTGGAGTACGGACAGAGGCATTTGATCCCGTTTTTGTTCCATATGTCCTGGACAGCTCCTCCGAGTCCCGCTCCATCTCGTTTGAGAATCCGACGGGCGCCAAGGGAGCCGGTGGGCAAGCTGCCAGCAATCTTGGTGTGGGACGAAAAGGTGCTCCCGCCAAGAGCATCAAAGCAGGCGAAACAGTCGAGCTCTGCAACATCACAGGTCCCGGTGTGATCCATCATCTTTGGATGACCACCCGCCAGGATCCTGAGAACCTGCGTGGGCTGGTTCTGCGAGCCTGGTGGGATGGGCAAGCGCATCCCTCGATTGAATGCCCGGTAGGAGATCTGATGGGATTCGCCCATGGTAAGGTGACCGGATATCATTCCGCGGTTCATTCGGTTGGACCTCGCGCCGGTATGAATCTCTGGCTCCCCATGCCTTTCGCCAAAAGCGCCCGGCTGACATTGACGAATGAAATGCCGCATCGTGGCAGCCGTCTCTACTACCAGATCGACTATACCCTTGGCCCTGTTCCTTCAGACCGGATCGGATGCCTGCATGTCTCTTTCCGCCGTGAGAATCCCACAACCCTCAAGAGGGATTTCGAGATCCTCCCACGCCGCGAGGGATCTGGAAGATATATCGGCTGTGTCCTGGGGGTACGTCCGCTGGATCTGGAATGGTGGGGCGAGGGGGAGGTGAAGATGTACATTGATGGAGATGAGGAATTTCCCACCATTTGCGGGACCGGTACGGAGGATTATGCCGGTCTTTCCTGGGGAATGCAGGAGGTGACCGCGCCTTTCAATGGCTGC
>CAYZUX010000103.1:0-19614 GCA_964481775.1 uncultured bacterium | reverse complement strand
CCGGTTCAGGAACATTGAGAGTGACGTTTCCCGACGCACTTTTGATCAAGAGTGGTCCATCGCTTCCATCACTGCCGGAATTGAACTGGGCTGTGGCTGCGCCTGAAAGGCTGAATACCATCAATGGAATCAAAACCAATTTGACTACTTTCATTATCTACCTCCTGTGTCTTTACCGGACTGCTGGTATTCGATCCGGACCGGCGGGTTCGAACCGAATGTGTTGTAATCTTGAAGTGAGAGGATGCCCCCGGATATGGACCTGATCACCTGAGCCGGTGGATTGGAACTGATTGTATTGAAATCATCGGTGGAGACCGTGTCGAGTGATGTGGCACGGATCACCTGAGCAGGAGGGTTGGAGGCGACTGTGTTGAAATCAGTTTGAATGCTGGTATCTGTAGAAAGAGTGCGGATCAGTGTGACTGGCGGTGACGAGGTGATTGTATTGAAGGTGTCCAGATCAGGGCCCGAATCGGAAAGTGTCCTGACAACTGCAGTGGGGGGTGATGAAATGATGGTGTTGAGATGGATATCCTCGATCTCGCCACCGGAGGTGGTCCGGACAACCGACACTGGAGGAGCGGAAACGATGGTGTTGAACTCGATGGAGCTTCCCGGTTGGATATCAGACGAAGTCAGGACCACAGAAAGAGGTGGTTGTGAATCCACCACAAGGTGGGGAGTTTCGCTGGCATTTCGAGGATCGCTGATGGTCACGAGGTTGTTGATCTGGACTTCCGCTCCATCAGGCCATCCGTCCTGATCCGAGTCCACCAGGATGGGATTCGTGCCAATCGAAGCCTCTTCACAGTTGGTCAAGGCATCCTGATCGTAATCATCATCCCGGTCCGGGATTCCATTCTGATCGTTATCCTCATCCCCATCCTGAGTCCCATCGCCATCGGAATCGGCTTGCGAAGGATCAGTTCCAATCAGCATCTCAAGACCATCCGCCAGGCAGTCACCATCACTATCCCCATCGACCGGACTTAAACACAGGAGAAACTCATCACAACCGCTCACCCCATCAAAATCCTGATCACAATCACAGTCTTCAGTTATCTCAACATTCCGGTGCCAACGGGAACTCATGAAAAACAGATCCATAGCAGGACCAGAATCCTCACCACAGGTAAGCCCTTTCCCGGATCCAGTCAGTAAATCGAGGTTGCGGATGTAACAGAGGAGTTCAGAGGCGGTAAAGATCCCTTTGGTGAAATTGTCTTTTTCGGGCCGAACCATAGGATAGGCATGGATAAGGAAAACCTCAAAGGAAAGAAGAGATGCCAGCAGGAGTCGTTTCACGACACCAAACCCCCTCATTGGGTGATCCAATTTCTTCATTTTCCATGCATCAATTGGGTTCGTCAAGATATATTTCATTATAATTAACATATGAATTGAATATGACATCTCCAAAATACGCATTTTGTCGGCAGAGATATTGAAATGAGTGGTTGTTTGGGTTGAACTCCACTCCGTTCTCAGTCAAAATGAGAACGTAGAGTCAATTTTTTTTGACTCCGATCTATCCATTAGCTGCATCCAGAGAGAAGGTAAACATATTTTATTTTTGAAAGAGAACCTGAAACCATGACAACTAAAACGATTAAGCACAGATGCGGCTATTCCTTCCTACTGGAAGAGATGGATTACCGGGATGTTTACTGTCCTGAAGATTTCACTCAGGAACACCGTCAATTTGTGCAGACGACCGAGGATTTCCTGAAGACTGAATTTGAACCGGTGAGAGAACAGCTGGAGAAGCTGGACCGTGATCTTCTTAAGCGGACACTCCTCAAGGCTGGAGATGCTGGATTGCTGATGATTGAAATTCCCGAGGAGTATGGCGGCCTTGGACTCGACCTGGTGAGTCAGATGGTGGTTGCGGAGAGGATGGGGACGGCGGGGGGATTCGCGGTGGCGCATGGAGTGCAAACCGGTATCGGTTCTGAACCGATCCTGTTTTTTGGAACACCAGAACAGAAACAGAGATATCTGCCCGGACTGGCGACAGGGGAAATCATTGGCGCTTATGGTCTGACCGAACCTGGCTCTGGTTCGGATGCTCTGGCCGCCCGTACCACCGCGGTCCTTTCACCCGATAAGTCGGAGTACATTCTCAATGGCAGCAAGATGTTTATCTCCAATGGGGGGATTGCGGACCTGTTCACTATCTTCGGCAAGGTGGATGGAGAGCATTTCACGGCCTTTCTTGTGGAACGCGGCACGCAGGGGTTCACCATTGGAGCCGAAGAGGCCAAGCTGGGGATCAAATCTTCCTCGACAACCACCCTGACTTTGCAGGATGTTCGCATCCCAGCCGGCAACCTCCTTGGCGAGGTTGGGAAAGGCCACAAGATTGCTCTGAACATCCTCAACCTGGGCCGCCTGAGACTCGGAGTTGGCCTGGTTGGAGCCATGAAACAGGCCATCAGGCGCTCCATCACCTATGGACTACAGCGAAAGCAATTTGGGAGCCGGCTTGTTGATTTCCCCCTGATCCAACAGAAGCTGGCACGGATGATCGCGTTCACTTACACCAGCGAAAGTGCGGCTTACCGAACCACGGGAGATATCAGTTCGGTCATCGAGGCTGGTTCCACTGATATAACCCCGACCCTGGACAGTCAGCTTGCGACTCTCGAGGAATTTTCCGGCGAATGTGCGATGAACAAAGTGTACTCCAGTGAGTGCCTGGATTATGTGGTGGATGAAGCGGTTCAGATCCATGGCGGCTACGGTTTTTGTGAAGAATACCGGGTAGAAGCCGCTTACCGTGATGCGCGCATCAGCAGGATCTATGAGGGCACCAATGAGGTCAACCGTCTCTTCATCAGTGGGAACCTTTATAAACGCGCGCTGAGTGGCCGGGTGCCGTTGGCTCATGCTGTTCAAAAGGTCCAAGCGTCCATTTTGGAGCCATCGCCGGTTTTCCAGGCCGGCGATGGACCACTTGAAGAAGTAGCGGAGGCGCTTTCCCTGGCCAAACAAATCTTCCTTTTTGTGGGAGGGCTGGTTGCCCAGAGGTTCCTTGCCGATCCAGAGGGATTGGCGAAGGAACAGGAGGCATTATCCGCGCTTTCCGACATGATCATCCAGATCTATGCCCTTGATTCAGCCTATCTCCGTGCTCTCAAACGGATCGAGGCCCATGATCCGATCGCCGATTGCCATTGCGATGTGGTCCGTTTCCATGCCAGCCATGCCTGTGAAGTCATCGAGGGTCATGCAAGGTACCTGATCGATGCCTTCTTTATCGATGACACCCGCAAGACGCACCTTTCCATTCTGCGCAAGTTTACCAAATGGCCGCATGTGAATCGCGTCGAGTTGGGAAGGAAGATCGCCAGGGCTTCGGTAAAAGCGGAGCGGTATTTATTCGAGGTCGTTCCCTGATGAGAGAGATTATCCCATGAAGAAGAGGAGATGTCAGTGAAAGTAGTCGTTCTGGTCAAGCAGACCTTCGCCACGGAGGCGCGTATCGAGTTGAATGACTCTGGCCATCCCAGCGAAGCCCGTGTGAAGAAAATCGTGAATCCCTACGATGAGTTTGCGGTGGAAGAGGCCATTCAGCTTGTGGAGAAGGGAATCGCCACCAGGGTAACTCTCCTCAGCCTGGGCCCGCCTGAGGCACAGGAAGCTCTAAGACAATGTTTGGCGATGGGCGCGGATGAGGCGGTCCTGATCGACTCCACGGGGCTGGACACCAGTGACGCTTCGGTCACGGCGTCCGTGCTTGCTCAATTCCTGAAGACTGAAGACTTCGGACTGATTTTGTCCGGCCATGTGGCGGTGGATGACAATGCCGGCCAAGTGGCTTTGAGGATCGCCGAGATCCTTGGCATCCCCCATATCAATGTGGTCAGCCGGATCGAAGTTGCTGAAGGAAAGGTGACAGGTTGGCGTGAGGCCGATGGCAGAACGGAGGTGCTCACTGTTCCGCTACCGGCTCTGCTGACCGCCGACAAGAGCCTCAACAAGCCGCGCTATCCGACTCTTCCCAACATCATGAAGGCCAAGAAGAAACCGCTTGAAATAAAGACCTTGGCCGCTTTGGGAATCGTTCCACCGCAAGCGAAGACCCGCATCGTGAAGTATGAACTCCCACCGCCAAAAACGGGGGCTCAGATATTGAGTGGATCACCGGCTGAGGCAGCGGCTGAGTTGGTGAAGCGGCTGCGGAATGAAGCCAAGGTGATCTAGCTGCCGGAAAGATCCACTTCAGATAGGAGATATAAGGAATGTCTCAGGATGTTGTTGTGTTCGTGGAAGTCCAGAACGGGCGGATCCGGAAGATCGTCTCACAATTAATAACGGCGGCGCGCTGTCTCGCGGAAGGAAGAGGGGGAGCGGTTCATGCCCTTCTCTTGGGGCATGACCTTGAGGGCCTTGCGGGTGAGGCGGTCAACCTGGGAGTGGATCAAGTCTTTGTGGTGGATCATCCTTGTCTTGAAAACTACACCTCCGAGACCTATGTCACGGCCATTGTGACAGCGCTTCAGGAACTGAAGTCAGGGGTGCTGGTGATGGGGAACACCTCCCTGGGGAGAGATACGGGGCCGCGCATCGCTCAACGGCTGGGCTGGGCCATGGTCTCCGATGTGGTCGAGGTGATTTCATCCCAGGGGAATCCGGTTCTCAAACGGCCCGTCTATGCGGGCAAAGCCCTTTGTCATGTCGAGGTCCTCGATCCCAACTATGTGGTTTCCATCCGCGCCAATGCCTTCCCATCTTCGGAGCCCGCGGCCATACCCGCCGGAGTGAACCATCTCATGGTTGATCTCGCGCCCGGGCAGTTCCGGACTGAATTCAAGGAATCCCTTGAACGCGCGGCGGGGAAAGTCGATTTGACCGAGGCGGATATCATCGTGTCGGGAGGAATGGGGGTGAAAAGTCCCGAGGGATTCGAGTTCCTGCAACCTCTCGCGGAGGTGCTGGGCGCGGCGATCGGTTCATCGCGCGCGGCAGTCTTGGCGGGGTACATCCATCCTTCCCATCAGGTCGGTCAGACCGGCAAGACAGTCAGCCCTTCGCTCTACATCGCCTGTGGAATCAGCGGGGCCATCCAGCACCGGGCGGGGATGTCGACCTCCAAGTGTATTGTTGCCATCAACACCGATCCCGAAGCCCCCATCTTTGAGATTGCCGACTATGGGATCGTGGGAGACCTTTTCAAGGTGGTCCCGTGTTTGACTGAGGAGTTCAGCAAGTTATTGGGAAAGTGATCTGTTTGGATTCCCCCATGGAACAAGTGATCAATGGGGGGAGTCGTTCACTTCGAGGACCTTCGCGCCATAGGCTTCGAGGTCATATCCTTGGACTCTCTGGTGGAGTTCACGTTCGCCCGGAACATACAAGATTCGATAACCCTCTGAGAGGTATAGATCTCTCTCCTCCGGCATAAGGGTGTACTCCAAGACAAGGTTCTCCGGTTGGTCCTCAAGGTAGTATTTCATTTGGGGAGTGAGGTGCCCTACAACAAGAACCACCTTTTCCGGATCGGTTTTAATTAATTCCATGACTGTTTTCATCAGAGAGTCGTTGAACTCACGAGTCTGATGGTCGCGGATGATAGGGCCGTAATTGATATAGGGGCGGACATCGACGAATGGGGATGCCATCAAACACAGGCACAGGATCAAGAAGACCCTCCGGTCGAGGATCAGTGAGAGTGTCATCAGGACAAAGGGGACCGTGGGAATCAGATACCCAGCTTCATGAGGCAGAAAGGAGTAGATCAGGTAATGCACGCCAATGATGAATAAAGAAGGATAGAGAATCAAGTTTCTCGGAACAGGGGCGGTGTAAATGGCTCTCCTGGCATGAGGAATCAGCAACGTACACAACGCCCCCAGCATCGCCAGAAAACCGAGCCAGCCCCACACGCCTACAAGAGCCTTGTGCGCGATGCGGACAAAGGTCCGCTGATAATTGCCATTGGAAACCTTCAGGAGATCTGGTCCATAGGTGAGAAGCGGTAGCGAAAAAAAAGCCAGTTGAATCAAAACCGCCGGAACCACAAGCCAGAGGGCTCTCCGAAAGAACCGTTCCCTCCCGCATGTCCACATCATCATCAGAAATGGCACGAGGAACACGATGGAGGTGTGACGGCAGCTGGCGGCTAATCCCACGAGGATTCCAGCGGGCAGAATCGTGGAGTTCAGGATACAGACCATCGCTCCCAATAGAAACGCAAGCGCCCAGAGGTAATCCATGAAATTAACGCTGTTGATATAGATGACGGGAGTCATCGCAAAGGCGGTTCCGCATATAAGCCAATCCTTGTGTCCCAACCGGCGGAGGATCAAGGTGAAGAGTACGAACGCGGCGAGCGAGAAGAGACAGGTGAGGAGATTGAGAAACCAATGACTTTGATGAATGAGGAGGGCGCACGCCAGCTCAAAAAGTGGATACCCCGGAGCGCGTGAGACTGAATAGATCCCGGTTCTGGCCAAATAGGAGGCCACATTGGCGACACACCATGTATCCATATCAGCGCCGAGTCCAGGAATCAGGAAGGGAATGCGTACCGCGAGCAAGATGAGGCAACCAATGAATATCTGGAGGACAGGACTGGAGAGGTACTTGGATTTAGGGGGCATTGGTTTGAATGCGGGCTGGAATGGGACCCGGATCCCATTCCAGCCGCCCTATCATTTCCTATCGTTTGATTCTTGCGGATCCGCCCTTGAAGACATGCATCAATTCATCAAGCGTGATCATGCTGGTGTCGCCGCGAGTGCTTTGGAGGAGAGCGCCATGAGCCGCGCCAAGGTCCACGCATTCCTGGGGAGACAGCCCATTGAGGAAACCATAGGCGAATCCGCTTGAGAAGCCATCTCCGCCGCCGACACGATCCTCGATCTCCAGCCCCTCGTAACGGCGCGACTCATAAAAGGCCCCCTCCGCATACAAGATAGCCGACCAGTTGTTCACCAACCCGCTGACCACCTCGCGCAAAGTGGTTCCCACCACCTGGACATTGGGATAGGTCTCGACCACGCGCCGGACCATGCGTTTGTAGTTCTCCACCGGGAGGCTGCGGAGATTCTCATCGGTTACCTCCACCTCGAAGCCGAGAACCTTCTGGAAGTCCTCCTCGTTGCCGATCAGGCAGTCCACGTATTGCACCAGTTCCCTGGTCACCTCTTGAGCGCGCTTGCTGGACCAGAGCTTGCTGCGGAAGTTGAGGTCATAGGAAACGATAGTACCCGCCACATGTGCCGCCTGGAGCATCTCTTTGCAGGTAGCGGCGGTGTCATCCGAAAGCGCCGTGAAGATTCCTCCGGTGTGCAGCCAACGAACCCCGCGCTCGGAAAAGATCCGCTTCCAGTCGATCTCGCCGGGCTTCAGGTGTGCCGCAGCGGCATGGCCACGGTCATACATGGTGACACTCGCCCGGACACCCGTGCCGACCTCGGTGAAATTGAGCCCCACACGGTCCTTCTTGCCGACACCATCGTAAGGGACCATGACCACCTCGCGTGTATCCATCCCCACCGCGCGGGCATGATTGATCACCAGGCGTCCCAACGGGTTGTCCACCAGGCGCGATGCCCAGCCGGTGCGCAGCCCAAGCCGTGCGAGGGCATAAGCCACATTGTATTCTCCTCCACCAACCCAGACCTCCAGGCTGGTGGCGTATTCCAGCCTCCCATGACCCGGCGGTGAGAGGCGGATCATGCACTCCCCTACTGAAATCAGATCAAGCTGAGTGTCCTCTTTGGAACGAATCTTCAGCGGCATTGTGAAAGAACCTCCTCGGGAATTCCCGTACCTGAACGGGGATTTGTCTCGGAATCGAATCGTTGACGCTTTTCCAGTGAGTGACTATTCTACCCCAGTTTCTATTCCGCATGGGAGGTCCCCGGATGTCCGTGGCAATCAACCAAACTGTATTTCCAGCCCGTGTCAAAGATCCTGCCGATCCCATGCAGCCGATCCCTGAATTTCAAGCCTACCTTCGTCCCCAAGCCACCCGGCTGCGTGTCCATGAGACTGTGTGGCACCCTCCAACAGATGTCTATGAAACTGAGGATGCCTACCATGTGAAGATCGAACTGGGGGGTATGGCGAGTGAAGAGATCGAGGTGGTGATTGAAGAAGGTTTGATCGCTTTTCGAGGCCGCCGTATGGATACCTGCCAGGCCAACAAGATCCGGTACCGTCAGGCCGAGGTGAAATATGGGCTTTTTGAGGTTCAACTCAGATTACCGGATGATGTGGATGTGAATGCCGTCCACGCCAAATACCACAATGGGTTCTTACAGGCGGTTCTGCCTAAAAGGCCCCAGGAAACAATCCAATCCACGCGAGTGACCATTACCATTGGCTGAGAACGATACCCCCATTGTACCAACTCCAGATGCGGTGAACACGCAAGATGGGCAGGGAGAGTTGTCAAGCGCCTCATCTCCGGCGATTCCCGCCGAGGAGAATGAAGATCAAAAGGATCACGCCATTCCCCAGGAGCTGGGGATTCTTCCCTTGGCGAATACTGTGGTCTTTCCTTATCTCATTGTCCCTCTCCAGGTGAACCGTCCCAGTTCGATCCAATTGGTCGATGACGCCCTGGTGGGCAGCCGTGTCATCGGGCTGTTTACTCAAAAAGACAGCGAAGAAACCGGGACCGAGAGTCCGGAGGTTTTCGAGGTTGGTACCGCGGCGAATATCCTGAAAATGCTCCGTTATCCCGATGGCACCATGATGGTGCTGGTCCAGGGCACGGGAAGGATTCGGATCCAGGAGTTTACCCAGAAGAAACCTTACCCCAAGGCACGTGTGACAGAAATCCAGACTGAGGTTGCAGAGGGGATAGAGATTACCGCCCTTGCCCGGAACCTGCAGGAGCTCTTTAAGCAGTTCATCAGCCTGGTCCCCTCACTTTCCGATGAGCTGCAAATCACTCTCAAGAACACCCATGACCCGGTCCGGCTTGCGGATTTCATCTCCTCCAACCTGAATTTGAAAGTGGAAGAGAAACAAAACATTCTGGGAGAAGCAGATCTCCTCAAACGTCTCCACTTGCTGACCTCCCTTTTGAACCGGGAGCTCGAGGTGGCTCAACTGGGCAGCCAGATTCAAAGCAAGGTCCAATCAGAGCTTGGGAAATCTCAGCGGGAATACTTCCTGCGTGAACAGATGAAGGCGATCCGCCGTGAACTGGGTGATGATGAGGGTGAGAACCTAGCGGATTTGGAAGAACGGTTGAAGCAGACTGAAATGCCTGAACGTCCCCGTCAGGCTGCAGACCGTGAGATGGCCCGTTTGCGGCGCATGAGCCCCAACTCAGCGGAGTATACTGTCTCAAGAACCTACGTGGAGTGGCTGCTGGATGTACCATGGAGTAAGACCAGCAAAGACATGATCGATTTGAAAAAAGCCACCCGGATCCTCAATCAGGACCACTATGATCTTGAAAAAGTCAAGGATCGCATTCTGGAGTTCCTGGCGGTCCGCAAGCTGACAGAGAGTCCCAAGGGGCCCATCCTGTGTTTTGCCGGCCCACCCGGAGTCGGAAAGACCAGCCTGGGCCAAAGCATCGCGCGGGCCATGGGACGGAAATTCGTCAGGTTGTCCCTGGGAGGAGTACGCGATGAGGCGGAAATCCGTGGCCATCGCCGAACCTACATTGGCGCATTGCCTGGACGCATCGTCCAAGGGCTGAAAACCGCAGGAACCCGTAACCCGGTATTTATGCTGGATGAGGTGGATAAACTCGGCAGCGATTTCCGTGGAGACCCTTCTTCCGCTCTCCTCGAAGTTCTCGATCCGGAGCAGAACCACACCTTCGAGGACCATTATCTCGATGTCCCCCTCGATCTTTCCTCGGTGTTGTTCATTGCCACTGCCAATGTCCTCGAAACTATCCCGCGCGCCCTGTTGGACCGGATGGAGCTGATTCGCATCGCGGGATACACCCTTGAACAGAAAATGGTCATCGCCCGGAAATACCTGATTCCAAGAATGCTCAAGAGCAATGGCCTCACCCGCCGTCAGATTGATATTTCCGATGAGACCATCCGGTCGGTGGCCCTTGGTTACACACGCGAGGTGGGATTGAGGAACCTGGAACGTGAGCTCTCGGCGGTGGGACGTAAAGTGGCCCGCAGGGTGGCTGAAGGGGACAAAAAGAAGCATGTGATCACCCCTGAGCGGCTCGAGGAGTTTCTGGGACCATCGAAGTTTATCAATGAGGTAGCCTTGCGGACTGCGACACCCGGAGTGGCCACCGGTTTGGCCTGGACCGAGATGGGAGGGGATATCCTTTTCATCGAGGCCACCTCGATGCCTGGCAAGGGGAATCTCAAACTCACCGGCCAGCTTGGCCAGGTCATGGTCGAAAGTGCCCAGGCCGCTTTCAGCTATCTCCATGCCAATGCCAGGGTTCTGGGACTGAAAGAAACACTCTTCCAGCGTCTCGACTTCCACATCCATGTTCCCTCAGGTGCGGTTCCCAAAGATGGCCCCTCCGCGGGAGTCACCATCGCTGCCGCACTCTATTCATTGATGTCCGGAATTCCGGTTCGAGCGGACCTTGCCATGACCGGCGAGATTACTCTTCGAGGCCAGGTGTTACAGATTGGCGGACTCAAAGAGAAGGTTCTCGCCGCCAAACTGGCCGGGATCACCCATGTGATGATTCCGGAACGGAACCGGAAGGATCTGGTCGAGGTCAGCGAAACAATCCGCGAGGGACTCACTTTTCACTTCGCGGAGAATATCGGAGATGTCCTCAGGATTGCGTTGGCGAAACGAAGGAAGCCAGGCGTTACCGCCAAAGCGAAGAGTACACGGCGGGGACGGTGATTTTTGGTTGAATCAAAGGGATTCGTGTTACCCTAAGAGTGAAAGGGAGGGTGAAATCATGACAACCTATCACTTCGCTGCGATCATCGAGAAAGACAGTGATGGCTATGTTGCATTCTGCCCGGAGCTCCAAGGTTGTTATACGCAAGGGAGCTCCTATGAAGAGGCTCTGACTAACCTGCGCGAGGTGGTATCGTTGCATATTGAAGACCGCTTGGCCTCAGGTGAGGAGATTCACAAAGCCGATTTTGTCAACCTGACTTCGGTTGAAGTTGCGGTATGACACCACGGACACCACGTGTTACTGCCTTAGAGATCATTCGAGTTCTTGAAAAGCGGGGGTTTACCCTTGCTAGGAGCCGAGGGAGCCACCGGATCTATAAGAATGAACAGGGAGTTCGAGTGACGGTTTCCTTCCATTCAGGTGAGGTACTCCATCCAAAAATTCTTCGTAGGATCTTGCACGATATGGATATCACTGAAGACGACCTCAGAAAGGACCTTGCCTCATGACCCTCTGCTCCCTCATCCTGTTTTCACTGGTCAGTGCTACAGGTGACCTCACCCCTCGAATCGATACCCTGAAAATGCATGTCGAACGGCTCCATGCGGTTACGGTCCGAGCGGATGACCAGGCTGAGAAAGAACGCAAACTGAGTGAACTGGAGACTGCGCTTGCCGGTCCCATCCCCGATGTGGAAGCCTTTAATAGTCTTTACCGGAAGATCGATGAGGTTCGTTCCTGGCTTCTTTCTCACTCGGCTTCAAAACCGGAACCCTATCAAGGCATTTTCAAGGAGATTGGAGAGGGATGGGAGCTCTCCAATGACCGGTTGAAAGTCATCCTCTCCAAAGAGGATCTTTCCCTATGTGTAACCCAAGGAGCAATCACCTGGGAAATGGTCCCCTGCGATGATACCGACCTGGAGCTTCCGGGAGGGAAAACCAGTTTCCTCAAAGCCGTGAATCGTACGGTCAAGGAGTTTCGCACCGGCTACAGCATCGGGATGCTTGTCACCCTATCCGGTTTTCCGGATGCCTCTGGTCTGGAGGTCATCCTGGGGATACACATCACCGGCAATGAAGTTCTCTTTGAACTTACCGCGCCCAACGAGGAACCACGTATTCAGGGAGTGAACTGGCCCAAAGCGGTCCGTTTCGACACTCAGGCCCCGGATGATTACACCGTAATCCCCATGATGCAGGGGGCGCTCATCCCGGCCAATTGGGATGGGGAGATGCCTTATAATGGAGGCATCACTCAATCCCGCTGGTTTTACATGCCCTGGTGGGGGCAGGTGCGTGCTGGCAACGGTGTTCAGGCGATCATCGAAACCTATCATGATGGCGGTGGGTATTACTTCCATTCTCCCGGGGGGCCGACCACGGTCCGTCCGCACTGGTTCTCCAGCCTGGGAAGCCTGCGTTATCCCCGTCGTATCCGTTACATCTTCGAGGAGAACAGTTCCTATGTTGGAATGGCCAAACGCTACCGCCGGTATGTCCAGGAGAACGGCCAGTTTGTATCGCTCAAAGAGAAACTGGCCCGCAATCCCAATGTCGCCGAGGTCATCGGCAAACCAGTAGTCCACCTGGGATCGCTCTACCACTTTGTCCCCGAGGCTTCGCTTTTCAACAAGGAACGGATCGAGAACAACCATAACCTCGTCCCATTCTCCGTTCTGACGCAACAGATCAAGGACCTCAAAGCCAAAGGGATCGAGGATGCCTATGTTCACCTGGATGGCTGGGGTTTCTATGGCTATGACAATGGCCATCCGGATGTCCTGCCCGTGGGTGAGGAGCAGGGTGGCTGGGAGGGATTACGTGAGTTTGTCAAAACCTGTGAAGAAGCCGGATACCTCTTCGCGGTGCATGACCAATACCGTGATTTTTACAGGAATGCGGTTTCCTACAGTCCTGACCTCGAATTCACCAATGCGGATGGCAAGGCGCCAGGAACCTCGACCTGGTGCGGCGGACCGCAAACTTTCCTCAGCGCGGTCTTCGCACAAGGTTATGTCCGCAGGAACCATGACATCTTCGCCGCCCATGGCATCCACCCCGGGGGAGCCTATCTGGATGTCTTTGCAGTGGTGGATCTGGATGAGAGTTTCCAGAAGGCGCATCCAATGACCCGCGAGGATTGCGCCAGGTTCCGCCTTTCCTGTTTTGACCTGTTGCGTGCACGCGGGTATGTGATGAGTTCCGAGGAGCCGGTGGATTATGCCATCCCCTCGCTTGATCTGGTGCATCATGGCCCCTATCCCACCTCTCCTCACTTGGGAGGGGGAGCTGCGGTGGGGATTCCAGTGCCTCTGTTCAACCTGGTCTACCATGATGCCATCCTGTTGCCCTGGGATATGGGCGAGGATGGGGGCTGGGGGATCCCCAATGGGGATGCCGGCAGGCTTCATTGTCTCCTCAATGCCGGTCTGCCCTATGTGGGACCGGGTGCATCGGAAACCATGGTCAAGCAGGTAAAGGAGGCGGCTTCCCTGGCGGAACGCCTTGCGATGCGGGAGATGGTCAACCACGAGTTCCTGAATCCCTCCCGCCGCAAGCAGCGGACCACATACTCTGATGGGACACAAGTTACGGTTGACTTCGACACGAAGGAGTACACCATCGAGGATGGAAGCGGAGCGGTCAAGTGAGAGAGAAGGTTTGGCTATGGTAGATCGTCTATCACCTGATCACCACAGTCAAGCATTATAGTATGTGTCATAGGACTACGGGCTTTCTACTGCCCGGTGCAGAGTATAGACCTTCCCGGTCCATACAGCTTCTGTTTCTGGTAAATCAAATGGGCTCTCATTGACAGTCAAATACCAGCAACCGGGAGGAGGTGACTGAAGAATTTGTTCTGCTTTCTCACGGTCTTCCACATGGGTACGTTGCAGAAATTCCCACCAACCTCCCACCATCGCCGTGATCATCATCGTCGTGTAGTAATCAGTAGGATTGCCACGGTCCAGGAACAGACAGACATGGTCAGTCTTTGTGTTTTTCCTGTGATCACGAAGGTAAAATCCAATATCAACCGCCTCCATGTCCATCGATAGGTGTGGAATGGGTCCTTTAACTGCAAGATCAACAGCATTGAAGCCAACCCATCCAGATAACAGGAGGATGACGCTGAGCTGTTTTCTGTTCCTCCACATCCATATCAACCCAAAGGAAAACATCGGAAGACAGCACAGGATTGGAAACATAATTAAACGGTGCGGGAAATTGATGGTTGCGGGAGATTTTAGGAACAGAAAGTTGAAAACCCATAGGCAGAATGGAATACAACTTAAATACAGATAAAGCCAGATCATTTTTCTGCAACGCAGATCCACCAGGATGATTCCCAGGATCAGGGGAAAGAGGAGGATAAAATTACCCTCAAAAAGGTTTTGCAAATATGTGAGTCTTCCTGAATAGGTTCCCCAATTCTCAGGGGCGACCGCCTGGGTCGCTTCCAGGAAATGCTTTGGATTGCCTGTGATCCACCAATTCAGGAGGAAGTATAAACATGGGAAAGCCATAGGCAGAAACCACATCCACCACAGCCGGTTGAAACCTGTGTGATTCCTTTTGAGCCAGACGAGGAACCCGAAGGGAATGAGGCACAAGCAATACAGCCAGACCTCATACCGGAATGTAGCAGCGAAAGTGGCCGCGCATACCATACCCAGTCCGGCTCCGATTGACGGTTCCTGATAAAACTTCATTGCGTAATAAATCGAAGTTGCCATACCGAGGAAGGTGTAGATTTCAGCCATTGGAGCGCCGGATAACCATTCAAAAGGTGCCCACAACACCAGGATGAGTCCCGTGAGGAATCCCGAGAGTTTCCCATACAACTGAGTTGCCAAGCGAATGAGTACCACAATCAGGGCAATACCAAAGCTCAGAGTGAGAAGCTTTCCGATCAGGAGAGTGTCTGAAACGAGGTACATCGCACCTCCGAGCAACCAGAACTGTCCGGGTAGCCAAATGGTGTCATAAGTCAGCAAGAAAGGATCTCGAGCCCATTTCTGCGCGATGACCAACCTGCAGGCATCATCGGCACTGAAAAAAACATACCCATTCGAGTAAAGCTTCAGCTGGATGAAGGCGAACAGCGCAAGGATTGGAAGAATTCCGAGGAAGGGCAGATGGGAGGGACCGTGAGAGAAGTCAACATCAGGAATGGAGAGGGAGAGGTGAAGGGAGAAGATGGTGAGACAACCTGCCGCGAAATAAAGCCAAAGGGCTGTCCGCAGGATCCGGTTCGATGTTTCCTCATCGATGAAGTTTGATTTCTCTCCTCCTGTTATAAGGATGAAAACAATCCCGGTCAGACCAAGGACCATGAGGAAGATGGGGAAGGGATTGAACAGGAAATCATAAATCTGCTTCTGGTTTTTACGAATTGTCTGGAGGAGTAGGTGCATGCTCTTTTCCCCTCAGAGAGGTCGTGAGGGTCCCATAATGTCTGTTTGGCTTCAAATGGTCTGATTTGTTGGGAATAGTATCGGTATTGGTTAGAATGGAGAAGTAAGTCAATCAGAAAAACTGGATATCAGTCCAGTTGATAGACTCGACGCTGTGATTGGTTTGGTGGATTCCCGCGAAAGCAGGAATCCACCATATCATCGAAAAAGAACCTCTTCAGTACAACGTCCACTCTCCCACCGCTGTCGGACTGTATAATCCGATCCCCTGCGCGCTGGGACCTCCAAAAGTGGCCACCTCGGCGGCAGTCAGGGGGCAACTGATGATCGAGATACTGTTGACATACCCTGGGGCGGTTTCATCATTATCATCCGTAAAGAGCAGGAGCGCGCGTTGCTCATTGGCGGGAAAAAGGGACCAGCGTCCATCGATTCCCGATGAGAGAGTCTGTGAACCCACCAGGACCCCATTGATATACTTGTCCATTTTCGCATCCACGAGGTCGACAGAGATGGCAATACGGTACCAGGTGTCCGCTTCGATCTGGCCGTCATAGACTCCTGAAATCCCAATGCCATTTTCATCCCCGACGAAAAAGTCTCCATCGTTGGTGTTGTAGTCGTAGGTCTGGAAGATGGAACGGTAAACATTCATGGAACTGGCTGGCCAGAGCATGTCCAGGATCAGCGTATAACGGTTCACATAGGCTCCTCCACCGTTGGCCTCAAGGCCATGGAACATCTGGATCCCGTCAAACAGGGTGAAATTGGAAAAGGACATCACATGTGCGGGAGAGGCGCCAATGTCGGGAATCCCCAGCTGAGTGGTTGTCCCAAACTGAACCAGCTGGTCCGCTCCTCCCAGGTACCCCAGGTCGGTTCCCACTGTGGCGGCAAGATCGCCATTCTCGAAATCCCATAGACCGGCAGTGGCACAATCTCGCGGAATGACTGGTGGGAACAGCCCACGTTGTCCGGGAGCACCCAGAGATGCCATATCCTCGGCTGACATGGCGCAACCTACGATGGCCACACTGTTGACATAGAGTTCCCGGGTTTCCTGCATGTTGTTGGGGGAAGTGAAAAGCAGGGTAGGTTGATTCTGTGAGGCAGTGTAAAGCGACCAGCGTCCATCGACACCATCCAGGGTTTGGGTTCCTACCAGGATTCCATCGATATACTTGCTCATCGTGTTGGCCACGCAGTCCACGACGATACCGATACGGTACCAGACCAGGGGCTCCACATCGCCATCATACTGACCATCGAATCCGATTCCATCATTACCCTCGACCGTACTGAGCAGACACTCAACTGCATTCGAGTTGTTGGAACTGGTCTGATAGAGAGCGGCTGGCAGGCTCAATCGTTCAGCGTAAAGGACATCGAACAGGAGAGTGTACTGGTTGACATACTGCCCCCCTCCGTTGGCCTCGATGCCGGGAAACATCTGAAGGTAATCTCCAGGCCCATAGGCGAAGACACGGACTACATTCGGTGTTGTGCCAGCGATTGAGGGGATGAAGCCGAAGGCACCGAAGGAATTGAGATTCTGATTTCCAACCATCACCAGGTTATTTCCAGTTGTGGCGGTGAAATCCGCATTGTCGAAATTCCAGAGGCCAGTGACTTCGCCACAGGTTGGAGCCTCAGCGTTCACGCAAACAGGTGAAATGATTACAGTAAAGGCAAATAACAAGAAAGATGCATCTTTCCTTAACACAAAAAAACTCCTCCCTTGGATTGAGATAATCCAAATAGCATAAACATCTTTCCTCTCACCCTTTCATCGAGAAAGAGCCCTTTCCCAGATCAGGGAAGGGTGATAGGAAGCACTGCGTGATTCACACAGTATATAATATTATACGCTAATGGAAGGTCACTGTCACCTGATCCGCTCGATGGCCCTGGCGATCTCCTCCCGGCGTTTTTCGATAGGGGTGGGATCCTTGGTAAATTCCGTCATGTTCTTGGTGATCACCTCAGGAACTTCGAGTAGTTGGGATTTTTCCTGTGAAGGCTGGCTGGATTTGGAGAGACGGTCTCTCAGAATGGCCAGATACTCGTAATCCTCGATCCCATCACGGAGCATTTCCAGCCGGATACTGGACACGGGAGGATCTAGCACAGGTTCCGGGGGATTTCCGTGAGCGGCTGCTTCCGGCGGATAGAGAAAACGCCCATCCCCATTTCCCCAGGGTTTTCTTTCACCTGGACGTGTATCATAACTGGTCATCCAACCCATCGGGTCTTCATAGGGATTCTGGGGAGTTTTCGGATCAGGGTAGGCCTCTTTGCTGGTCCAGTAATTACTTTGCCAAACCAGGATTCCGTCGATTTTCCTTTGCCAGGTCTGCCAGAGCCATACTCTGAGTTCTGTGGCGGGATGATCAATAAAGAGTGTGCAATAAGGAGCCTTTGGCGCGGTGCAGACATACCACCAGAACTTCTCACCATGGGGACGGCGAGCTTCGGCATCCTCCATTTTGAATTCCGGTGAGATGGGACACCAGATCATGGGCCCTCCAAAAAGGGCCGGATTCACCTCCTCAGTCAACATGCGGGGGATGTCTGGCGCGGCTTCCCTGATCTTGCGGAATCCATTCATCACAAAATCGTAATCCTTCGGTTCAGGTTCATCGAACCAGTAAACATAAGCCTTATCCAGCCAGCCCTTCTCGCGTAGATGTTCCTGGACCTGTTGGCAGTAGTTTCGGAAGGCGGCTTTGTATTGAGGAGTATCCTCCTTGAACCCCAGTAATTCGGGTTCCTTGCGTGAATGGAATGTGCCACCGCCCATGCCCGGGAGGGACAACCGGAAACCAGAGAAATGGAATTCATTAAACGCCACCTCCATGGCTTTATCCCAAGCCGCCCAATCGAAAGTGGGTTTCAAGATCTCCGGATCAATAGCGGTACCGTCTTTTATTTCAGGCCAAGCGACTTGAATGGGATCCAGAGGGGCTGGATCATAGGGGGTAATGTGATGGGAGCTGAGGCACTCCCAGTACTTTTCCAGCACGCTTTTCTTCTGCTCTGGATCAGTAACCCCATGGTAGGCGAAGGCTCGTTCCTCCGAAAAACCAAATGCACTCGTACAAGTCATCTGATCGGGAAGTTCGAAGTCATAGACCTGCACACAGAGTTGAGCCAATGCCTGGATCCCATCTCCCTGAAGATGGATATCTCCCAGGTACAGACCTCCAGGAACTCCCTTGGGTACCGTCACTCGAATCCAGAGGGATTGGTTTTCCCCTGGTTTCAAAGTGATGGGTTCTTTAAAGGGAGGAAGCGGATCCGGCCAGAGACCCACCATGGCTGAGGCATCGGTGGGTATGGTGACTGGAACATAACTGACCCGTAGAATCTCGACCTGATCCGGGCCAAGCACCGATCCATCGGGACCTTTCAATTCGGAAACAAAGGCCTGGAAATTCCTGATTTGACGGAATGGGAAAAGGACAAGCTGGACCGCTTCCACTTCGTTCTTCGCGGCACTGACCCGAACCGCACTCCCGGTCTGCGCCGGAGCGGGACGTGAGGGGCTGACTTTCCATCCCGATGAGCACCACCACACACTCAACTGCTCATTAGAGCAGGGAAGCAGCTCTCCAAAGCTGACCTTGTTTCCTCCGGCCATGGACTCATCCAATGTAAGAGTTTTTTCCGGGATCTTTGGGGCAGGCTCTTCAGCCCAGACTGTCATGGCTACTCCTGGAAGCAGCATGAACAGACTCAGAGATACGAGTTTCCAGGACAGTCTACTCTGAGATGGCATCGGTCATTCCTCCTCGGTCTCTTTCCAAATACTGTTGGTTGACGAACAATGATTGCCAAGCTACAGATTCAGTCAACCCAAGAGCGCCCGGCTCTTCAGAGTGAAGGAAAAGACCTGATCCATGGAGGAATCCAATGAGTGAAGAAACCATCTGGAGTGGGAGCCCATCCCAATTAACCAACACGGGCAACTTCCTGATCGCGGCTATCGGAGTAGTGGTTGTGATCGTCCTGTCGATCATGAGTTCGGTTTGGTTTCTGGTGCTCGCGCTTGTCCCACTCGCTTTCGGAGGCTGGAAATGGATGCAAGTCCGTTGTATGAGGTATGAACTTACGACTGAGAGGATACGCGCCACACAGGGGGTTTTCTCCTTACGGCGTGAGGAACTCGAGCTGTACCGGGTCAAGGACAGTTCCATGGTGCAGCCTTTCATCCAAAGACTGTTTTCACTGGGAAACATCATTCTGATGACCTCGGATCGTACCGACCCGGAGTTTGTGATTCCCGCTGTCAAAGATCCCGATAATCTCCTGGACCAGATCCGGAAATATGTGGAGATCCGCCGGGACCAGAAACGGGTGAGCGAGGTGGATTTTG
>CAYZUX010000102.1:0-19720 GCA_964481775.1 uncultured bacterium | reverse complement strand
CCCAGACCCTCCAGTGAGAGTGGCAAAATCCAAGGGTTCTCACACACGCATCTTGGTGTGGTCTGACGGCTGGGGACCGTCCCGCTTGTATTATCAGCTATTGTACCAATAATCTTGAGAAGAGCCTTCTTGATCACAAGACTTTTATTTGATTTAACTTATTGGTGATATTCTGGAGACGGCATCAATGCCAGAAGCGGGCAAGTATTTCCCAAATGCATATACTGCATGGAAAGTGGGAATTAATTGCATTCTGTTTATTGATCCTTTTGATGGTTCTGGTTCAGAAGACAAGCCATGACAATGCGGATTTCATCATAACTGGCAGTCTCGAATAGAAGAGAACGAATGGTAGATAAACGGCAGGCCCCCAATCTCATCACGACATCTTTGATTCGTCCGAATGACAGTGGGCTGACCCACGGATATGGATCGGTAATTCCCTCCTGGTAAATGTATTCAATCAGGTATTGACAGGTTGTACTGCGTGCCCGCTCAACCGCTTCCATCACCGCATCAATAGAACTACCACTACGAAAAAGTTCAAATGCTTTGATTTTCGCAGGGCTCATCTTTTGTTTTGGTGGAGGTGAAGGTTCTTCTTGTGGTTTGGGTTCCTGTTTATTCACTCGCTTCCGTGTCACATCTGCCAATCCGACAGGTCCCAGACAAATATCACAAGCACCGCATTTGGGCCGGCGGACATCCTGGCCGAAGTAACGCAAGATGGTGCGGTGACGGCAAACCCTTCCGTTGCAATACGAGTACATATCCTCCAGCTTCTGGAAGGCGATCCGGAGCCTGTCCGGGTCGGTTTCATCGGTTCGTTTTTTCCAGGCGATCAAGTCTCCCCATGAGTAGAGCAGCCAACATTCAGCAGGCAAACCATCACGACCGGCGCGGCCACTCTCCTGCTGGTAGGATTCCAGCGATTTGGGCATTCCAAGGTGGATGACATATCGTACATTGGCTTTGTCAATTCCCATTCCAAAAGCCACGGTCGCTACGATGGTCCGTACCTCTTCACTGATGAATGCATCCTGATTCCTTTTACGTTCCTCATCAGAAAGTCCAGCGTGATACATGGCCGCGGAATAGCCCTCATCCTGAAGCCATGCTGTAAGGTCTTCCGTTTTTTGACGGCTCAGACAATAGATGATTCCGGATTCACCCGGGTGACGGTTCAAAATACCAATAATCTGTGAATCCCCTTTCTTTCGTTGGAGATTCCTGTAAATCAGATTGGGACGGTCGAATGACCCGACCAGAATTTCGGGAGATTCAAGCCCCAGCTCGGTGACAATGTCTTCACGTACCTGGGGAGTGGCAGTCGCAGTGAAGGCATGGACAGGGGTGTGGGGATAGCGTTCCTTGAGTATCCGCAGACCCCGATAATCGGGACGGAAATCATGCCCCCAGGTACTGATACAATGGGCTTCATCAATGGCAAAGAATGAGACCCGGGTACGGTCCAGGAAGGCAAGAAAAGGTTCCGTGAGCAATCGTTCTGGAGCCACATAAAGGAGTTTCAGCTTTCTTGACCGGAAAAGGGTGGCGAGTTCCTGACGCTCATCGGGAGTGGACAGGCTGTTGAGGCATCCTGCGGATATTCCCCGGGCCCGCAGAGCATCTACCTGATCTTTCATGAGAGCGATCAAGGGTGAAACGATGAAGGCAACTCCCTCCATACAGAGAGCCGGGGCCTGGAAACACAATGATTTTCCACCCCCCGTGGGAAGCACCACCAGCGAGTCACGGTGGTCCAGGACACTCTTTATCGCCTGTTCCTGTAGGGGTAAAAAATCCTCAAATCCCCAATAATTCCGGACCAGCTTGCAAAGAGATCTCATTATCAGTGGACATCCATCACGCAACGGAAGCCCACTGTCGAACAACGGTCCAGACTGGGGGCCATCAAGAGGAACTTCGCGTGTGTGGTGCAAGGCAAAGGACCACCCGGCGCATACCAGATACTCCCCTCGGCCTTGAAATAACTGCCACCGCGTAGAATCGCGAAACGGACATGTCCATCATCGCGTTCACTCTCGGTCCATTCCCAGGCATTGCCCGACATGTGATAGCAACCATAGGGGCTGCGCCCCTCCGGCAGTGATCTGACAGGAAGAGTGTGTGTTCCTGTGGTGTTGCACATGGCGGGATCGAACTCATTCCCCCAGGGCCATTCGCGCCCATCGGTTCCCTGCGCGGCCAGTTGCCACTCGGCTTCGGTCGGAAGCCGTTTCCCAGCCCAGCGGGCATAGGCTCGTGCATCCTCCAGATCGACATAGACCACGGGGTGATCCGCAATTTCAGGAGACATTACCCCATCTTTCCAATGCCTTAAAAAATTCTCTCTGGACTTGGGTTGGTATCCGGACTTATCGAGGAACTTCTTGAAATCAGCATTGGAAACTTCCGCCTCATCGATAAAGAAAGGTTTCATCTCGATGGCCCCAAAATCCCGTTCCATGATCTGCTCGAAGGGAGATCCCCACAGGAACTCCTTCCATCTTTCCTTCGGGGTTCCCGGATCGGGATAGGTTCCACATTCCCGGCGCATGTGTTTGAAACGCATGTGGAAAGAAGCCGCCGGAACCAATGTCATTCCCTTCGGAACTTGATTGGAAGGAATCGGTATGGTGGGTTTCACCTTTCTGGGCTCCACAACCGAAAGGGCGAAATTGCGTGTGTCATTTGTGGGTTTCAGACCGGCCAGGAGCTGTTGTTGCTCCAGAAAATGCCTGAGATCATCCGAGGCCCGGTCCAGCGGAATCACTAAAAGACACCCCAAACGGTCGATGGAACCAGTTATCCGTACCTTCCCTCCAGACACTGTCTCGCGGTACCTTTTTCCATTCCACAGGTCCAGGTAGAGCATTCCCGCCTTCTCATCCACCTCAATTAGAGGGGCATTCTGAAGTGCTTCTCCAGTGTTCAGGAAGGTGACCACCGAGATTCCATCCCGGTTCCACCTCTGTGCATACAGATTGGGCGAAAGGGTCGGATAAAAGGGGACCCAGTCTTCACTTGTGAAGAGTTCCTTGAACCTCCTGAGGATTCCTGAACAACGCTTCCAGAGTAGCCTCTCTTCGATCGGGCAGGGATTATAAGTTCCAAAGATATTCTCCCAGATCATCATCCCACTGCCATTGAAGAAAGCGGTTTCCATTTCAGCCTGGTGAGAAGTCTCCCAGCGTTTCGTCTGATACTGAGCGTGACGTGGTTCCAGCCATTTGAGATGGAGCAGACCGGGAAGAAAGGGATCATTCAGGTACTGCGCCCAGGAGCCGCTGCAGACACCCAGCTGCTCGATGGGAGGATGAATCTCAGGAATGAAGGCCACACCCTTTCTCCTCTGGTCCACAGCAGTACGGAGACTCGTTCCAGTCCCAGTCATGGTATCGAGAAAGATCCCATCAGCTCCGATTTCAGCTACCAGGTCGGCCAGTGATTCTTCATCGGATGTCGGTTCGCGGCGTGTCCCGGTGTCCCAGGGGTTGTAATCTATGAAGAACTTCACACCCTTCGATTGGGCCAGTTGGACCTGCTCACGCAAGGCCGCAAGTCCCCCCGGAAGATCACGGTACATGTCAAACTGGTTGCGCTCATCAAAACCGAGACGCGGATAACCCTGCCAAAGAACCACGATGTCATAACCCCCGAATTCACGCAGGCCATCATCGAGCACTTTATCGAAGGTGTAGGTTCCCAGCTCCACATCATAAAAGGCCTTGTCCCAAACCAGGGTTTTCTGGATGGTGTGTGTCCCCGCAACCCAGCGTAGATCCTCCCGGTCATAGATTTCCCGGTTCACCCCCATCGCTGGAAGGTTCTCAACGGCTGTTTCCATCGCATTCATCCGGACAGCATCCGGGATGTGGAAGGAGACCTCTCTTACTTCGACATGACTCCGGGTTCGATCGAAGGTCCCATCCATCCCTATGATGGGCTGGATCACTGTTCCTTCCTGGTTGAGATCAGGAACTGCCACTGTGGTCGTGAGTTCATGCCAACCACCATCTTTTGGTATGGACACAGATCCCACGACTCCCGACCAGCCCCGCCACCCCCAAGCCAGGGGCTCTCTTGTATCGAAAGCCACAACAAGCCGGTTTCCACCCTCGATCCAGCGTGCCTCCAGTGTCACTTTGAGTTGATCTCCAGGCTTTAGCGCGAGCGACAGGGTCAGATCCTTGGAGAAGCGTGTCCAGGCTCTGTTGCCATCAAAGACCATGTCCAGAACAGGCGGCAAAGTCCCCTCCCGGATCATTTCACGGTACCTGCGGAGAGAGGCCAACCAGGCAGCGGAATCTTCATCCCCAGTGGGGCCGGCAATGTAATGGGCGTTCATGCGAAGGTTGCCCATCTCCGCTGTCTTCCAATGGCAACCTTCATCGGCACTGAACGCCCTCGGATCAAAAGGGAGTTTGCGCTCCTCCTTCTGTGCCTTCTCGAGCGTTTCCCTGGTCACAATCACACAACCCGTGTCAACATCATCCGCAATCTCCTCCATCTTCGCTCCAGCCTTCCGGAGGTTGTCGAGTGTCATAATGGATTGATACCCCATATTCACCGGATTCTGTCCAACAAGACCTTCGATCAGACCCTCACGAACCAGCTCGACCTCGGCGGGAACGGTATCGAACCCGATCAGCACGACATCCAGGCCTTTTTCCTTGCGTACATTAGCAGCGGAGATGGCCCAGGAGGCAGTGCAGAAGATCCCCTTCAGATCGGGATTGGCGAGGGCATATCCCTCGATCAGCTGAGCGGCACGGTTCAGGTCATCATTGCAGTACACCGTACTCGCCACCTGGATGGGGGTGTTTTTTATGGCTCGCTCGAAACCAGCGATTCTTTCCTGGTGGTTGAGTGCTCCTGCTCCTCCGCTGACCACTAGCGTCTTGCCTCCCTCCGGCAGGAACTTCTTCATCAGCTTGCCGGCTTCATAACCGGCTTCTTCATTGAAGGTGCCAACATAGCAGAGACGCCGTGAATCAGGAGAATCCGAATCGAAGCAGATGACCGGTATCCCTTTCTTCCTTGCCTTCTCGATCACCTCGATGACACTGTCAGGCACATTGGGAGAGATACCGATCCCCGCGACACCACGCTCGAGCAGGGCTTCGATTTTCTGAACCTGCTGATTGGCATCGGCGACAGGAGGAGCCACAAACTCGGCTTTGACTCCGAGCTCTTTGGCGGCCTTTTCCATTCCAATCCGGACATCATCCCAGAAAGGATTATTGAGAGATTTGGGGCAGAGTGCATAAAAAATCTCTTCATCCGCCCATGAGAGACCTGAGAAGGAAACCAAGAATAAACAGAGCCACACTGACCTGATTACTTTATTTAGCACAAATGAACCTCCCCATAAGACTGGAAGGCTTGTAAAGGCAGCGGAAATCCGGATAACGGGAAAAATCTGTCAGCCCCTGGCATCTCGAGATCCACCTGCCCACTAGCCATCTGAAGATCATAGAAGAGACTGTGGGAAATGTAGACCAGGTGAGGAAAAAGGACCAACTAGGAAGAAATGGTACGGCTGAAGGGATTTGAACCCCTAACCTTCTGGTCCGTAGCCAGACGCTCTATCCAGTTGAGCTACAGCCGCACTAACAGATCCTAATTTACTGGAATCATGCGACAGAGACAAGACTAGTCCATAGGCTTCTGTGGTTCAAATTGGCTTCTTGGCGGATTTAGTGGCTCCAGCCACCCCCGCCAACGGAACAAAGCCATCAACCCAACGGCCACACCAAACATCAGGACAAGGGCAAACGGATAACCCCAATACCACTCGATTTCAGGCATGTTCCATGGCGAAATATTGGGGTCAAAGTTCATGCCATAGATGCCCGCGATGAAAGACATCGGCATGAAGATCGTGGTGATGATCGCCAGAACCTTCATGATTTCATTCATCCGGTTACTGGTGGCTGTCAGGTACACATCCATCAGATCGGAACCAAGCTCTCTATCGGTTTCCACCAGGTCGATGATCTGAATCACATGGTCATAGCAGTCTTTGAGATAGAGATGAGTATCCTCAGAGATCAAAGGGATCGGATCTCGCAG
Source organism: uncultured bacterium (assembly GCA_964481775.1). Classification (GTDB taxonomy): domain Bacteria; phylum Hinthialibacterota; class Hinthialibacteria; order OLB16; family OLB16; genus OLB16. Next base: position 13,642 of record CAYZUX010000102.1, on the reverse strand, counting down.
GAGATCATTGATCATCTCGCGCATTGGCCAGATGATTCGCCGCAGGGTCAGCAACTCCCGCTTGATAGCATGGATTTTCACCACTGCCGAACGGGAAGGGGTTGTCAGAACTTCCTCCTCGAGATCCTCCAGCCTTTCTCCATATTCCTCCAGGGGCGGGTAATAATCATCGATAACCCGGTCAAGCAGCGCATAGGCCAGGTAGTCGGCTCCCTGATCCCGGATGCGTCCATGCTTCAAGTGGATCCGTTCACGGATGGCGCTGAGTCTGTCTTCTCTGCCCTCCTGAAATGAGATGACGAATCCATCACCCAGAAACAGGCTGATCTGTTCGGACAATAAAACCTTATCGAACCGCACCGCGCGGAAGACGATGAACAACTGGTTACCGAAAAGGTCTGTTTTGGGGCGCTGGTGGACATTGATGACATCCTCAAGCCCAAGGGGATGAAGATTAAAGATTTCACCAATCGCTTTGAGGCGGTTCGGATCTCCCAGGCCATTCACATTCACCCAGGTGACTCGGTATTTTCCAATCACATCCTTGAGTTCATTGGGATTGTTTACTTGGAACTCTTTGACTGTTTCGGCATCATAAGTGAGAACACGGACGACGGGTTGGGGAGCTGAAGGGTCCACCATCAAGGTCCCCGGGGGTGCCCCGGGTGGGGAATGGCGTAGTGGACGATGTTTATGAGGACGAGGTTCCTGCTTTTTGGATGCCATAGTGATTCGGATTTAGTACACCATCCATGATGAGATCCCACTGATACCGTCCGAAAGATTCAGAAGGTATGTTTTGATCTGGTTCCCCACAAGGGTACCTGAAAGGGCACCTGAGGTGATGGTGGCATCTCCAGTTTCGGTTTCGATATGGGTCGTCTGCTTCGCGGTGGAAATATTCCTACCAGAAAAGCTTAACGAGAAACTGGTCTGTGACTCTGAGAGGTTCCACAACCTTGCAATGATCCCCCGCTGGATACCTTCCTCCGCCGGCTTCAAGGCCCATAGCAGGATATTTGGATCGGATATCGACAGTAAGGAGTGTGAAGTGGAGGGGTAAGCGTTTCCTCCGCTGACAGTCCGGGCCACAAAGGGGTTCTGATGTTCCAGCGCGAATTTCATCGCTTCCAATGCTGAATACTCACCATGGGTTGTCAGAGCAAAGCGCTGCAGGAAATGCGTATCCCCGCCCTGATTCTGAATACCCAGGTTCGTGCCATCCACTTGGCCTCCCGCAAGAGCTGAGAGCATGGGTGTGGTGGTATCCAGGCTGGTGGGTGTACTGTTCCCCAGGCGGAAGAAATAACAGTCCGCATTGGAAAGGGTGATCCCCACATCGGATGCGCTCATGTCAGCGAAGTGGTTAAGGGTCATCCAGTCATAACGGGCATTCCTGCCGGAGTAGTGTCCCCCATCCGCGAGCAGCCTGGCCCGGATGACTGCACCGGCTTCTTCATGATGGACATTAGGAAATGGAAGGTTGAAGGAATAATCCCAGGTTTGCACATCGGAGAAGTTCTGATGGATGTCATTGCGGATATCGATCCGCCTGACCTCACGAAACAGGGTGATCCGGGATGTGTGTTCGAGCGGAGAGGAACTTGTGGCAAGCAGGGTGACAGAAACAGGGCCTGCATTTTCAACCTGGACAGAGCCACTGCCGGTTCCAAGATCATTCAGGTATTTTCCATTTGTGTTCAAAGCAAACTCGCGGTTGGAGCGAGTCTTGTCGATCAGGCTGGTAATCGCGCCCCGTTCCGCCACAGCCAGCTGATAAAAGTCATTTTCGATGATCCCACCATTGACTGTTGCTGCATCAGCAATGCCGGTTCCTTCTCCGGGACGTATCTCGAAAACCTTGTAACCGATGGGGGGAATTTCCGGCGCAAGAATCCTGAGTCTCTGTTCACCATCGACAGTGACGCGTTGAGAAGGAACCTCCTGACTGGTCGACAGGTCGATCACATGGACAGTTGAGGCATTGTTATAGGGGTAATCCGCGATGTCTGTACGAGTCCAACTGAGCGGATTGAAGACATAAAAACGCGGGTTGGGACCGGTTTTTTGAATCAAAGCGCCCAGTCCATCGGCGGCATCCTCATAAAGCGCATCGACATAAGTCTTGATCTGCCCGGCAATAGTTCGCTGCCAGCTGGCACGTGTCACACGGGGGACCGGTCCATCGGCAGTCCAGTCATGCTCCCAATAGAGCCCCAGGTTCATGAAGGCCTGATCCCGAGCGGCCTCTTTTCCATCCATGAAACCGGGCGTCTTGAGACTGACCAGTGTAGCCAAAGCCTCGGCTGCCCTGAGCTTCTCCACTGAGCGTTTCACACTCGCTGAGACCTCGGCCATCGAGGCGCAATAGAGATCCCATTCATTACCGAAGGTGCATGAGAGAGTGGGGAGACCATTTCCATAGGTGGCTTCAAAATCCTGGAAGAAATCGAGTTCATTCGACACGATGATGCGACGGTTGGAATTGGTTTGAGCCACCGCCGCATTGACCATATCCTGATTGGCGGTTTTGAAATCATCCCAACCCTGTCCGAACACTCCGATCACATTGTAAGGATAACGGTTCAGGAAAGTTGTGTTGGTATCCACGAGATTGATGGCATTGACAGGATTGCGGGCTTCGGCATACCCACCAATGCTACGGTTATCAAAGAGGGAGTACCACTTGGAGAGGATCCGGCTCCCATCCGGTCCATTCCACCAATAGATCTCATGTTCACGATTCCCGGGGCTTGGAACCCGGGTGGCACATCCACAGATCCCCTTCCAGGTGTATTTCGCCCCTGCCCCCGCCCAGAGGGCACCCAAGCCATAGGGTAGAGTCTGGTTCTCCATGGCTACCGCGAGATGAAAACGCAAGTCATGTTTTCGTTCGATACGTCCCGGATAATACATGCCCCGCAGGATCGCCTCGGCGGGAGCTCCTCCCTCACAGGAGACCAACGCAGTCAGGGGGACACTCATGTGTCCACTCTTGATCTGGTTAATGAAACGTTGGAAATCCTCTGGTGATTTGTTCTTCTCATACTCCCACATCCACAGGCTGCCATCACAGTTCCAACGGCTCTGCTGATCAGTTGGATTGCCTGCGGTTGCATCGGCCTGGTCCAGGTAATAATCGATCATTTCGATAAAAGCCTGGCGGTAAGCATCACCGGTGGCAGTCCAGTAATAGTCGGTGTGTTCATCGGCAGCGATGTAGATTCTTTTGGGAGTCTCTTGAGCCAGAAGAAAACCTGGAGATAACAGCATCAGCAGACCTGCTTGTAGGAGCTTCTTGACCACTCTGAATCAACCTCCGGATCATTTGCAGTTTTCATCATACTTGACCAGTGTGCAACTTGCGACAGTTCTCCTTTCCAGACCCTATGAAGATGCTGGTCCTTTACCTTCCCTCTGAGCTGGCCTGACTAGTATGTCCACTCCAGGGCGAATAAACTCAGGAAAAGGTTTGAAGAGGGGGCAGGAGGCATCATAAGGTGCTCGCCGTCTTCGTGCAAACCTTTGGATCAAGGAGGGATTAAGTGACAAATACAGGTGTGCCACCTCAGGAAGGTGGCAGTTTCGAGAACATCAAATACTCCATCGCCATAGCTTCAGGTAAAGGTGGGGTTGGCAAGTCCACTGTTGCGGTGAATTTAAGTGTCGCATTGGCGGAACAGGGGCTCAAGGTGGGACTGATGGACGCGGATATTTATGGTCCCAATGTGCCTTTGATGATGGGGGTCAAAGAACCTCCCCAAGTTATCGATGGTAAGATCGAACCGATCGAGCGTTATGGAGTTAAAATGGTTTCTATGGGCTTCTTCCTAAAGGAGGACGAACCCGTAGTCTGGCGAGGTCCGATGATCCATGGAGCCTTACGCCAGTTCCTCTCTGATGTGAATTGGGGAGACCTGGATTTTCTTTTGATTGATCTGCCGCCCGGCACAGGCGATGCTCAGATTTCCATATCACAGCTTCTCCCCCTGACTGGTTCGGTGATTGTCACTACTCCCCAAGGGGTCTCTCTGGCAGATGCAAAGAAAGCCATGATGATGTTCGAACGGGTGAATGTTCCCATCGTGGGGTTGATTGAGAACATGAGTTACTTTCTGGTTCCCGGAAGCGGTGAACGGCATGAGATTTTTTCTCATGGTGGTGGCGCCCAGTTCGCGGGAGAATACGGCTTTGTATTGCTGGGGCAAGTTCCTCTATACACGGGGATTCGTGAAGGCGGCGATGTGGGAGTGCCAGTAACTCTGGGAGAACCCGATTCCGAACCTGCGCGGATCTTCAAAGAGGCTGCTGCTCGAGTGAAAGAAATCTGTGTGGCCAATTTGCCAGCTGGAACAAAACAACGGCAGTCTGTGGTTTTTCAACCATTGAAATAAGATTGAATGACACCGAATTCGACAAGGGAGGATTCCCATGACGATGTTCCCTCGCACCACGGTGGGCGGTTTGTCTCTTCCGCGCATGATCATTGGTTGTAACTGGTTCCTCGGATTCAGCCATACCACGCTTTCAAAAGACCAGCTCATCCGTGACAGTGTCGCCAATCCGAAAGCCATCGCGGACATAGTCGAGGTTTTTCTTGAATACGGAGTCGATGCGGTTCTCGCGATGGTCGACATTCCTGCGCTGGCGGCGGGACTCAAGGAAGCCGAGGACCGCACGGGTAAGCGTATCATCAGGATTTCAACCCCCGCCCTTCCGATTGGGCCTGAGACTCCTGCAAAGGGCCTCGATATAGGGGAGGTAGAACGGATCTTGGACAAACAGATCGCGGTCGGTGCAGACTTTCTCATGCCACACCAGTGTACCACAGACGCCCTGCTGGACCGTTGTACCCGTGAAATTCGGCATATGGCCACAGTCTGCCGCATGGTTCGTGAACGGGGAATGATCCCCGGTCTGAGCACCCACATGCCGGAGAGCATCATCTACGCGGATGAAACTGGTCTGGATGTTGAAACCTACATCTCCATATACAACGCCATGGGATTTCTGATGCAGGTCGAGGTCGATTGGATCCAGCGGATCATCCTCAATGCAAAGAAGCCAGTCCTCACCATCAAACCAATGGCTGCCGGTCAGATTCGTCCCCTCCAGGGCCTCACCTTTGTCTGGAACACCATCCGCGACCAGGATATGGTTTCGGTGGGCACCATGTCTCCCGGTGAAGCACGGGAAGTGATCGAGCTTTCTCTGTCTATCCTCGAACGCCGTGATGCTGGGCTGGGATTACAGGAGACGAGATCCAAGGCATCGGTGATGACAAATTAGTGGAATGATTTTCGGTCATTTCTGATGAGATTCATGGTGCCCACGGGGTACTATATATGCTTTTTTCTTCTTCTCGCCGGTTGCTCCACTCAAGCGCCCGCCCCACTACCACCAACCTCAAATAATACCATCTCGATCCGTGCGCTGGAAAATCCCAGTAATCTCGATCCTGCGTATGCCACCCGCGCCCTGGATGGGCACCTGGTTTGCCTGATCCATGCCGGACTGGTCCGTTGCGCATCAAATGGGAGTGTCATCGGTGAATTGGCCGGTCATTGGGAAGCCCTCGAAAATGACCGTAATGGACTGAGATTTTATTTACATCCGGGGCTTTATTTCCCCACTGGAAGGCCTTTCACCAGCGAGGATGTGGTTTTCTCCTTCTCCCGTCTGTGCCGTAAGGAGACCGGCTCTCCTCATGCCTGGGTCTTTCAGGATGTGTTGGGTTATCGAGAGGTTCATGGAGGAACTGCAGAGAACCTTTTTGGAGTCAGGACATGTGGCGATGACTGTGTGGAAATCGAACTTGTGGAGCCTTCAGCAACCCTTCTGGCACGGCTCACCATGCCAGCTGCGCGGATTGTTGACAGGGAAACTGTGGTCACGTCAGGAAAGGGATACGGGCGATCTCCCAAGGCACTGGGTGCCTGGGAGATCGAGGAACGCGTGGATGACTCGCACATCACACTCAGGCCCAACCGTAACTATCCATGGCGCAACCGTTACCTGGAGCACCTGAAGTTTATCATCTCCAGTCAGGATTTCTCGGCTACTGCGCTTTTCGAGACGGGAAGACTCCATATCCTCCAACCGCTTCCATTAACGCAGGCTGGTAAATGGAAGAGGTCTGAATTCTGGGTAAAACAGATCCTGCGGATTCAGGAACTCAACATTTTCTACCTCGGCTTCAACTGTCATCGTCCCCCCTTCGACCGTGTGGAGATACGCCGTGCCTTGGCATCGGTCATCCACCCGGATGCTTTCCGTGAAGCTCTCTTCGCGGACCATGCTACCGCTTCATACGGACCCATCCCCAAGGGCATGTTGGGTTACGAAGAGAAGATGGAGGATCGCTCCAGCAAAGTCTCCTCGGAAGATTTGGAGCAAATCAAAGGATTGGATCTGGAACTCTGGTATGTCGAGAGCTACTCAGCAATCACACTCGCCATGGAGGCTATCCAGGCCGACCTGGCAAAAGCGGGAGTCCATTGCCATCTCCTAAAAACCGACGCTGCCACCTATTCAAGTTGGAGAAGAGAGGGGAAATTCGATCTTTTCTTTGGAAACTGGTGGGCTGATTACCCCGACCCAGACAATTTCCTTTCACCCCTTTTCCTGTCGGATTCTTCCTCGAATATGACCCGTTTATCAGATCGTGAAACCGACCGTCTGATCCTGGAGGCAGGCAAAGCAAACAACGCGGGGGTAAGGGAACAGTTGTACAAACAAGCTGTTCAACGAATCCGGGAGCTTGCGCCAGTGGTTTTCCTCTGGCATCGCAATACAGAGATTCTCAAGCAACCATGGGTCAAGGGTTTTGAACCAGCACCCCTTTTTCACGGGACCCTGTTTCTCGATTTACAGGTCAATGAGAATCATTCGGTCAGATGAACAAGATTTGTATCTGTGGATCCGAATTCCCGGATGTATAGAGATGACCATAATGGTGGAAGGCCCTCTCCCCTTTCCAGGAGAGGGCCTTCTATCCGGGTTAGGCCACTTTAACCTCGATCCTTTTCGGTTTCGCAGCCTCAGCCTTCGGCAGGAATAGAGTGAGGACTCCATTTTTGAGGTCGGCCTTGATCTTGGTTTGATCGACTTCATCCGAGAGCTGGAACTGACGCCAGAAATTCCTCAATCGATACTCGCGCCAGATATAGGAGGCATCCTGTCCATTCATGGCGAAGGAACCTTTACCCTGAATGGTGAGGACTCCATTGTCGACTTGAACACTCAGGTCTCGGGCATCCACACCAGGAAGGTCTGCAACCACAGTCAACCCCTCACTGGTCTCGTAGATATCGACCGCAGGCGCCACATAACGCTCCTCTTCGCGGGTCTTTTCCTCGGCTGCTCGCAGTTCCGTTTCAGGGACAGTTGCGGGAACAGTAGTTTCAGCAGTGCTCTTGCTCATGTTTTTTCCTCCTTTCCACTCAGTGGTCTTACCTTAATTCGCCACCGCAATCGAAATCGACTTCGGTTTTGCTTCCTCGGCCTTGGGGACAACCACAGTCAAGAGGCCATTCTTGTATTCAGCTGCGATGCTGTTGGTATCGACTGCCGAAGGCAGTGTGAACGTGCGTGTGAAACGTCCCGCCGACCGCTCCGAACGATGGTACTGATCAGCGCGAACACCCTCGGGCGCTGACTTTTCTCCTGAAATCGTAAGGCTATCGCGGTTCGCGGTGACACTGAGTGAGCTGGGGTTGACACCTGGTGCCAGTGCCTCCACACGGAATGCCTCACCCTCATCCCGGATGTTGATCAGCGGGTAGGTTCGGGCCGAGACACCGGGGAGGAACGCGCTCCGAAAACGTGGAACACTCCATCCAGCCGCCATGGCCTCGTCGATATCACGTCGCATCCGATCCATTTCCTGCAACAGTTCTCTGAAAGACATCGATCCTCTCTCCTTTCTTTTGTAGGTTTCCATGAAGGCCCAAACCGAACCTTCGTCGATGAATATAGAAAGGTTCATGCCAATTCTGAGATCAACATAACCAATTGATTTCAAATGACTTAAGAATCCATAAAGGAAAAACCCTGCATTCCAATGCGTCAGACTGGCACGTTGAGTTTTTCCTTGCCAAGCAAATGGGATTGACCCAGGCCATCGGTACGAGTAAAGTTCCCCGTTTGTGTCTAATCAGGGAGATGGATGGATGAGCAACAAGACTCACTACACAAAGCCAGGCGAAGTTCAGTCTCAATGGTTTGTGGTGGATGCCACAGATAAGGTCTTGGGACGTCTTGCCAGCGAAGTCGCCAAAATTCTGCGCGGCAAGCACAAGCCCACATTCTCAACCAGCGTTGATACTGGAGATCATGTGATTGTGCTGAATGCTGAAAAGGTGGCAGTTACCGGAAACAAAGGATCCGATAAGTTCTATCGTCACTACAGTGGGTACCCAGGGGGGTTGAAAGAAACCTCTTTTAACCTCCTGATGAAGAAGCACCCCGAGCGGATCATTGAGAAGGCAGTGTGGGGGATGTTACCCAAAAACCGTTTGGGACGTGCCCAGATCAAGAAACTCCGCGTTTATACCGGAGGCACCCATCAGCACGAGGCTCAAAAGCCTCTACCGCTTGAGTTTTAATCGAGGAGACCGGGAATCATGCCTGTTGGAGAGTACAACTACGGAACCGGACGCCGCAAAACCGCTACGGCGCGTGTTTTCGTCAAACCAGGCAGCGGAAAGATCACGGTGAATGGAATGGATGCCGATCAATACTTTGGCAGATCGGTCCTTTCCATGATTATCCGCCAACCATTCGATATCACTGAGACCAATGGCCGTTATGACATCAAGGCCACGATCAAAGGGGGTGGAAAATCGGGACAGGCGGGTGCTCTTCGGCATGGCCTGGCGCGCGCCCTTTGTGATCTCAACCTGAGTCATCGCGCTTCTTTGAAGAAGGCTGGATTGTTGACACGCGACCCACGCATGGTGGAGCGGAAAAAGTTCGGCCAACGTGGAGCACGTGCCCGCTTCCAGTTCTCCAAGCGCTAAACAGGAGTATTTACTGCACTGGAACGAAAACTCCTTTTCGTTCCTAACCGGACCAATCAGCGGCAGTTCTTTCATCGGAACTGCCGCTTTTTATATTGTGTGGAATGAATGAAAGTCAACCTTTGGGTTTTACCAGTCTCTGTGAGGAAAGACTTCTTAGCTCCTCCTCCATTTTCTGTATTTCCGGATGGTTTCCATTTTTCCTGAAAACTTCCAAAGCTTCATTCATGTATTTTCTGGCCAGATCCAGATCAAAAAGATGATCCCGGTAGATACGAGCCAGGTTCATCTCCGCGAGTGGGTAATTGGCGATCTGACCTTCTTTACGCGCCAGAAACTTTTCATAAAAACGAACCGCCTCACGAAAATCCCCTGCATCTTCGAACAACGAAGCGAGGCGTAATAACGAATCATCCAGGTCTGGCTCTATCTGTCTTGGATTCACTTCCTGAAAACGCACCTCAGCAAGATACTCCATGCGAGCATCACTCAGGCGTTCCTGACCCTGATAGACTCTTCCAAGCAGGTAGTGCAGACCGGGACGGTCATGGTCCAGGGTATTCATGAAAGTCAGCAATGACTCGGCATTCGAGTAGTTCCCCTTTTCGATATGGGCTCGTGCCTCCAGGAGGGACAACTCCGGTTCATCGCTGATGAGATACGCACGGCGAATAGTGGTAATAGCCGTGTTCGGATCTTTGCGGACATGGAGTTGGGCATGAGCAAGGTAGAAAAGGTAATCCCCCTCTCCCGGTACCCTCAGGACCGCTCGTTGAAGGGTCTCCATGGCCTTCTCGTTGTTCCCTCCTGGGATTCTTCCTTCCAGGATCGATTTCGCAATGAACACTTCTCTGAGTGAAACATATCTCATCCCTGTATCTCGTAGAAACCGGAGGGATAAAGGAAGAATCAGGAAAATAATGAATAAAAAGGAAACCCACCTTCCAGCGTGGCTTCGATATCCATCAGTCCGTAAAGGTGTCAGGCTCGCTCCCAAAAGAATCGCCAGCAGGAAAGCCTGGGAGGGGCGATGGAATGGGAGGTCAAAAAGGCTTCCTCCCAGTGCAGCCCAGAAGCCTGAAAGCAAGCCGGTTCTGACCCATTGGTCCTGGCGGCTGGGTGATTTTTCGATAGCATTCATTGCAATCGTCTGACTCCACGCCAGAAAAAGCAGGACTGAAAGAAACCCCACAATTCCCCATTCCACCAGGACCTGGAGATACTCATTGTGAAGGTGATTGGCTCGAAGAGATTGAAGCCGTGCGACCCTTCCGGCATACAGATCGGCATCCGGACCATGAAGCATCTTCTCAAGAGTGTTCAGGAATTGAACCTTGAACTGTCCTGCTCCCAGGCCGGTCCATGGGTGTGTCTCCCACATGCGGAATCCACACTCCGCCAGCAAGGCTCGAACCGCAATGGAGTCTCCTTTCAGGGAGAATGTATCAAGCCAGTGGTGGAAATAAGTTCCCTCCTCAGGGCCTGCTGACTGGTCTGCAAGCATCCACCCCAACAGGAGAACGATAATCCCCAGCAGAAACAACGGCCCCAGCAGCTTGGTCCTTCTTTCTGCCAGGGTGGTTGAGCGAGATGTCCTTCGCCGGTTTCTCAAGGTCAGAAACAGGAATTGGGCCGCCCCTGCCATAAGAGCCAGAATCGCCCCTTTTGATCTGGTCGCCAGGATGGCGAGAGACGATATGGAAAGGATGATCACCCCAACCGTTCCATTAAAAATGCGTCCGGTGCTGATCGTCCATCCCAGTATGGGAAATAGGGCGATGGCCAGATAACCCGCGACAAAGTTGGGATTTCCAATTGTTCCGTAAATCTTTTCCCTGAGGTCCTGCCCAAGAAGGTTGATTTCACCAGTCAAGGAAACAGGATTCAAACGGATTCCAGTCAGGTTCTGGGTGATCTCCAAGCCGACAATGGATACTTCAACAGCCAGGGCGATCAGGATCATGACGGAGAGTGCCCTCCGTGAATGGATTGTCCGGAAGACATTCGATGCACAGATCACCAGCAGGATCCATGCGATGGCGGGTGCGAGTATATACAGTGTGTATTGATGTTGGAGACTCTGTGTTTGGTTGAAACTTTCCGGCGAGATCCTCCCCAGATGCCACACGAGAAGACCCAACAATGGAGAAAGGGCAAACACAGGTGCAGGGCACCGGAAAGTATTGCCTGCTGACAAAGGACTACACACGACAAGAAGTGATGATAAGAGGCCGGCGGTTCCTGCCCAAAAGAGGATGGCCACTACCTTTGGCTCACGGAATCCCTGGACTGAAAAGGGATCCAGTAACAGCAGAGTGACCGGAATCCCAGCCATCAGACAGGTCCGGAGTGTTGCCTGGATCAGATGTTTGGAGGATGACACTGTGGTTTGCTCCGGGGGGTAATCTGAACAGCACAGGATGAAATGCCAAGGGGTGGGGGAAGACACCTTCCACCCACCCCGCCGGACACTCAATACCTTTCCGGAAAAGCTTCTAGTCCTGAGTCTCGCGGATCACTTCACTGATCGTGGTTATCCCCAACACGATCTTTTTCCAGCCATCCTCGCGCAGGGTGAGCATTCCCTCTTCACGAGCCTGCTGGAAGATGACGGAACTGGGGGCACGTGCCAGTACCAGATCACGTACAACATTGGAGAGGACAAAGACTTCGAAGAGACCGATACGACCTTTGTATCCCGAATAATTACATTCATCGCAACCGGCACCCTTGTAGAAAGTCACTCCCTTCACTTCCTCGGGGCTGATTCCCAGGTCATAAAACTCCTCATCGGTGGGGGTGTAAACCTGTTTGCAACGCTTGCAGATTGTGCGTACAAGCCGCTGAGCCACAACTGCCTCGATGGAGGAGGTGATCAGGAATGGTTCCACTCCCATGTCGGTCAGACGAGTGACCGCGGAGGGGGCATCATTGGTGTGCAGTGTGGAAAGAACAAGGTGACCGGTGAGTGAGGCTTCAATCGCAATCGACGCGGTTTCCACGTCACGGATTTCACCAACCATGATCACATCCGGGTCCTGACGAAGGATGGACCGGAGGCAGGAGGCGAAGGTCAGTCCGACATCGGGATTGATGTTGACCTGAACAATCCCCTTGAACTCGTACTCAACCGGGTTTTCAACTGTGATGACTTTGAGTTCGGGATTGTAGATACGGGTCAGAGCGCCATAAAGAGTGGTGGTTTTGCCGGAGCCTGTCGGTCCTGTCACGAGCAGAATCCCATTGGGACGCTTGATGATCTTTTCCAGGATTTTGAGGTTCTCAGGCGTAAGACCTGACTGTTCCAGTCCCACTACCGCATTCTGCCGGTCCAGAATACGCATCACGATACTCTCGCCATTCACGGTCGGGAGCGAGGAAACACGCATATCCACCTCACGGTTCGCGACATTCAGGCGGATACGTCCATCCTGAGGGAGACGGTACTCGGAGATGTCCATGTTCGACATGACCTTGACTCTGGAGACTATGGCATTCCAGAGGTTCATCGGTGGGGGTTTGGTCTCGTGGAGCGCACCATCCACCCGGTACCGGATACGGAAAGAATTCTGATAGGGTTCAAGGTGAAGGTCGGAGGCTCGGTCTTTAACTGCCTGAAGCAGAATCAGGTTGACCAGACGGATGATCGGCGGATCCTTTGCCAGTTTTTCCAGGTTGCTGATGTCGTTCTCATTGACCTGGAAATTGAGGTTTTCCTCACCGATCCCCTCCAGGATTTTCTCAATGCTGGTGTCGACCTTGCCGTAGTATTCATCAATCAGATCGATGACATCACTGGGGCGTGCCACCGCACCACGGACAGGATGGCGGACCAGGATTTCAATATCATCCAGTACCCGCCATTCGTTGGGGTTGCTCATCGCCACCACCAGAGTGTTCCCCTCCATCTTGATCGGGAAGACACCATATAGGCGGGCTGCTTCAGCCGGGAAAGAGCCGACAAGACCGGGATCGATCTCATAGTCCCTCATCCGGATGAACTCCATGTCATACTTCTGGGCGATCTCGATTAGACCATCTTCCTCAGCAGTATGACTCACCGCCTGTGCAAGACCCGCGGCCAAAGACTGAGCCGCCTCGGATTGATCGACGACAACTCCCCCCTCACGCGGGGATTTACCACGGACTAACGCCGCCGATTCATCCTGCAGGGGAGCGGCCTCTGGAGTTCCTATCAATCCAGCGGATTCAAGCAAAGCATCCAGGTTGAGATCTTTACCGGGTTTGCCGGCCTTGGGGTCTAGTTTTGCCATTCTGATCCTCCAGCTCGTGATCAATCGAGCATTCGTTGACGAAGCTCGTCGGCGTTTGCGGCACGTGAAAGCGCGGCTTCTCCCGTGATCTTCTTCTGGTTGTACAGGTTGAGCAGTGACTGGTCCAGGCTGATCATACCAAGCTTTGTACCAGTCTGGATGGAGCTCAAGATGCGATTGGTCTTACGTTCGCGGATCAGGTTGGCGATAGCCGGAGTCATGATCATGATCTCATAGGCCGCGACGCGTCCCTTCCCGCTGGCGTGAGGGAGAAGCTGCTGAGCAATCACGGCGGCCATGGTTACTGAGAGCTGCATACGAACCTGTTCCTGTTGTGTCACCGGGAAA
>CAYZUX010000101.1:0-19791 GCA_964481775.1 uncultured bacterium | reverse complement strand
GGCCAGTTTCCATCCATGACGCTGATTATCTTTTGGGTCATGACGGCAGTATCAAAACCAAACTTCTGAATCTGCTCCGTTCAACCGGAGTTGCGGCAGATGCCAGAAAATTTTTCACGATTACCATGCCACGCATCTGGGGGTATTCTTTTAACCCTGTCAGCCTGCACCTGGTCTACGATGACCAGCGGCGCATCATCTCAGTGATAGCTGATGTCAATAACACCTTCAGGGAACGTCACGTCTACATTCTCACCTATCCTGAGCAAGTCGGCGCATTCACCTGCTTCAGGTCATCAAAGGTTTTCCATGTTTCTCCCTTTTTCGACCGTAACGGTACATATGAGTTCTGGTTTTCTGATGTTCATGAAAAACTTGATATCCGGATCAATCTATTTCGAAATGGCAAGCTTTCACTCTCCTCACATTTGTGGGGTGAGTCTCGACCCCTGACCTCCAGAAATCTGGCTCTTGCACTAACCCAGTTTCCATTGAATGCCTTTCTCACTCTGCCAAGAATTATGACTCAAGCTGCACGTCTTTATTACTCCCGCAAACTTCCGGTGTATTCAAAACCGGAGCCCGCCTCCCAACTCACGATCTCAACCGCTGGTTTCTCTTTTAGAGAAAAAGCCGCTAGAAGGCTGCTTCATCAACGCCTTTCCTTATTGGCCAAGGGAATACTCACCATAATCGAACCCGATGGCGAAAGAACCACGTTTGAAGGGAAGCAACCAGGCCGTCATGCCACAATTCATATCAGAGCAGCGCGCACCTATTGGAGAACCCTGGTGAATGGTGACATTGGCTTTGGAGAATCTTATATGAAAGGTGAATGGACATGTGAAGATCTACCCGGCCTTCTGCTTCTTCTCCTTGAGAATCGTGATGAACTGGAAGATTTCCGGATTTCCACCAGTTTCTTTTCCAATCTGAGAAATCGTCTGGTCCATCATAGCAAACGGAATACTCCTTGGGCTGCTCGGAAGAATATTCATGACCACTATGATCTTGGGAATTCCTTTTTCCAGCTTTTCCTGGATGAGACCATGACCTATTCCTGTGCGGAATTTACTTCAAGTGATGATACCCTTGAGCAAGCCCAACTTAACAAAATCCATAACCTGCTTCAGAAAGCTGACTTATCACCCTGCCACAATGTACTGGAAATCGGTTGTGGTTGGGGAGCACTCAGTGTTGAAGCCATCAGGAAATATGGCTGCCAGATGACTTGTATCACTCTATCGGAACAACAGATCACCTTTGCCCGAGAGCGTTTTCAGCAGCAGGGGGTGGAAAAGAGGATCGAGCTGAAACTCCAGGATTACCGGGAGGTGACTGGCTGCTACGATCGAATCATCTCCGTGGAGATGTTGGAAGCAGTCGGGAGAGAGTACTTTGATGATTTCTTCAGGAAATGTGACCGGCTGCTGAAACCGGGGGGACGTGTGGTCCTTCAGGTCATCACGATCGATCCGAAACGATATGAAGCTTACTCACGAGGTTGTGACTGGATTCAGAAGTACATTTTTCCGGGAGGGTTTCTTCCTTCTCTTCCAATCCTTAAGACATCGATTACAGCGAGTTCCTCCCTGGAGATCAAGGATATCGGGCATCTGGGGCATCATTATGTACGGACACTCCAGGAGTGGAGACATCGTTTTGACATGAACCACCACGAGTTTGACAAACTTGGACTATCTTCTGAATTCCAACGAAAATGGGAATACTATTTCGCCTACTGCGAGGCGGGATTTTCCTCAGGAGCGCTCGATGTACTCCAGATCGTCCTTGATAAACCAGGCGGGAAAACATGATTCGCTTTGGCCTCTGTTGTCAATTTGCTGAAGTTCCTGTCCGCTTTGGTTCGACAACCGCCGCTTCGTTGTCCAGACTTTCCCGTGATGAAGCCCTCCGAAAAGTTTCCCGTCTCTGTCTGGGAAATGCCTGTGCTCTCCAGGAGGCTCTGGAGTATTGTGGGAACAACAAGATTGGCTGCTTTCGTGTGTTGACACCGATTCTTCCCTGCAAGACTCATCCAACGTGTGGTTACTCCACTGAAGAGTTACCCAATGGCAGTGAAGTTCAATCGTTGTTCAAAAAAGCAGGAAAAATCGCGAAAGCGTATGGTCTTCGTACCACATTCCATCCGGATCAATTCATCGTTCTCAACTCTCCTCGTCCGGAGGTAGTACATGCCTCGGTCCGTGAGATCGAGTACCAGGCGGAAGTAGCAGAATGGATTGGGGCGGATGTGATCACCATCCATGCCGGGGGGATCTATGGTAACAAATCCAAGGCATTGGATGATCTAAGGCGTGGAATAGATCGTCTCTCCGGTAAAGCCCGGAAAAGACTTGCTCTCGAAAATGATGACAAGTCATATACCCCCTCGGATTTGCTTCCCTTCTGCCAGAGAGAGGCCATACCTTTCGTTTATGACGTGCACCATCACCGTTGCCTTCCTGATGGTCTAAGTGTCTCCGAGGCAACCCATGCCGCCATGGACACCTGGAATACAAGGGAACCACTTTTTCATATATCAAGTCCCCTTGGTGGCTGGAAAAGTCCCCAACCATTTCGCCACCACGACTTCGTCGATCCTGAAGATTTTCCGAGTGAATGGACAGGTAAGAATATCACTGTTGAGGTTGAGGCCAAGCGCAAGGAAATTGCAGTCCTTCGGCTGATGTGCCAAGTGCGTGAAAGGGAGGAATGCCGCTCTTGAAGATCCTTGTCACTGGTGCGAGTGGTTATATCGGCGGCAGGCTGGTCCCAGCTCTGGCAACGAGGGGGTATCGTGTTCGTGCCATGGCACGTGACCCGCGCAAGCTTGCCCGGCGTGGATGGAAAGATGTCGAGGTTGTTGCGGGTGATGTGTTTGATAAAGGTTCGTTACGCACCGCTGTCGAAGGCATAGAGGTTGTTTATTACTTGGTTCACTCAATGGCCAGTTCGGGAAACGAATTTGCCGGTAAGGATATCATTGCGGCCAGAAACCTGGCACAAGTCTGTTCTGAATCAGGTGTCAAACGGATCATCTACCTTGGGGGGCTTGGTGATCCGGGCACGAACCTCTCGAAACACCTTCGCAGCCGTCTCGAGACGGGTGAGGCATTGCGCACGGGATCGGTCCCGGTGACTGAGCTCAGGGCCGCAATCATCGTGGGTTCAGGAAGTGCCTCCTTCGAGATTATCCGGGATTTGACCCGCCGGTTGCCAGTCATGATTTGTCCCCGCTGGGTGAATTCAAAATGTGAACCAATCTCGATCAGGCATGTGCTCGCTTACCTTACCGGTGTCCTTGATGAGCCAAGAAGTGTGGGGGAAATCCTCGAAGTGGGAGGAGGGGAAATCCTGTCTTATGCCGAAATGATGAAACAGTGTGCCGAGGTCATGGGGAGAAAAGTTTATATCCTGGTAGTTCCTGTCCTGACACCACGATTGTCTTCCTACTGGCTCAACCTGGTCACATCTGTTCCAATATCGATCGCGCGCCCTCTTGTCGAAGGTCTCCGGAATGATGTGGTCTGCAGGGATCACCGTATTCGGGAATGGATACCCCTTGAATTCATGAGTTACCGGGAGTCAGTAAGATTGGCGCTTGATAAAGATCAGGCTGGACATCTTGAAAGCCGGTGGACAGATGCGACCACCAGCCCTCAAACAGAAAAAGAACCTTTCCCGGGACAACCACTTGAGGATCGCCGGGTAGTTTATATCAGGGCTGACCCGGAGCGAGTGTTCGAGGTTGTTGAGAGGATTGGTGGAAACAACGGCTGGTATGCGGGTGACTGGGCCTGGCGTCTCCGTGGTGCGCTTGACCGGCTTCTTGGTGGAGTAGGGTTGCGGCGCGGAAGACGTGATCCTGATCACCTTGCAGTCGGAGATCCAGTTGATTTCTGGAGAGTCGAGGAACTTATCCCGGGAAAATTCCTGAGCCTGCGTGCCGAAATGAGATTACCGGGTGTCGCTCGACTGCAGTTTGAAGCAGTCCCAAAGGAAGAGGGAGGATGCATCCTTTATCAAACAGCCCGTTTCTGGCCGAATGGTTTTATTGGCAGAATTTACTGGTATACCTTGCTTCCGATTCACAACCTGGTATTCAGTGGGATGGTACAAGCCATTGCGGATCGTGCCATCCGGGGCACTCTCGCATCAGAAACACAGAAAATACCTGAGGATGAGGACAAATCAAAATGAGTATCTATTGGATTCTCCTCTGGGGGCTCATCTTTTCCTTTGTCTGGATGGGACTGTTCTGGTTGGTGGCCACGATACAACGCAATGCTGGTTGGGCCGATGTTGGCTGGTCTCTTGGTGTTGGAGTGCTTACCCTTATCTTCGGGTTATTGAATGATCATTATCTTCCGCGTTCCCTTCTGGTGACTTGTATGGTCTTCCTGTGGTCATTCCGTCTCGGTCTGTATATCCTTCGTGATCGTGTCATCACAAAGAGTGAAGATGGGAGGTATCAGACTCTTCGCAAGACCTGGGGAAAACATGCCACACGTAAGTTCTTTTTCTTCTTCCAGGCTCAGGGTGTTCTTGTCTTTCTCTTCTCAGTACCTCCGTTGGTTGCGATGAGTCATCCTTCCAATACTTTACGGCTAAGCGACATGACTGGTTTGTGTATCTGGGTTTTCTCGCTTATGGGTGAGAGCTTGTCCGATTGGCAACTGGCTTCATTTCGTTCTCGTGCGGAGAATCGAGGAAAAACCTGCAGAACGGGTCTTTGGCGTTACTCACGTCATCCCAATTATTTCTTTGAATGGCTGCAATGGTGGTCTTATGTTGCGATATCCATTGGCGCGCCTTATGGTTGGTTAACGCTGACCGGCCCGATTCTAATGATGTTCTTTCTCTTCCGGGTGACTGGTATTCCCGCTACCGAAGCCCAGGCGCTTGCCAGCCGTGGAGAGGATTACCGTCGGTATCAGGAGACTACCAATGCATTTTTCCCCTGGTTTCCGAAAGGCGGGAAGTCATGATGAATAAAATTGACCTGGCTGAACGAGGATGGTTACCTGATTTCCTTGTTCGATATGGAATCCGCTGTCTTCTCAGGAAAAGACTTCATCAGCTCAGCAGGGGGGGGCTGGAATGCGGTGAAGAGGCGTTCCATGACTTCCTCAAGGAAGCAAGAAGTGGACCCGTGGCGATCCATACCGATGATGCCAACCTTCAGCATTATGAAGTTCCCACCGATTTTTTCAAAATACTTCTTGGAAAACGACTCAAATACAGCTGTGGTTTGTGGGAGCAAGGGATTTCTACCCTGGACATGGCCGAAGAAGCCATGCTCGACCTTACTGTAAAACGCGCAAGAATCGAAAATGGGATGCGAATCCTGGAATTGGGATGTGGATGGGGGTCCCTTTCCCTGTGGATGGCTGAACAATTTCCGGATTCCAGGATACATGCAGTCTCAAACTCTTCCACCCAACGCGAGTACATCGAGTCACAATGCAAGGCGATGGGGATTACCAACCTGGAAGTGGAAACAGCCGACATGAATTCTTTCGAGGCACCTGGCCTGTTCGACCGTGTTGTATCTGTGGAGATGTTCGAACATATACGTAACCATGAACGCCTCATGGAGAGGATTTCCCGCTGGCTTTTACCGGATGGAAAACTTTTTGTTCACATTTTCTGCCATCGGTTGTATGTCTATCCTTTTGAAACAGAAGGCGACGATAACTGGATGGGGCGTTATTTCTTCACCGGTGGCATCATGCCATCTGCTGAACTCTTGCTTCACTACCAACGCGACCTTCTCCTCGTAGAACGTTGGTTCGTGAACGGGAACCATTACGCACGCACCCTTCATGGCTGGCTTGATCATCTGGATAGCAGGATGAGTCAGGCTGAACAGATCCTGGAATCTGTCTACGGCTCTTCACAGTCCAGAATCTGGTTGAATCGATGGCGCCTTTTCACCATGGCTTGCGAAGAGCTATTCGCCTGCCGCGATGGAACAGAATGGTTCGTTTCGCACTATTTGTTCACGCGGAGATGAACAGGGAATCGCCGCCTGACTTACCAAATAAAGATAAAACCATCAGAAGAGTGGATTCTCAAACCAGACCAGGCTGAAGAAAGACTGATTTACGCCTTCCACTTCACGGTAATGCTCTTCGACGTTGCCGAGAATATCGATGTCCCCATCACTGTCCACATCCAGGCAAAGGCAATGGTCCCATTTTTCACCTACCCATTGCTGGCGTGAATTGTATCCATCGGACATCTTGATTACATGAGTCTTCCATTGAGTCCAGGGATTACCCGCTTCATGCTCCATCCAGAAAACTGAAGCCTTATCTCTCGGCAGATTTCCGTCATTATGGATAAGCATCCCCACAATATCCATCTTCCCATCAGCATTCAGGTCCGCCATTTTGACAGGCCGTCCGATCCATTGTGTCAGGTCTGGCTTGGGGATGACATCATGGATCCAATCCATTGACGCAGAGCTTTTCCTGCGGAAAAGATGGATAGAGTTCTGAGTTTGTGTACAGAGATCGATTAATCCATCACCATCCACATCTCCGTATCCAATTTGAGGTTTCGCATAAAACTCCGTACTCTTCCAGATGCTATGAAAGGTCCACTCCTGTCTGATTGCAGGTGATTTTGGACCAGGATTTTCATACCAGTAGAGCTCTTCATCCCTTTCGGAAGTGTCCCAATCGGCATTCGAATCCACAATATCCTCATCACCATCCTGATCCACATCCATGAATATCCATGCATGGCCACTGAGACAATCACGGTCGATATAGTGAATGCTCCATTTATCCAGTTTCCGCCGATCAGCACGAGTGGCTGGTGCTTCAATCCACATTAAACCTGCATACTCTTTGGTGACAGAATGACGTCGTCCCCCGACCACGATATCTGTTGCCCCATCCAGGTTTACATCATGGCACTGAGCATAAAGGTATTGTTTTCCCCCCGATCCAGGAATGTGGCCAGCATCAAGCCAGTGCGATGGATCCTGGACGGTTGATTTTTCCGGCCCCCAAAAAACACGAACCCCTGTCTCGTGACCTTGCTCCAGATCATCCCCTTCCACCACCACCAGGTCGATGCTTCCGTCTCCATCAATATCCCCCAGACACGAGTATTCGGGATTGCTGGTGGTTCCCAACACGGTGCGTGGCCAGTACCCCCTCACATCCCCAGCCCGTCCGGGATGAAATACAATGGTCTCCAGACCGGTAGATTCATCTATGACAGCCAGATCCTGGAATCCATCTCCGTTTACATCAGCCGTATCAGCCGAGTTGGCGATCAGGTAATCATCACGGATGTGGTGCATCCGCCAGGGCTGGTATATCGATGAAGGGTATTCTTCTCCTTGGGCTGGAACTGCCTGCATGGGACGGATTAGAAACAAAAATGCAAGCACAAAGAATTTCATGTCACAAGTCTCCCGTATTGTCTGGTTTGGATGATTTCCCCAAATTAGGATGCATTGGTAAGGTCAAACATTCGTACGGATCTCGATGTCATAAAGCTGTGCGAAAGTCTGGAGTTGTTTGGCAAAATCACCACAGTACAGCACCGGATGGGGTCCTGGATAAACCTGGCAAATGTCTTCGATATGATCATACTTGACCAGGACCCGGGTGGCGCAACCACATACCGGTGGGCAAGTGGGTGATTTCACCGATTTTCCTGCCCAGGCGTACAGGCGTTTTTCGTCGCCATGATATTTGCAGAGTGTGACCCGTTCGTTTTCGGGCCATTGGACATCAAAGGCAACTGTTTTAGGCATCTGGTGAAAAAATGGCCTTAAATCGTAAACTGCGTTCTTCCCTTTGGGGCCATGGAGCAGCGGTGTGCAGGTGCAATGCGAGCCAAGGTACTGGTTTTCCTCCAGATCGAATTCGGGATTGTGCTGAAAACCACCTCTGCCAAACAAATTCGCACCAAGCATCAATGTCAAACTTGCGTTAAGGTCATTCTCACAGCCACAAGGTACCAGTGCGCCATTGTTCATCGCGAAACTCAGGCATGGCTTGCGGTGTTTGAGAAAGAGACATTCGATGGTGATCGCGTCGGCCTCATGTCTCTCGATCAGCCTCCCCACGGTGATGTGCGCACGAACCGCATCGACAAAGGCCTCATCGCTCAGATCTGTGACCCTGCGGGCCTGGCGGCGCACCATGGATAGCAGCTGCTGCATTTCCCGGTCGAGTTGGATGTCGTCAAACATCTGGTTGAACTGGTCTGTGGGAATGCCATGGATGGGCATGTCGAAGAAGGGCTCACGGTCATCCACCTCTTCTGTCAGTTTTCCGGAGACCCGCAGCAAACGGCTCTGTTTCATCCGGACTTTCGCATGGACCGATCGTAGCCCGCGTTGGAGGGCCTCCCAGTCCTCAATCGCATGGATGTACTGCAGGTGTTTGCCGGTACGGAAACGCTCTGGCGGTAACTGATGATTTGATCCGACAGGATGATAAAGGATCACCGGTCCAGGAAAGGCATCGAGAATCGGAATGATCTTGGCGCTGAAGCTGTTCCAGAAATTGAATAATAACAGGGCATCAGGTTGATTTTCCTGGATCTCAGCCAGAAACGCCTGGATACCCTCCTCTGTATAAATCGGCGTTGGATCGATCTTCAGGTTTAGATCCATGCCAGCGGTCATTGATTGGAGATTGGTCTGAAATTTCCTCTGCTGAATCTCCGGTTCGAACTGGTTGCCAGGCCATGTAAACCACTTCTCCTTGCTCCAGGAATCCTCGCATTTCCCATCGAGTACCACCTGTGCGGGGGGATAGAAAAAAGCTCCACGGACTAGACCTGCCTGTTTGGGACGTGGCGAGGAGGTGAAATCAGCGAATCGCCTGGCCGCGTACCCCTTGGGCATCATGCTCAATGCTGAAACCGCCATTGCCGCCTTAAGGAATGTCCTGCGATCAACGATCATCAGCACGCCTCCTTGTTTGAATGACTCCATGCGCTGATCTGAGAGCGTAACAATCCCGTAAAATAGAATCAAGTCAGATCTGAAATACGAAGATACTGACAATTGGCCTGATCCATATTTCCCTCGAAAGCGGGAATCCATGGTTACCCCATTTATCAACAGTCTGTTAGTCTGCAACGGAATGAAAAACTTGTTGTACTCCATCATAAAGGTTCTGCGCCAGTTTCAGATCCGATTCCAATCGTTGAATTGACAGAGGATGGGTCTATTGGCCCGCATGACCTGTTTACACTTCAATCTTCTTGGATGAGGTAGCGGGCTGGAAAAGGTTTGGCAAAAAAAAGACCCCGGAGCAGATAATGCTTCCGGGGCCTTTCCTGTGGTCCAATTTGAGATGGCGGAGTGCTGATGCTTGTTCCTCCTTCAACCTCTCCCCATGAAAGCCCCCCGCTTCATTTTGGGCTGCTTCTTCACCGCTTTGGCCTTGATCACGGGGACCTCATAGCCTTTGCGTTGCGGACGTGTTGTCCAGGCGGCTGCTTCTTCATCGCCCACGATGACTTCCTTCTCTGGGTCCCATTGGATCTTGCGTCCCAGGCGGATGGCGATGTTGCCGAGGTGACACACCGTGACTGAACGGTGTCCGACCTCGACCGCGCAGATCGGGTCTTTCCGGGTTTTGATGCACTCGAGGAAATTCCCCTGGTGGTCATCACTGGCATACAAACGCAGATCAGTTGGTTTGAACTCAATGTTGGCCAGTTCCACCGGTTTGGTTTTGATCTCCTCACGGCTGACAAAAACCTCTCCATCGGTCCCTTTGAAAAGGACTCCATTGGGGCCATCGCTGTGGCAGATCACCGGCGCGGCATCCTTGAACTCGTAACGAATCTCGAACTTGGTGGCGGTGTCATAACCACCGGGCGGCGGGAACTCAGCGGTACCCTCGATACTGATAGGCCCGCTTCCATCGGTGCCGTTGCCCCACATGGCGATGTCGTTGTGATGTGCGCCCCAGTCGGTCATCTTCCCGCCGGAGTAAGCATACCACCAGCGGAACTCATAGTGGCAACGGGATTTCTTATAGGGGACCACCGGCGCTTGACCAAGCCAACGGTCCCAGTCCAACCCTGGAGGAGGATCGATATCCGGATCGGAACCGCCGGTGGGAGCACCACCAATATAGGTGTCAATCTGTTCGATCTTCCCGATGTAGCCATTGCGCACCAACTCGCAGGCTTTACGGAAACGGGCATCCGAACGTTGCTGGCTGCCAGTCTGGAAGACCGCCTTGGCATTTCTGACAGCATTCACGGCGGATTTGCCCTCTTCGATAGTCAAAGTCAAAGGTTTCTCGCAGTAAATGTCTTTTCCCGCCTGGGCGGAGTGGATAATGGCTGAGGTATGCCAATGATCCGGGGTGGCGATCACGACTGCATCGATATCATGGCGATCGAGCAGGTCCCGGTAGTCATTATAGGTGGGTGATCCCTCGCCGACTTTTTTCACGAAATTATAACGGTGGGCGGCATCGACATCCGCTGCGGCAATGAACTGCACCTCCGCATGCCTTTTAAAGTCATGATAAAGACCTCCATTGACACGATCTCCGAATGCGATGAAACCAATGCCAATGCGTGAATTCGCCGCCACCGCACCCCCACGTCCAAGTGTCGCGGCTGAGACAACCATCGGGGCCATTCCCGCCTGGAGAGCTGTCTTCAAGAAACTCCTTCTTGTTCTTTTACCCAGACTCGACATTCCAAAGCCTCCTCAAACATGAAATAACGTTCTTCCAACAGTAGAATTCCAAATTTACTATGTCAACAAGCGACCTACACTCATTTACTTTTGTTGATCCATCGATCGGCTGGAGTAGCGATTTTTTTTCGCATTGTCCTTGATCCTATTCGAGTTTGTGTCCCACCCCGCGAGTAAATTCGCTACTCCGGCTACCGGGTGAATCCCCATCCAATTGGTTACTGCTTGATACTCACAACTGGAGGTGCCGAATAACCACTATATTGCCCAGCGATCCCCGCCTCCTCGGTGTTGCCCATATGCATGAGCACTCTGTAACGGAAAACCAGCTCCTGGCCATTCGGTATGGTGTAATCGCCACTCTGGTCCTGGCCAAAGGCCTTGAGGCCAAAACAGTTGGCAGTATACAGACCATAGGCACGGATATGCCAGCAGGTGGGATGGCGAAGATTGGCTGGATGATCCAGAACCGCGATGCCCACATTCTTGCCATTCAGATTCCCGCTGTAATCGCACCAGTTGGCAGGTTTGCCCCAGCACTCCGCCTCTGTAACCTTCCCCTCGGAGTTCACCATCCTGCCATTCCCATGCTGTTCATCCAGGAGCGGGTTCATCCGCAATGAGCAGATCCCGCCTTCTTTGGTATCAGAAAAATGCACATCTCCATCGGTGGCGGTGAAAGTCACACGCATATCGGTGGCACGGTCCTCCGTGTCACTGGCATAAAACACATACTCCCTCTCTTCCTGCACCACCCGGTTTCCATCAGCCCGGTTCCAGTCGTTGACCGCACGGATCTTCCCAAACACCGGCCCGGACACCACTTCCAGAATCTCGCGTGGTTTCTGTTGGCCATAGTCTCCCTCAGCCATCCATAGATTGGCATCATTTACTTCGCCATAAGCAACCCACCAGGAAACGTGGTGGACATGATCACGGACCTTCTCCCCTTCGCTTTCCACCATCTCCAGGGGATAAGACCTGGTCAGGCGAAGGTTATCTCCAAGGATGACAGGATAGAGATAAGGTTTGGGCTGATCGGGCTTGAAATGGTATGCCGTGAAAAGCTTGCCATCAACGCGCACATCGATACGGTGGTCCGCCATGCTCAAGAGAACTCGCGTTGGAGGATTCTTGGCCTCCTTGAGGTTGAACTTGGCTTCTTCATTGGCTTTCAGGGCCGGGGCGATGAAGACAAACTCTTCTCCATCTTTCTGGGCATATCCGGCAGGTTTGCCTTCAGGTGTGAGAACCTCAAGAACCTGGGCTGAGGCGAGTGGTCCCTGCAGGGCAAAACGAACCGGAACGCATGGGTTCCCCTCAGGCCCCGCTTTGAGTGTGAGTAACAACATCAAGACCGCTTCCATAAGAGAGCTCCTCCTGTTTGCAGGGTGTAAAGGACCCATAGTAACACATCATCGTCTTTCAGCCATCCGTGCGAGTGTCGCCAGGTTGGGAACCTCCAGGTCAGGGATTGAGCGGGAGGGCGGAGTTGCTCCACTCCCCGTTTTGCCTCGCCTGCGGTTCACCCACACCGTGGCCAAACCCAGTTCCCTGGCTGGGGCGATATCATGGAAAAGACTCTGGGCTGCATGCAGAATGCAGTCTTTGGGGATCCCAAAAGTCTCCAGAGCACAGAGAAAATGCCCTTTGCGTGGTTTGTAACTCCTCACCTGCTCCGCGGTAATCACCCAGTCAAAATCCACTCCCAGGTGGCGCGAGGTTCCCTCAAAGAGGTCGGCATCGATATTCGAAAGTATCCCAAGCCGGTAATGTTTCTTCAGGGTTTTCAATGCCTGGGCTGTATCCGGGAAGGCAGGCCAGTCCACAAGGGATTGAGAGAGACATTCTGATTCGGTGAAAGTGGGAGTGAATCCCAACTCAATTCCGAGCCTGCAAACCACCCGGTGAAGGACTTCACGATAGGAACAATATTCTCCTTCCTCGACCTTTTGCTCCAGACGGCCATAAAGCGTCAGCAGATCCTCATCACCCGCGTGTATCCCATGTCTTTTCAATAGAGGTTGGAGTGTTGAGAGAATCCCCGTCTCCCAGTCGATCAAAGTTCCATAACAGTCGAAAGTGATCGCTTCGAAGCGCGAGAAATCCATCTCTTACGTCCCTCCAAAATCATGTGATACAGTGATTTCCATGGAAACACCCTATGGAATGAGTGAAGAGCAGATTGAACGCTATGCCCGTCAGATCATCCTGCCTGAGATGGGTGGGATTGGACAGAGGAAGCTGCTGGCCGGAAGTGTTCTAATCGTGGGTGTGGGGGGGCTTGGTTGTCCGGCCGCTTTGTACCTCGCTGCGGCTGGGATTGGTAAATTGGGGCTGGTGGACTCAGACAGGGTGGATCTGACGAATCTTCAGCGTCAGATCCTCTATCGCACACCCGATATCGGCCAGCCCAAAATGCAGCTGGCCCATTCCAGTCTGAAAGCCATGAATCCAGACTTGGTCCTTGAGATTTATGAAACCCGTCTGATGGCGCATAACGCCCCTGAAATCATCCGTGAGTATGATGTAGTTCTCGATGGAACCGACAACTTCCCCGCCAAGTACCTTTTGAATGATGCCTGTGTCCTGCTTGGAAAACCGCTTGTCCATGCCGGGATCTTCCGCTTTGAGGGACAGCTGCTGGTGATCAAACCGGGCGAGAGCCCCTGTTATCGCTGCCTTCATCCCGATCCGCCACCTGAGGGATGGGTGCCCTCCTGCCAGGAGGCCGGGATCCTCGGTTCGGTCGCGGGAGTGATGGGAGTTCTGCAAGCGACCGAAGCGATCAAACTGCTGTGTGGTATCGGCCGTCCGTTGACTGGCCAACTTCTGCTGTATGATGCACTCGAGACCGAATTCCGCCGGATACGAATCCGGAAAGATCCTGCCTGTGCAATCTGCGGCGAGAGTCCTACAATGTCAGTATTGGAGGATCTGCAACTCCCCTCATGCGATAGTGGGGGTGAGTCTTCGTGGAGGGGGACTGACCGTGGGTACACGTCGCATGAAACTCACCTTCCCTGAAAAACTGGTCAAAGAGCCGGTCCTCTTTACCGTTGCGAAACAATACGATGTCATGCCAAACATCCGCCGTGCCAAAATCTCCGCCAACTCCGGTGAAGTGGAGCTCGAGCTTGCGGGTGAGGAGGAGGACCTCGACCGTGCGATGGCCCATTTTCACCGGGCCGGTATCGTGGTTGAGCTCATGCCGGAGGATGCCTTCGGCGGTTGATTCAGATGATGAGTCCAGACTTGCTTCCCTCGGCTGTCCATCATGCGAAGACCAGAATCGCCAAGGCCTGGCGGCGTACACGCCGTGCGGTGTCGCGGATCTGGGGACGGCTCCATGATGACCATGTCATTTACCTTGCCGGTAGCCTGGCTTTCTTTTCAGTCACCGCACTGATCCCGATCAGCGCCATTTCCCTCTCCCTGTTCGCGTCTTACATCAACGCGGAACAAGAGGAAATATTTTATGACTATATCCTGGAGTACATTTTCCCGTTCAGTCCAGAAAATCGTCTCAACCTGGGCGGGCTGGAGAATGGATTCAAGCCTCCTGATACACCTGGTGTTGCTGATGGCCAGGTGGTCAGTTCCACAGGCACAGCCATAGTGGGTCCGATCGGTTTCGATCTGGAAGAAGTTGAATCCACACTCAAACAGAAGATTCGCGAGTTCACCAATCAGGCCAAGAGCCTGGGATGGGTAGGTCTGGTCTTCCTTCTCATTACAGGGATCTGGCTTTTTGACTCCATTGAAGATGCCTTTAACTCGATCTGGAGGTCGGAAAAGCGTCGCCCCTTCGTCAGGCGAATCATGACCTTCTGGACAGTTTTGACGTTGACTCCGTTGCTTATGGTAGGTCCGATAGTCATTGACCGGTACCTCAGGCAAAGGGATCTCTTACCAGGAGAATTAAGCTGGGTGAGCAGTGCTCTTGGCTGGGGAGCCTTCATTCTCCCTTATCTCCTTTCCTGGCTGGCAATATGGCTGCTGTATGTGGTCGTTCCAAATGGAGTCGTGGCCTGGAAACCCGCCGCTATAAGCTCACTTGTGGTGGCCTTTATGTGGCAGGCCCTCAAAATCGTCTTTGCTTATTTAGTGGTCAATGCGGGCATGTACCGGTTCGTGTATGGAACCCTGGGTATGGTGGCTTTAGTACTGGCATGGATCTACTACACATGGTGGGTGATCCTGGCAGGTTTGGAGATGACCTCCTATCTCCAGTATCCAGATTGGGATCAGCCAACTCCCTCCAGTGACCTGGCTCCGGAGATCTCACTCCTCTACAGCTGGGGTGGCCTGTACCTGGTGGGACGTTCGTTTCAATCGGGCAAGGGGGGAATCTCCACCGAGTCGATCGCTCAAACACTCAGCCTTCACAAACCTCGTACAGCACGGCTCCTCGAGAACCTTGAGGAGAAGCGTATCCTGGCCAGGGATATCAAAGGACTCTGGTATCCTGCTATCCCCCTCTCTCGAGTCACTTGGGCGGAGGTGGCACGAGCTCTCGACTATGAGGTGGATTCCTCCTCGATTCGTCTGGCTGATTGGCTTGAATCGGCCTTGCAGGCGCGTGGTATATCGGAATATCGTCAGGATACACGCAACCTGCCCAGCTTGGCGGCCCTCCTGGAACAGCACCTTGATGGAACAGTCACAAGCGGATCAAATGGCCATGGGGAAGAAGCCGAAATGCTGATCGCCAGCCCGGTCTATTTCACAGGCGGTGATTCCTCTTCGAATTCTTCCTCCACCTGAAGTGATATCTGCCATTATAAGGCGGCATGACGGCATCCCATGTTGAGGGCTTGCGGATGGGGTAACTGAATCCTTGCTGATACGTTATTACTTGGATGGCTCAGTGTAAGAGCATTTCCATGTCTTGTTGCCTTGAGGAGATGTCATGAAATCCAGGGATTTCAATCCGGCTCTGTTACTCTGCATGGCTTTCTTCGGTTTCTTTTTCATCGGTTGCTCCAGGGAGGAACCGGTTCCAACCACGGTTCAGGTTCCAGTCCTGGCAAGCCCTACTCCTCTCCCTACGGCCACACAGGGACCTCCAACGGTCACTCCCACACCGCGGCCGGTACGGCTCCTGTTGCCCGGCTGGATCGACAGGAATCTCAAAGTGAAAGTCGCCGGTATTGTCGGAAAGCATACGCCGGGGCGTCCTTTGTCCGTGGTTTCGGCGGATGATCCGGCAGGGAGCAAGACCTGGGATCTTCGGTTGACGGCTGCTGGAAAAGCAGAGATCACCAAACCCGGCCTTGTGCCCTGGGTCCAGGATTCTCTCCATCTCTTTGTTAACAAGGCCATGTTGGGCAGGAATGGCATTTCTGAGATCGGCAAGACATGGGAAGATATCCTGCAGGCATGTATTGCCCATCCACGAGGCGCTTCCGAGCCACCACTCTTCATTCTACCGGGAGACCTGCCCGGATTGCCCCGCACACTTCAGGCCTTTGCCATGGTGGCGGGTGCCAACTCCAGTTCCAGGATGGATAGCAAACCGGTAACCACCGCTCTCGATTTCCTGTATCAACTGAACCAGGCCGGTTTTTTCCCCGTGGGTTCGCGTCAGGGGACCTCACTCTCAATGTGTTCGAGGCTCATGGGGGAAGGGCACAGTGGATTGACCCTTGGGTGGGAAACTGAAATGGGCTGGATCACCGATCCCAGACGTTCTCCTGCAGGGTCCCGCATCGAGCGGTTGGAGATTCCCCGGTTTGCGGCAAAAGGGATTTCCTCTGTCTCCCAGCTGACCAGACTCTGGTGTTGGGAAGCCCGGGATTCCAGCTTATCCAATCTTCCCGCTGAGTTGGGTCGCATAGATCCCGGTGAGGAGGTCAGTGATAAATGGATTGGCGGGACCACCGGCACCACCAGTCTCCCCGTTCCCAGTGATATTTTCTGTCTCGACACCCGGCCTGGACAGGATTTCCGTGATACAGCCCGGATCATTCAGGAAGGGTGGTCTCATGCCACACCCTCCCAGGAGATCCTGAAAGGGCTGGAGGTCAGGTACAATACCGCTCTGTCTCAATCAAAAGAGTGATCTTCACCCTGTTCATGCCGTGCATGGAGTGGGATACTCTTGACTCATCAGGCTGAGCAAGGAGTTGAACGATGGCTGTCTGTACGGTATGTGGAGATATTTTCAACAATGAGACAGGTTACTGCCCCACCTGCGGCGCTGAGTACAGGGTAGAGGTTGGCGGGAAGAATGCCGTGGACCTTTTCAAGGAAGCCCGGCAACGCATCGAAGCAGGCCAGGTTATCGATGCCAAAGGACTCCTGACCCAGGCGATCAAAATGGATGAATCCAACGCTGAATACCGATTCTTCCTTGGAAGCACTCTTTATAAACTGGGCGATTATGAGGGAGCCTTTAATGCCTGGCAGAAAGCGGATCGTCTCCGGCCCAATAATGACCGGATTCTCAAATGCCTGGTGGCAGCGCGTCAAAGGATGACAGAGTCGAAGAAATAACGGTACTCACACTTATGTCTCAAGGGGCCCGTCAACGTTACGAGTCTCTGGCCAAAACACTCCGGTATATTCTTGCCAATGCGCCGGATGAGTTCGGATTGGTCCTGGATGAGGAAGGCTGGGTGCAGATAAAGCATCTCATTCAGGCCCTGAATGAGGAGGCTCAGTGGAAAGGCATAACCGCGGCCCGTGTTATAGATCTTCTGTGGCAACTGGAGCCATGTCCCTTTGAGATCGATGGATCCCGTATCCGGGTTCAGGCCAGCCAACTTGGTACGTGTACCCCTCCACAGAAAGAGACCTTTCCTCCTCCAGCTGTGCTTTTTCTGGGCATCAGAAGGAAATCCTATCCTGTTGTCCATGAGAAAGGGGTGCAATCGCATGGGGAGGATGAGATTGTCCTGGCAAGAACTTCCGAAATGGCGCTCCGGATAGGACGCCGTCGTGATCCACGTCCCATCCTGGTGGAGGTTCATACCCACATTGCCCAACAGCAGGGAGTTCGCTTTTTGTCCTATGGCGCTCACCTTTTTCTTGTAAAACAGCTGGGCCCTGAATGCCTGCGCGGTCCCTCCCCCAAGCATCTCGAAGGATTACTGCCGCAGAAGAGGTCAACGTTCAGGCCGGCCAGAGCTGCAGATCCCTCAGGTCCTCATGGAGTTGCCTGGAACCCCTCCCAGGACCGTCTTCTGGTACGGGATCCGGAAGAACAGAAAGCGATACTCCGCAGGGAGCGTGATCGTAAACGGGTTGAGTGGAAAGACTCCAGCCGCCGTGAACGAAGGCGGGGTGAATGAGATCTCTCTTTCCCCGGCTGGAACGGGGAGATACTATGGCCACTGTCCTTTTTCGCCGATAATCTTTGAGAGAACTCCTCCATTGAAGGAGGATTCATACCGCCCGGTCTATCAAGAGGATCACTCTGCCCATGATTACTACATGGAAGGGCAAGAACCGCCGCCTCATCGAAGAAGCCATGCGAGAGGCCGGGCGGCGCGGCATGAAACACCCGACACTGATCGATATTGCTCCGGGAGCTGTCACCCAACTTCTTTCACCCTATTTTCCTCCCAAGGCCAATCTCATTTCAAAGCTTTTGAAACCAATGGATCAGGTACTCCGCCTGACAAAAAGTTTCCCGGTCGTCTGCCATGAAATTGAGGAGATTCTAGAGGTGTTTGCCCCTCTCGAGCCAGCCCATCTCTCTGTCCTGTATGCGGATGAGGATGTCGCCCGGGCTGTACCCGAAAGTGATCTGGTTCTGATGAATCCTGCAGATATCAATCGGGATGCCTTGCTGGAGATTGGTGATGTCGTCTTTTGTTACAATGCCATCTCCAAGGCCGCCAATCCCAGACGCAGCCTGGAGAACCTGCTTCACTCGGTCAAAATCGGGGGATTGCTCTCGATCGATTCCGGCACCGACTGGAGCCTCAATCCACGTACCGATCCGCTGTTCATCGGTATCACAGACAATCTCTTCGTCAAGGAATTCTAACCCGGAAAGGTCCTCATTCATCATGGCTCATGTCGCTGTTTATTACTTTCCAAATTACCACCGTGACCCCCGCAATGACCAATGGCATGGTGCTGGCTGGACTGAGTGGGAGTTGGTCAAGGTGGCTCGCTCGAGATTTCCAGGACATGTCCAACCGAAGGTTCCACATTGGGGTTATCAGGATGAGTCCGATCCTCTTGTTGCCACCCAGAAGATCGAGGCGGCAACTGCTCATGGTGTGAACTCCTTTATCTTTGACTGGTACTGGTATGAGGATGGACCCTACCTCAATGGAGCCTTGGAAAAGGGGTTCCTTAAGGCAACGAACCTGAACCAGTTTTCCTTCGGTTTGATGTGGGCTAATCACGACTGGCTCGATATTCACCCGATGAAATACAAGACTGCTCCCCAACTGCTCGCTTCGGGGGTTTTTTCACCAGAGGCATTCGAACGGGCTACCGATCACATTGCTGAGACCTATTTCTCCTGCCCTTCCTATTGGAAGCTGGAAGGGAAGGCCTATTTCTCCATCTATGAGCTCGACAAGCTACTTGAAAGTCTGGGTGGAGTCGACAACACCAGGAAAGCCTTGGAGCGTTTCGATGCGAAAGCCCGTGTAGCTGGACTTCAGGGAGTTCATCTGAATGCGGTCGTTTGGAAGATCCCGATTTTGCCGGGCGAATCTGTCGTATCCGATCCCGATGATCTGCTCAAGAGGCTCGGATTTGCCAGCACCACCAGCTATGTCTGGGTCCATCATGACTGGCCACAGTCGTTTCCCACCGCGCCCTACATGGAAATGGCCCAACGTGCGCGTGAGAGATGGCCAAAACTTGCCTCCGAGCACACGCTTCCCTATTTTCCCAATGTGACCATGGGATGGGATCCCAGCCCTCGTGCTTGCCAGAGTGATGTCTATGATAACCTGGGGTACCCCTATGGCTTTATTCTGGATGGGAACACCCCAGGGGCATTCAAGGAGGCTCTTCTGTCGGTCAGGGAGTACCTGGAAACCCGTCCAGAGCACCAGAGGATTTTTACAATCAACGCCTGGAATGAGTGGACCGAGGGGAGCTATCTCGAACCGGATACT
>CAYZUX010000100.1:0-19921 GCA_964481775.1 uncultured bacterium | reverse complement strand
AAACCGAAAGGGCCGACCAGGGGAGGGAAACCAGCCACGAAGGCGAAGGAGTAACCAAGGAAGAAAGCGACCGGCAAAACAACGAGCTGGAACAAGTCGAAGAACAATCCCACGAATTCGAAAGCGAACTCCAGGAAGGCAGAGATAGCACCTACACCGACCTCGGCAAAATTTCAGATGCCGGTGCGCAAATCAAGACAGACCAAACCCAGAACGAGCTCAACGAAGCCAAAGCAATGGCGCAGGCGGACATCGAATTCCTCCAGGAACACGTCAAGAGGGCCAGCGAGTCACGCGAAGAAAGCACCTCGACTCGGCAGCGACTGGAAGCCATCATCCGATCATAGGGAGGGAATCAGAATGCAATCCAGCCAAGAGAAAGACTCCGAAAAAAAGGATCCACGCAAGGAGTACACATTCCCCAAAGACCTCGACCACTACATCTCGGACACCGAGAAGCTTCTTTCCAAGTTCAGGGACACCAGCAACGACCCGGACGAGGAGGATATCAAAGAAGAAGCCAGTTACCCAACTCTCCAGACAAAAGACATCAACGGAAAAAAGGAACAAGAGACAAACTCTAAGGATAAAACGTCCCTACCCGAGAGATGGCGGGGGCCTGGCCCGAAACCCGAACCTATCCGGAAAAGGAGAATCCGTGAACAGATCGACAAGCACACCCAAGTCCTTCGAGAGTACGAGGGAAAAGTGACGGGCGAGCTTGAAGGAGGAGCAAACGTCCTCCGGATCCTTACCACCAACGCCAAATCGATACAACACGCGGGTGGAAAGCAACGATTCACCGACGCCGCCAACTTCCAAAAAGACCAGAACAAGGAAAACAAAGCGCTTCTCAAGAAAATCCAAGATTTTTTGAAGAAGGTCAACGATGTCCTAACTGAAGGCAGAAAAACGGACCCCGAGGACGACGAGGACAATCTCACCATCAAGTGCCCCTTCCCATTCATCAGTCTCCCCCCATTTCCTTCCCGCATGGTCGTGCCTCCCCCCGATGATTTGATCCCTTCAAGAGCAATCAACCCGATGCATCCATCAAGTCTGTCCTCTCCAGTCATTCCTCCGCTTAAACCGATTACTCCTCATCTATTCCCCTCACCGGAAATGCAAAGCGCGATGCCCATGGGACCACTCGGTATTCGTAAGGGACCTTTTGGACTATAACGATGACAGCCTCCCTTTCCACGTTTGGCCACAATTCGGTCATCCTCGGAACAGGAGGTGAATCCCCAGGCGTAGTATCGATCCAAGCTGAAACTCACGAATGCTCCACTCTCCTGCCATTAAGGAAGGGGCAAAGTGTCTATACACTTGATCTCGATCTGGCAGGCAATTCCATCGCCGCAGGTACTAGAAGCGGGGAAGTCTACCTTATCAAAAACCTCAGCCCACCGAGTACAAGTGAGGACATACAATTTCAGCAGTACCTTCAATCTGCCCCCGTCATGAGTGTCCGCATCACCGGCCAGCAAGCGCTCATATCGACCGATACCCTTGGCCGGTGCCTACTCTGGAATCCAGACGATCCAGGATCTCCACCCAGACATCTGGAAACCGAAAAGTCAGTTATCGTGTCGCTAACATGCATTTCCGGCCAACAAGTGGCTGGGCTCACAACAGAAGGCACACTTTTCATCTGGAACATACCAAGTGGCGACCTCGTATCTCGCGCGGCAGGACCCAAACCACCAATGAAGGGAGCGTTGATAAAGTTAACCTGCTGGTATGCAGCAGAGACAATCACTTACCCAAGCTGCGGCGGCAATCTGACCCAATACTCCCTATCGAATGGGCAATTAATCTCCCACACGGCCCACACAGGAGACTTCTACGCAATCCAAACCTGGGGGGACTACCTCGTCACAGCAGGAATGGATGACAGCCTGTTCCGTGTCTGGCGTGGCAGAAAAGAATCTCCAGAGTTGGAGTTTATAATTCCCAAAGGAATTGTATCCATAGCCGGTATTGGAACCCAACCCGACACGTTCCTCCTCATCGACCAGAATGGGCGCATTATGTTAGCCTCCTTCCAGAAGGATCATCTGGAAACCGTAAATCATCTCAACAATCACGTCGTGCGATGCGCAGTCGGGCCAACCTACGAGCAGCTGAGCAGGTGCCAAGAACAGTCGCGCGAAAGGGAAGCAAAGAGGATCAGCCAGGAGATCCACTCCAAAGCATCAGCCAGCCCGGTCGGCACCCTTGAACCCTTACACGCCCGCCTTGTGGAATTGGGGTACGAACACGTCTCCTTATTGCACCGGACCGAAGAAGCCGCCCACCAAGGTGATATCGTCCAGGAACTGAAATATAGGGAACGCCTGCTCCGTCTTATTCCAATGGATCATTCCTCCTCGGTCAGCCTACTCACTAAGCACGCCAACCTCTTACGAAAAGTCTGTAGATTTCAGGAAGCATATGAAGTTTACGACCGCATCATAAAAATCGAACCCAGCCCTGAAAACCTCCTCCAGTTGGAAGAGATGCAAAAATGGGTCAATATCCACCAATCAGGCCAATACATTATCGACACCGACCTCCCTCTCCAAAGCCGTGCC
Organism: uncultured bacterium; assembly: GCA_964481775.1. Taxonomy (GTDB): domain Bacteria; phylum Hinthialibacterota; class Hinthialibacteria; order OLB16; family OLB16; genus OLB16. The sequence continues at coordinate 17,345 of CAYZUX010000100.1, read as the reverse complement.
AAAGTGGCGGACGCATCTGGTCAACCTCTCACGGGCACGTTCCTCCTCAGACGCCTCGACACACTTACCTGCCGCGGAACCATCGTGACAGGAGAAAGCCTAATTCGAAAATACGAACAAATACAAAAAGAAAGACCCCACCAACGACTCCCTTTCCCATACCTGAACCAGGTCCATCTGTTCTCCTTATCCAACCCCCACCACGGAGAGTATGTGCTGTTTGGGAAGAACGGAGAAAGCCATCCTCACGGACTACGTTTTGCCCTTCAACTTCATAATGACGGGATTCAAACAGTGGTCACCCCACTGGTCTTGCTTGAAATTCCTCCACCCTCAGCAGCCAAATCCCATACAGAACACAATCACGACGTAATGCAAAACCTAAATGAAATATACAATAGTGATCTGAGCCGGTCTTGGTTAACCAATGTCTTCGACTGCATCAAGTCTGCCCTAAGAAGAACCATCGCTGAATCACGCGCAATAGAAAATACACAAAAAGATTTAGGATGAAGAAAATGGAATACCAAGTCGAACTGAATAATATAAAAGAACAAATCGAACGAGATGAATTATTCCTTACCGACCCAATTCCTCAATCCACTTACCCCATCCATCTCGATATTGGAAAAACAATTCTCGACCGATACACCATCGAATCCCACATCAAAGATGGTAAATCCACAACAATCTACTTGGCACATGATACCATACGCTCAGAATCAGTCATCCTCAAAATCTTTAGAGCCACCAATGACGAACAAAGCAACTCAGAGCATCCCGCCGTTCGAGAATTTAAAATCCACAACCGAATCAGAGATTATCGCCACATTATCAAACCCTACGATCTGCAATACACACCATGGGGAGAAGGTGGAATCTTCATCCTTTCAATGGAATTCGCCAACGGTGAAAGTTTCCGGAAATGGCTGGCCAGTCACCAAGAAGACTGGGAAGAACGAAAAACACGAGGACTCACCTATTTCAAACAAATGTGCCAAGCCGTAGACGAAGTCCATCGAGTGGGAGTACTCCACCTTGCCATCACACCCAACCACTTCCGTTTCCAAGGGGAAACACTGAAACTGCTGGATTTTGAAACAGCGATAATAAACCCCCAAAATACTATCATATCCGAAGGAAATCCAACCCGCGCCGAAACAGCAAGAATCCCATCCGGATACATCAGCCCAGAACAACTAACGGGAAATACTCCAATGGGTCTTGGAATTGCATCTGACATATACTCACTCGGGTGCATCCTCCACGAAATCCTGCAACCGGAAGGCGAACTTCCTTTCCTTACGCAACTGGGACCCTCCAACTCAACCCAACATGGAAATATCTCTTTTGACTCAAATACCGTCGATCCACACCAACTCGCCATCATTAACCGATGTCTTGAACCAGACCCACGAAATCGCTACCAAACTCCATTGGACATCCTGGCCGACCTTGACAAAAAAGAAACAGACTATCCCACTCTAACCGATCCAACTGACGACACAACAGTGGAATCCAATCTGGAAAAAACCACCGAACTATGGGAGCAAGCCAGACATGAATATTCTGACGGAAATCTAAATGCAGCAATCACCATCTGTGTAGAAATTACAAAATTATGCCCACAACATACAGAATCAATCAATCTCACAAAAACAATCCAAAACCGATTCCAACAAGCCGACCAATTCTATGCCGAAATTGAAAAAAGCCTGGAATCCCAAAACCTCTCAGAATCTCTCCACCTTCTCCAAGAAGCAATCAACATCTACCCAAACCACCCCAGAGGAAGACTAATCCAAACCCGCCTCGAAGCACGCGCCAAAAGGTTTAAAAAAGCTATGACCGACGGCATCGAATCAGCCCATGAACACAGATGGACCTCCGCACTCACACACTTCAAAACCGCCAACCAACTCAATCCAGAATGCACATCCGTTACCCGAGCAATTGAAATCACAACAAAAGTAGTAGAACTCCAACATGAAATCGAATCCCACATTGCAGAAGGAAGACCCACAAAAGCCATTGCATCTGCCAGGCAATTGGACAAATTCATCGAAGGAATCTCACTCACGACAACTCCCGAATGACATCCCCATCCCGCAATGGAAGCCTATCCTCCATGCGTGGTTCCAAATGCCCGATTGGTCTATGAACTCCAACTCCTGTAAAGATACTCACCACGACCCCGGCCACACCACCGTCCTAAAAAACCTCACCGAAGCCATCATCACCCAACAACACACCCCCATCTGGACACTCACCAAACACACCACCAACTGGAACACCCGAATAGCCATCACAGAAGAAACCCTACAGCGATATCCTGGAATCCTTCCCCCCGAACTCAACACACAACCAACATGGATCCTCACAGAACAAACACCAGAACTCATACGAGCAATCAGCTCTACAACTACAGTCCTGAGAACACTATCCGGTCTATGAGCAAACCACGTCTCACCAGGCTTCCAAGCGGCACGATCTCCTCGCAAGGACGACTAATACCTCCAACCTCGGAAATCTGTAGACTCGACAGAGTGTATCTACGGCTAGAAAACACGGGCCCGAGTTGCATCACTATGACCTGTCTCGGTCTCCTGCTATTCGGTATGAGTCAGTCACCCCTTGTGCCCTTTGAAGGTTCCAGCGACGGCTCAATTGGCCAGTTCCTCTGGTCGGGAGTGGCCGAATCTGACGGGCTTCTACTCTCCGTTCGGAACACATCCACTTCGATGGGGCCATCCTGAGGGGCCAGCTGGTTTGTCATAGCAGGTCTGAGGATCGTCGGCGAGCTCTCATCGGTCAATGCCTTTCCGACTAAAACTTCGATCTTCGCAAGCGCTTGTGCATAATCGGCGATGGATCGGTAATAGTCTTCTTCAAATGCCAGCAGATTTCTTTGCGTATCCACAAGGTCCAGGAAGTTGGACAGTCCGCTGCTGTAAGAGTTCTCATAGATTTGAAGGGATTGACGGGCTTTTGGGATTAACATATCGGACAGAAGACGTAGGCGGCGTTCCGCGTTGCGAAGCTTGTAAAGCTGACCTTGAAGATCAACTGCCAACTTGTTTCTGGTGTCCTCCTTCATACTCTGAACCTCACGAACACTCGATTCAGCTTCCCTGACGGCCGCAGCCAAGCGTCCTCGATAAATCGGCAGGTTGATCTGCACCGTGGCGACATAATCGTCAGAAGGTGGCTCCTCCATAGAATCATTGCCTTTCATCCAGTTGATCCCCAGGGTGAAATCAGGATAGTAATCTCGTTGGGCGAGCGCCACCTGGTTTCGGCTCTTTCGCAACCGGGCATCCAAGGCTTGTAGTTCCGGATTGTAACGGAAGGCCATCTCAAGGACTGCATCTGTGGCCAACGACAACTGATTGGTCTGGATTTCTTGTGGGGGAGGGAGGGGAGAGTCCGTGGGTTGATTCATGGTGGCATTGAGACGTGACCGGACGGGTGTACGGGAGTCCTCTAGGCTTAGGAGCTCATTCTCGAGCTTCCCCAGTTCCACTTGCGCCTTAATCACATCCTGGCTTCCTGCTTTACCGACTCCGTACTGTGTTCTGGCCACATCCTCGAAGTGTTGAAGCAAACTGACGTTCTCATGATTGATGCGAACTGTCTGCTCGATGTAGTAGTACTCGTAGTACGCATCCTTGACTTCCATCCTCAACTCGAGGCGGACTTTTTCAGTTTCCTTGTGCAGGGCCTGTGCTTCATCTGATTCAACGCGACCTTGGAGCTCTCTTTTCCCTGGATAAGGGTACATCTGCATGATCCCCAGTTCTTCTTGGATTTCCATGCTGCGATTAAGGTACTCCATGAAGGTCAGTTGAGGATCTGGTAGAGATTGGGCTTGTGGAATCCTCTGGAGGGCACCCTGCCACTTGTAGTAGGCTGCTTTGAGCCCGGGATTATTGCGTTCGGCTTTTTCGAGGCAGTCAGACAGATTTATCTGGTCTTGCGCTGGCTCCTGTGAGACTCGAACTCCGGCAGAGGCATGACCGACGAGATTGGATGAGTCTGAGTCCTGCAAAGCAAGGTCCGGATTCGGTTGTGCGCTTAAGCTTATTTGGAAGATCATCAAACAGAAGGATATAGCAAGGTTTCGGGAGAGCCACAAAACCAGAAAGGTCTGTCCCCCTCCCAGTGTCGACAGACGGATCAACGTCATCGGCCTAATCATGAAAACCTCCTGTAGATTGTCATGACAGATTCAAACCCTTGGAATCACCCAGTCCCAAATCGTCAGCCCACAACTCGGTACGAGAATACACTGGTAATAGGGGAGGGGGAAAGTGGTCTCACTAACACCACAATCCCCTCTCCATCACCTTCCGTGCCAAGGCTATCCTTGGCTCACTTCATCTTCATTGTGTGTGACCCTGCTTTGACCTGATACTTGAACTTCTCAGCATCGGGCAGAAGCTTCGCCATCTTGCTCTCGGGATCTTTGAGAAAGCCAGCAGCGCACTCCGGACAGCAGAAATGCACAATCATCCCGTTGTACTCAATCTTGGCGTTGGTATCGACTGGCTCACCGGTATTCGGACACTTGTCATTTTTAAGGTCCCTTGGCTCTATGGGTTTCCCCGTTTTAGGATCAGTCCGGTAAAGCTTGGTATAGGTCTCGTCTGCAGTCTTTTTGACCTTCTTATCGCAACCCTGGCAGCACAGGTAGATTCGGGCATAGACCCCCTTCTCCTTGTTCTCATAGAGGTAGAAGGATTCTGGGTCCACAGGTTCTCCGGTTACCGGGCAGGCATGATTGCCATAGAGGTGGGTAATCTGTTTTTCAGATCTTGAAAGGTGATTACTGGATTTTGCAGGAGCGGTATGGTTGTGTGCGTGGTCATTGCCTGCCTGTGACAGCATGGCCATTCCGAACACGGCAACGATGGCAGTTGCCACTATGGCGATTGGCATGTGTTTGCTTAATTTCATTTGAATATGTCTCCTCGGGCTGATAGCGTTAGTGTCGATGAGATGCTCTCTCCTGTCCAGGAAGCCAAGCTCCCTCTCCAGGATTGCTGGTAGAAACACCAGAACTGCCCTCCACGGGGTTGTTCGATTGTTTCGTTTGGACAGACCTCTCCTACAGTTAGGAAAACCCGGTCAACATCGAATGGTGAGAATGGACAAGAACAACGGGGTTGTGTGGAATCTACCCATTAATAGATCGGAATCAGCGTGGGCCTTACCACCACTAGTTAAGGCTCCAATCGTACCCCATCGAGTTGAGGGGAAAACACAAAACAAGCCATCAATAGATCTGTCTAGACGGAAATCGGGGACAGCAGGAGGTGGAGTTGGACGCTCATTGCAGTGGCAGCCGCCATAGGCACAACCGCACGTCGTATGGTCGCATCGGTCGCAACAACCACAGCAACGCTTGGAATTATGGCAACACCCTTCGGGCGACTTCAATTCTTTGGCGCAACAGGTGACCTGGGTGGCAACACCATTCACGTCCGAAAAGGACTCATCTCCACAACCGTGACCGTAGCGTGGAGAGAGGCAGGAAATCACGAGAACGGATATGAGAATTAAGATCTGCCTTTTCATCGTGCCATCCTTACGTTACCCAGTGATCCAGGCGACGTCAATCAGTGAATCGGCATTTACAAGCGGAGTTAACCCCGCAAATGAGGTGAAGGTTAACACGAGAAGCATCTCAATCACCTTCGGTACCAGTCAGCCAATAGGAACTGCTTAACCGTGACGGCCTCCAGAGCGAGGGCCCCCAATCGGATGATTGACCTTCCCATGGGAGCTGTTCCTGCGCCCTTGGTACGATGGGAATGAGGCCCAACTATAAGGGGCCACGATACTATGACCTCTCCCCCCATAGCCCCAGCCACCGCAAGCTTGAGTACTGGATGCCGGATAAAGGATTAACCCTCCGAAGAAGGCCACCATCCCCAAGACAGCTAACCACTTTCCGCCATTCCTGAACTTCTTCTTTGTCATTTTCTTGTTCTCCTTCCAACCAATTCAGACCCTGCAACGCAAGGTCATTATGAGTATCTTTGAGTCGGGTTAAGGCCTCCCTCACACACTCGTCTCCTGTTGAAGGAGATTCTTCATATCCGTGCGCATGACTCGAAGCTTGTAGATGGCGGGATAGACCAACAACTCGAGGATGAAAGAAGTCGCCAAGCCCCCAATCATCGGTGCCGCGATCCGTTTCATCACATCCGCGCCGGCCGAGGTAGACCACATGATCGGCAGCAAACCCATGAACGCGGCGGCAACCGTCATCATCTTGGGACGCGCGCGTTTGACGGCTCCGTGTAGGATGGCTGCATCCAGTTCCTTGAGGTTCTTCAGACGTCCTGTCTTCTTGGCCTCTTCATACGAGAGGTCCAGGAACAACAACATGAAGACGCCGGTTTCCGCATCCAGTCCCATTAGGGCAATCATTCCCACCCAAGCAGCGATGGAGACGTTATAATCAAGGAAGTAGAACAACCAGACCGCTCCGATTGCGGAAAACGGTACCGCCAACATGACTACCGTTGCTTTAAAGGCCGAACCTGTGTTTGCAAAGAGAAGAATGAAGATGAGCGCAAGGGTGATAGGAACAACAAGTTTGAGCCGTTCCCGTACACGCAGCATATTCTCATATTGGCCGCTCCATTGGAGGACATAGCCCGGTTTCAGATCGAGCTTCTCCGTGACCACCCGTTTGGCTTCCTCGACATAACTTCCGATGTCGCGTCCCGAAATGTCCACGTAGACATACCCGGCCAGGAACCCATTTTCATCCCGGAGCATAGCGGGTCCTTGCAGCACCTTGATATCCGCCAGTTGCGCTAAGGGGACCTGGGCACCCACCGGCGTGGGTACCAAAACACGTTGCAGGTGGTCGATATCGTCACGCAATTCGCGTGGATACCGAACATTGACCGGGTAGCGTTCACGCCCTTCGATGGTTGTGGTGATGTTTTCGCCCCCGATGGCGCTGCTGATGATCATCTGGACCTGTTCGATGGTCAGTCCGTACCTCGCAAGCTGCTCTCGGCGAGGCTCGAAATCGACGAAGTACCCTCCAGCCACGCGTTCGGCGAAGACACTGCGTGTTCCCGGGATCTCTCGCACGATGGATTCAAGTTCTTCACCGATCCTTTCGATTTCAGACAGATCGGACCCGAAGATCTTGATTCCGATCGGTGTCCGCACACCGGTGGAGAGCATATCGATTCGGGCCTTGATCGGCATGGTCCAGGCATTGGTGGTGCCAGGGATTTTCAGGGCCTTATCCATCTCGGTTACCAATTCATCCCACGAGATATGCTCCGGCCAGATCCGCCGTAGGAAATGTTTCAGCCACTCAGGAGCAGTTTCTGAATACCACTGATCTTTAGATCGCCATTCGTCCTCCGGTTTGAGGATCACCGTGGTCTCCATCATGGAGAAGGGGGCTGGGTCAGTTGAAGTGTCGGCGCGGCCTGCTTTGCCGAAGACTCGCTCGACTTCGGGGAAGGCTCGAAGGACCTTGTCTTGTGTCTCCAGGAGTTCTCGTGCCTGGGTGACTGAAATGCCTGGAAGTGTGGTGGGCATGTACAGAATACTTCCCTCATTGAGGGGTGGCATGAATTCCGATCCGAGCTTGAAATATGCCGGAAGACTGACAACGACAAGTGCGGCAGCGAGGAAGATAACCGTCTTGGGGAACCGCAAAACAAGTTTGCAAGCGGGTTCGTAGAAAAAGAAGATTATGCGGCTGATTGGATGACGTTCCTCGGCGTAGTACTTCCCCACGAAAACACGAGTCATCAGCCAGGCCAACCAGCGTGGCCGGAAAGTGAATGGATCCATCCGGGTAAAAAGCATCCGCAAGGCGGGATCAAGCGTGATAGCCAAGATCGCGGCAATCGCCATCGCCAGGTTTTTTGAATAAGCCAACGGCTTGAAGAGACGTCCCTCCTGGTCGACAAGAGCAAAGATTGGTAGAAAGGCCACGGCGATTACAAGGAGAGAGAAAAAGACCGAGGGACCGACCTCTTTGAGCGCTTCGAGCCGGACCTCGTGGAAATCCCCTTTTCTCCCCTCTGCTTGCCAGTGGTAGAGTTTGTTGTAGGCGTTCTCGACCTCAACAATCGCGCCATCTACAAGAACCCCGATGGAGATTGCGATCCCCGCCAGCGACATAATATTGACGGTCAGGCCCATGTAGTAGAGGGGGATGAACGCCAGTAAGACCGACACCGGGATCGTCACAATGGGCACTATGGCCGATGGGATGTGAAAGAGGAAAAAGAGTATGACGAAGGAAACAATGATCATCTCGATGGTTAGTTCATGTTTAAGGGTCTCAAGCGCCCGGGTGATGAGATCGGCCCGATCATAGGTGGTAACAATCTCAACCCCCTTCGGTAGAGATGATGCAAGGTCCTGGATCTTCTCCTTGACCCGATTGATCACATTGAGGGCGTTCTCGCCATGACGCATGACAACAATCCCGCCGACCGCATCTCCATTCCCATCCAAGTCGGAGATCCCACGCCGGATTTCGGGTCCCAGTTCAACCCGAGCGATATCACCCAGGTGAACCGGAATCCCGCCCTCACCGACTTTCACTACAATTTGCTCGAAGTCTGAAAGGGATTTGGCGTATCCCTTTCCACGAACCATGTACTCCCGGCCACTCCACTCCAGGAGACGCCCCCCCACTTCGTTGTTGGAGCTGCGAATTGCATTCACCACTTCATCCAGGGGAATCTGAAATGCCGCGAGTCGATTGGGATCGACCGTGACCTGGTACTGTTTGACAAACCCGCCGATAGATGCGACTTCAGCAACCCCAGGGACCGCCTGGATGGCATAACGCAGCGTCCAATCCTGGTAGGATCTCAATTCATCGAGGGAGTGCTCGCCTGAGTGATCGACAAGGGCGTACTGGAACACCCATCCAACTCCCGTTGCATCAGGACCCAGCTCGGTCTGGACGCCCTCTGGTAGCCGTGGCTGGATCTTGGACAGGTATTCGAGGACTCTTGAGCGAGCCCAATACATGTCGGTCCCATCTTGAAAAATCACGTAGACATAGGAGAACCCGAAGTCGGAGAAACCCCGTATGGCCTTCACTTTTGGCGCACCTAAAAGTGCGGTGATGATTGGGTAGGTGACCTGGTCCTCGAGAATATCAGGTGAACGGTCCCATTTGGAGAAGACGATGACCTGAGTGTCAGAGAGATCCGGTAGGGCATCCAGACGGATTTCACCAAGGATGTATAGAGCGATTGCTGATACCGCGATAACTCCCATGAGAACCAGGATTCTGTTCCTGGCACAGAATTCAATTATCCTTTGGATCATGGCTGTCGGCTCCTAGTGTGAATGCTCCTTCTTCACGGATGCTCCAGAAAAGGCCGCCTGCAGTCGCGATTCGGAATCCAGCAGGAAATTTGCCCTGGTTACGACACTCTCACCGGGCTGGATCCCATCAAGAATCTGGGCCTTTCCCGCATCGCGGATTCCAACCTTCACCTCCCTTGGCTCAAACAGGCCCTTCCCAAGGTCGACAAAGACGATCTTCCTTTGACCGCTGTCCATCACCGCCGAGTCCGGGATGACCACGCTCTCCGTGGCTTCCACCCGCAGATCGACATTGACATACATGGAGGGCTTGAGAAGAAGATTCGGATTGTCCATCTCGAACCGCACCTTGAGGGTTCGGCTATCAGGACTCAGGGTTGGATTGATGTAAGCGATGACGCCCGTAGTCTGGGTAATGTCTCCGTAGGGCAGGCTGAAGACCGCTCGTTGACCGAGCTTCACGAATGTGGCCTCGTACTCGTAGAAGTCCGCTTCGATCCAAACACGCGAGAGATCCGTAATCGTGAACAACTCCATACCCGGCTCTACCTGTTGCCCTTCGAACACCTCTTTGGTCGTGATAAAGCCAGACGACGGAGCAGTAAGGGTCACGGTCTTCGTGATCTCCCCAGTCTTCTCGAGTGTGTCAATGAACTCTTCAGGGACATCGAAGAGTTCCAACCGGCGGCGAGCAGTGCTGATCAAATCCTTCTCGGTCTTCATGAATTCCGGCGATTCCGCAATGCTTCCCCGCCCGATGCCCCCTCGAACGGTCAGGTACTCCTGCTGACTGGCCATGAGCTCTGGCGAGTAGATGGTCAGAATAGGGGAATCTTTTTCAACCCACTGACCAGTAAAGTTGGCCTCGAGCTTCTCGATCCATCCGGAAATCTTAGTGTGTACATGACGCACACGGGTCTCATCGGGAGTGACGTAGCCAACGGTTCGGATGGTGCGAGCCAGCCGTTCCCGTGTTCCCACGGCGACTTGGACTCCCGCGAGTCGTAGCCCTTCATTTGAGACCGTGATGGGAACAAGCCCTTCCACACCGGTATTGGTCTGATTCGGAATCTCATCCGAATATACCGCTACGTAATCCATTCCCATCTCATCCTTCATGGGAACCGGAGAGGTTACCTCTGGGCTCATGGGATTCCGGTAGAAGAGGACTTTCTTTTCCCCCGAAGTGGTTGATAAAGGGATTGCATGTGACCCATCGGCATGATCAGGTCCGGAGTGTTCGCCAGGTGGCTTTTTCTCCGGCTCCTCCATCGGCTCCAGGTTCATCCCACACTTGGGGCATTTCCCGGGTTGGTCAGAGACAACTTCCGGATGCATAGGGCAGGTGTATTGCGTGCCTTCAGCTGCATCCTTTTTATCTTGATCTTCTTCCATCGGTACTAGCCGCATCCCACAAATGGGGCAGTCCCCCGGGTGGTCGGTGATGTAGGTTGGGTGCATCGGACAGAAATATTTCTCCGCTGTCTTGTCGCCTCGGTTACACCCCGTAATGAGTGCGGCTATTACGAGGATGATCAACATCGTTGGGATAAGTATTCTGGGCATCGACAGTGCTTTCATAATGGGTTTCCTCTACTTTCCTCTTCACCTCAGGCCTCGGACGGAGCAAGGTTCCTCAGCGAGATGGCCCTCAGTGCGAGTGTGCGTTGTGAGAACCAGCCGGGGACGAGGATCGCTCAGTTCTGACAGGCTTGGCCATCGGTTCTAGAGCCATCTCGCAGATCGGACACCGCCCAGGTGTCTCGGATTTCACCTGCGGATGCATCGAGCAAGTGTACATTCCTGACTTGACTCCCTCAAAGCAACCACAGAGCATCAGGGCAACTCCGGCTAGAAGCAGCGCGGTAGCGAAATCCTGCCTCCTCTTCATTCGTTCAAACATGGTGTAATCCCTCGATTCATTGGCCAGTCAGGTCCATTGCCCCACCTACGCATCATTCCGAAGGATTGGGAGGCGTCGCTAAGCGCTGATTGCCCAGTCAACTCGATCCCCTACAACGGTGGAGGAATGGACGAATCCTCAAATGTGATACCTGGTTATTGGAGTATTGGCTCAGAAATGGAGAAATCTGTGATCCCAAATAAGCCCTAGGCTTCAGAACCCATCTTGCCTGGTGTTCGGTAGACAGACCTCTCCCTGTGTGGTGAGTGCCTCAGCACCGGAAGGAGCTAACGAACAGATACAAGGGAATGCTCTTGGAGGATGATAGAAGCCATTCCACCTGTGAAGATGAGATGGCCTGAGAAGATGCTTCCACCTCGGTACCCGCACCGATTGGGAGGACCGCTCCTACCATGTTGTCATCCACTCTTTCGGCCGATCTCGGGGCGGGGGCGGTTGGTTGCGGGGACTCCTCTTGGGCACAACCGCACATGCATGGCCCAGCTTCAGATCCGCTGCAGCAACCACAAGCGCAGGCACCTTTGCTGTCGTCCACGCGCCCAGGATCTGGATTGGCCACGGATTGAGCACAGGAACACTGTGCTGCCGGAGAGGCGATTATCAACGATAGGACAAGGATCAGACTTGCGTAACGTCTCATGATATCCTAGCAGAAAGCTACAAATCCTTTATATCTCTGTCAATTATAACGTTTGTGCCATCACTAACGCAACGATGAGACCACACCGCGGCTTCTTCGTTGCATGAGGCTGGCGATCATACCGATCCGTACTTCCATTGACTGAGTCCGGAGTCCTCTGACCAGAGTCGGCACCACATGTTTGTCCATCCTGGCCAGGATATCTATGACTGGCCATAGAAGCTGCGGATCTGAAAGGAGGTTGATGATCTTCTTCACAACGGGTTCACCAATCCGGATAAGTGTCTCTTTCGCCTTCTCAGCAACGTCCCGCTGGGCACTCCGGAGTTGGCTGATCTGTTCATCGATCAGGTGAGGATATCCGGAATGGACGAAAAAGTGAGCAGCAAGTGTGACTCGCCACAGGTCACCGCTCCGGTACCAAGCTATCATCTCTTCCGCCGCGTGTTTTAGGGGCAGTTTCAGCAAGACGTCGAGAAGGTCTGTTGGATCTTCTCCAGAAGTGCCATATCCAAGGCCACCTCCCAGTATCGGATTCCCTTTCCACAATTGCGTCACAGGTCTTCGTCTCTCGAGCCGAACAATCGACACATGTTTTTTTTCTACAACTGTATTATTGAGTCTTAACATTTGAGACTCTCCTTTGTCTGCAGTCTCACAGGCCCCGCATCCCATGGATGGGGCGAATTCTTGGTTTCCCAGTTCATATCGTCATGGATTCCTCAGAGCCACAAATCCTGCTGGCTATCACTTCCGGGCCACACCAAAATCGTCTCCGGTGGGTACAATTCGTGATACGGTGGCATCTGTCGTGGCGTTGAAAATGTTATCCTTTCTCCTAAGTGATTGGCCTTGAGCCTACGAAGCGCTAAGTCAGGATCTCTCAGGAAGGGGTTGATGCAATTCTCACAATGGAAGTGGAAGATCACACCATTGTACTCAATCCTTACCTCAGAGAAGGCCCGCTTCATTGGTGCCACCGGACAGAAATTGTTCTGAAGGTCAATGGGTGTCACAGGCCAGCCTGTCCGCTGATTCATTCGGTAGGCTTTCATATAGGTCCCAGAAAGATTCCTGGATGCTTCGTCTTTGCAGGCTTCACAGCAGAAGTAGATCCGTCCTGCAAGATTCTGTTCCTTATCCTCATAGTCAAGGTAGACCTTCGGATCCATGGGCTGTTTCGTGACGGGACACAAGCGATTCCCATTGACAGGTGGGGTCTTTCCAGTCTGAAGACCAAGTATTCCAGAATCAACGTGACGATGGGAATTCATGCCACCCTCAGGCTTGATTCCTTTGTCCTTCGAGAGCTCCGCTTGTAAATATAACGTCGCGAGCAAGATCCCGAGTGAAAGAGCTAACGTACCACCCATTTGAGCAATGCTTTTCATGATCAATTGTCTCCTCTTTCTTCTCCCGTCTATCCCCACTGGACACACCTTCGGTGATGCCCAACGGGTTCTGTTCCGTCGGCTTGCCGACCGCTACTGCCAGAATCCAGCGCTTCGCTAGACCTGGTCAGACCATTGGATGGATCAGGGTGTTGCCTGACCCAACTCTTTGTGCTGGATTGGTGAGAAAAGATTCTTGACCGAAAGGAGAGACCTCGGCTCCAGAAGAAGCAAGCGAAGGACCCCTCTCAGCTCAGAGGGACTGGAAAGGGTCAACAAAGGATGGAGTGGTTACAGAGGTATCGCGCAGGTTCAGAGGGCTGAAACACACATTCCCTGTGGACCGGTACTGAAAGACAGCTCAGTGTGAGCATCGTGTCAGTAGCAGGACAGGACAGCAGATCAAGACCCGTTGAGGAACCATTTGACCTGGATTCAATATTCGATGTGAAGGGTAGAGATTCACCTGGCACTACGCCGATATTGCAGCAAGAACAGGATGCTTTAGCGTTCCCTTGATCTGATTCGCTCAGCAGGGAGTCCTTATTTCCCCCCGCTTGCACGCTCTCACAGCACGAGGCGTGTTTGTTGCCGATCTCACTTGTACGGTCAGTTCCACAACAACCGCACCCAATAACCATTCCGCGGTTCTGAGGGGAACCTGGATGGCTGCAAAAACACATACACGGTGCCACCCCGATAAGCAAAGCGGAGGAAAGAAAGAGGGAGATCAGCTTTCTCATTTCATGAGTATGATAATCATAATCCTCGCTTAGTCAATGGATCGTAGTCGTTCCCTCAGTAAGATCTTCGCGCTTCTCAACCGGAGCGCGTTGCCGATGACCGAGACTGAACTGAAACTCATGGCGGCTGCGGCGATCATTGGGTTGAGCAAAAGTCCGAACGAGGGATACAAGACTCCGGCTGCAACGGGGATTGCCACGATATTGTAGATGAAGGCCAGGAACAGATTCTGGCGGATGTTGCTGAGGGTCACTCGGCTGAGTGTGCGGGCGCGGACAACACCACCCAAGTCTCCACTGACGAGGGTGATGCCCGCGCTTTCGACAGCGACTCCGGCTCCTGTTCCCATGGCGATACCCACATCCGCCTGTGCAAGAGCAGGAGCGTCATTGACCCCGTCCCCCACCATCGCGACGACGCTCCCCTCCTTCTGGATCTGTTCGACGACAGCCTTCTTTTCCTGCGGGAGGATCTCGGCCTTTACCTTGCGAATTCCGAGCCGATCGGCGACGACTTGGGCGGTGGTTCGGTTGTCTCCGGTTAACATGACCACCTGGACTCCCTCATCTCGAAGATGGCGGATCGCCTCAGGCGTTGATTCCTTGATCGGGTCTGCCACACCCAGAAGACCGGCTGGATTGCCCCCGATTGCCAAGAAAAGCACCGTCTGACCTTGATGATGCAGTGAGTCTGCCTTCATATGGAGAGACCCGGGATCGATCCCCCTCTCTCGCAGTAGACGTAGGCTTCCGACCACTACCTCTTTTCCCTCAACCCGGCCGATCACTCCACGTCCCGTGAGTGATTCAAAAGATTCAGGCTCTGGGATTCGCAGGCCGCGTTTCTGGGCCTCGGAAACGATCGCTTCAGCCAAGGGGTGCTCACTTGCGCGTTCCAATCCAGCTGCCATAACAAGGAGCGAGTCTTCTTCCATTCCATCAAGTAATTCCAGGGAAACGAGCCGGGGTCTGCCCTCAGTCAGAGTTCCGGTTTTATCAACAACCAGAATCTTTGTCCTGCCCAAGACCTCCAATGCCTCCGCATTCCGGAACAGGACGCCCATCTTGGCTCCCCGTCCCGTGGCAACCATGATCGAGACCGGAGTCGCTAACCCTAGGGCGCAGGGACAGGCGATAAGGAGAACTGCGACAGAGTTGACAAGGGCATAGGTTATGGACGGTTGAGATCCAACCGCAGCCCAGATCAGGAAGGTGAGAACCGAGACCAGCAGGACGGCCGGGACGAAGAAATTCGCTACACTGTCCGCGACCCGCTGGATTGGGGCTTTAGTTCGTTGAGCCTCAGATACCAGGCGCACAATCTGGGCAAGGAGAGTATCGTCTCCCACCTTCTCCGTCTTCATCATAAAACTCCCGGTACCGTTCAGCGTACCGCCGTTTACTGCGTCACCGGGCCCCTTTTCCACCGGGATGGGTTCGCCCGTAATCATCGATTCATCGAGGATGGCGCTTCCCTCAAGGATGACACCGTCGATAGGAACTCGGTCACCCGGTCGGACTCGCAGCCGGTCTCCAACTCGAACATGATCCAATGGGATGTCCTCCTCTTCTCCGTTTGCCAGCACACGCCGGGCAAGTGTCGGAGAGAGCTGAAGGAGTGCCTGGATGGCGCCGCTGGTCTTGCTCCTTGCTTTGAGTTCGAGCACCTGACCGAGAAGTACCAGTGTGGTAATCACTGCGGCGCTCTCGAAGTAAAGGGGAACCTGTCCGTGAGAATCATGAAGGGCTTCAGGGAAAAGATTCGGGAATAAAAGGGCGCAGAAGCTGTAGAGGAAGGAAATCCCATTTCCCAGAGCGATCAGCGTGAACATGTTGAAGTTCCGTGAGACGATCGAGTTCCACGCGCGCTGAAAGAAAGGAAATCCTCCCCAAAGGACGACGGGGGTTGAGAGGCACATCTGAATCCAGCCGGAAATATGCCAGGGGAAGACATCTCGCAAGGGTGACCCAGCAAGGTGTTCTGACATGGCCATCACAAACACTGGTGTGGTCAGGATCAGACTCACCCAGAATCGTCGAAGCATATCACGATACTCCGGGTTCTCTTGATCGCCAGATGTAACCTCCATCGGCTCAAGAGCCATTCCGCACTTCGGACAGGAACCCGGAATTGATTCTTTGATCTCCGGGTGCATCGGGCATGTGTACATTGAACCAGGTGAACTCAGCTCAAGTGTTTCGTGTGGTTCCATGGGTCCGGAGTACCGTTCCGGATCAGATTCGAATTTCCTGAGACATCCAGCACTGCAGAAATAGTAGTCGTGGCTTCCGTGACGATAAGGGCCATGGGCTGTGGTTGGATTCACGGACATGCCACAGACAGGATCGAGATAGGTCGAGTCACTTGTCATCTTCATTCCATTCACTCTAGTAACACCGAAACGATCTGCAAGACCCGCGTAATCAGCCATAATTCATGCTAAAAATTCCATACTAACATAGTAGAGTCTGAACTCTTTGATAAATGTATGGACCAGTCTGGCTTGCTCTACCCAATCGTGGGAAAGGCCGGTTGTGGTGGGCGGCTTGTACCAATCCACAGAGCGGTCATAGTCGATACCCTCATCAGATCCCGGATGCTCGATCCGTCTCAATAAGGCATCCGCGAGTGGTACGGCAGTGGATAAGAGGCTTTGAGCGGGCTTCCGGTCTCAAGGCCATACCACTCCCCCGTACTGATTCCGAACACCCCACCCATTCCTACCGCTTCTTCTTTCAACGGGATCTCCCGCCCGGAGGAAGACGGTGGAGAGGACTCAGAAGGTTGTGTCGCTTTTTCGGGACCGGTTTGTTCAACGCGAGGATTGCTATCCCTTGCAGCGAGCGGATGGTCAGTATGGCCTGGTTCGCAGCCCCCTGACCGATGGGGCGATCGTCGGCCATCTCAAGGGGAAGCACACCATTGGGCTTTATCCTGGCCAGGATGACACCACCAAGTGGGTCTGCATCGATATCGACGTCCGTGAACCTTCCCTGGTTCGATCTGTGCAAGAGAGGATCGGCGGATACGGGATTCCCCACCTGACCGAGTTTTCTGGGAACAAGGGCTTCCACCTGTGGATCTTTTTCGACCAACCCTCCCCGAACCGGCTTGCGCGAGCACTCGGCCAGGCGATCACTACTGACCACGAAATCTTTCCCAAGCAGGATCAGATTCCTGCGAATGGCTACGGGAACTTTGTGAAAGCGCCCCTTGGAGTCCACCAGGTCACCAAGTCCTGGTGCCTCTTTGTGGATAACGACCTGACCCAATTGGAAAACCCCTACGAAGTCCTTGAATCTGTTCAGACCAT
>CAYZUX010000099.1:0-20087 GCA_964481775.1 uncultured bacterium | reverse complement strand
ACAACCGCGATAGTCGCCGAGGTCATGACTGGCGTACCGATGAGTACCGTCATTATCGCAATTGGTCTGTTTACTCTCTTTTACACGATGATCGGAGGGATTGAAGGAGTTATCTGGACTGATGTGGTTCAGGGTTGCATCCTGATCGGGGGATGCCTGTTGATGGTTGGAATATTGTTATTCGGACCGGAACAGGGTCCCATGGCAGTCCTGTCCACTGCGTGGAATGGCGGGAAATTCAGCTTCGGAAATATGGAACTGAGCACCAGGAGCCTTTACTACGATGAATACACCTTCTGGATGCTGTTCCTCGCAGGCCTGTTCGGTTTTGGACGCTCTTATATTACCGAGCAGAATATGGTTCAACGTTATCTCGTGGCCCGGACTGACCGCGAAGCACAACGTGGAGCTTTGGTGGGAGCGTTGGTGTGCCTTCCACTGTGGCTGACATTCGCCTTCATCGGTGCTCTGATCTGGTCTTTTTATCAGACTACTGGAACGGCATTGCCACCGGACATTGTTGGAAAGCCGGACAGCATTCTTCCCTATTTCGTGGTCAATGAGCTTCCCACAGGGATTGTCGGGCTCATCCTTGCGGCAATTCTCGCAGTAACACAATCATCCACCAGTGCGGATCTCAACTCAGTCGCCACAGTGGTAACAACTGACTATTTTTCCCGCTGGTTCCCCAATCTCAGGGACAAGACACTTCTGTTTCTGGGGAGAATGATGGTGGTGATCGCGGGATTGATGGTCACCTGTATTGCGCTCCAACTCGTGCAGACCAGAAGCCGTGCGATCCTGGATACCGGGGCAACTCTGGTATCCATTATCGCCGGTGGCATTCTGGGATTGTTTGGGCTTGGTTTTCTGACACGGAGGGGCACCAGGATGGGGGCTTATTCGGGCATGTGCGCCTGCCTGCTGTTCACGGCCTGGGCGACAATCACCGGACCGCTTTATCACAAGCTGGGACTCACGATTGATCCTGCCTGGTGCTATCAAATGAATCCGATTCTGATCGGAATTTTCAGTCACTTCATTCTGTTTGGCATCGGTTATTCAGTGAGTTGCCTTCCGGGTGGCTGGCGCCCCGTCACCAAGGGGTTGACTGTCTGGGATGCCAAATCAGAAGTTGAAACTCAACCATGAAATAGAGCCGCGGAAATAAACCATTGATTTCTGTCCACCCCTCAACTACCATGGGTTTCCATCAACCTGCGAAAACCAAATCTGTTGTAGTTCTCCAAACCAATTTTGGAGCAATGATGCTCACGCATCGCCTCCTGAAAAGCCACAGGATCACGTCTTTCAAGGGCTTGCACAATGTGGAGATGTTTCTCGCGAGTCGCCTCTGACATCGCGGATTCGTGCATCTGGATATGTTCAAAAAAAGGGCCAAAAAGGTTGGACATCCAGATGGCGACCTTATTGCCCGTAATTCGAATAAGCTTCTGATGAAACTCAAGGTCGAGATTACTCCATTCCACGGCATTATCCGAGTGCGCCACCATCCCTTCGTAGATCTGACGCAGATCAATGATATCCTGATTACTGGCACGCCGGAAAATCTCTGACTCCATTCCGAGTTCCAGTGCACTGCGAAATCCTCCCACATGACTTACGAGTTCGGGAGGGATGGAATTGCTGCCAAGAACCCTTGCGAGATCAATCAGATCAAGCGGCCGAATTAAACGCATCCCCCGTTTTCTACGGCTTTCAATCACCCCGAAAGCCCTGAGACGGGTGATCGCCTCTCGTGCGCTGGTTCGGCTCGTACCTGTTTCACGTACAATAGTATCTTCCGTAGGCAGCAAATCTCCCACTTGCAGATGGTTTTCCTCAATATAGTTTTCGATCCAGCACAAGATCGCATCTGTCAGGTTTCCATTGGTGTTTCCATCTTCCCTCCTGCGAGTTGAACCTGCCCGATTTCCTCTCATTCAAGAGACCTCCATGAGACCATTGTGTTGATCATGATCCGAAAGAATTTCTTTCCAGGCCAGATTTAGTGCCTGAAAATCTTTGTCCAGACATCCCGGTCACAGTATGACCCCGGTGTCACGAGGAGGACCTGGAGCATCCCCGGACCAGGATCTGGTAACCTTAATTCAGCAACCTGGTGGGCGAATGAAACCGGCTCAAGGAATTCGATACCCAGATCTTTTAGCAAGGACTGAGCTGTTTCTCCTCCCGCAACAAACAGGTTGACCGGATCCAATCGCTTCATAAGTGCACCGGCATCCTCTGTCAGCCTCTGAAGTGCAATTCCCGGATCAGTCATCTTGGAGGGAACACGCAGCATGAGCGGGAGATCTGCCGTAATACTTTCTCCGGAATGAGCAACTGCTCCTCCCCGGTGAAGAAACCCTTCCTCCAAAGCATCACCCGCCGGGTTTCGTGTGCCAATCACCGCAAAGGTCCTCGCGAACACCAGATGCCCGTGCTCACGGGTTGTTTCGATTCTGCCGGGCTTCAGCCAACAGCGCAATAATTCCACGCCAAAAGGCGCGGCACCCACCGCCACACGGGATGAAGACCAGCATTCGGCATGTTTCTCAACATCCCCGAGCGTTCGGCAGTCCAGGCATCGGATAACCGGCTTGCCTGGTCTCTCCAATTCATCCTCACGCAGAACTTCCGATCCTTCAATCCCCTGCAACATTTCGAATATCGAGGACTGAAGGGTGGGATGTAACGGATCCTGGGAAAAGGCGGATCTGTGGAGGGGCTGATCCCCCACATAAAGATTTCCATTCTGTACAGTTCTCAGTTGGCGTGGATTCCCCAGCAGAAGTGGGATTTTCTCGGCCTCAAATCTCATTCTGAGGGCTTCCAGGAGACCCCTGATCGGCCCCCTCCCTACCGAATCCACCTTCAGATAGAGATGGTCGATCCTGTCACAATCAAAGTGTTGCAGCACCTCGATCAGGCGGTCTCGAGCCTGATTGTTCGACAGCGTCCGGCAACCAAGATTCATGTAAATAATTTGAGGAGCTTGAGCACCCCATCCCATCCCCTTTTGTTTGATTGAATCGGTAAGGCGTGCCTGCAGGAGACCTCGAATCCCATAATCAGCCGCTTGCCCAGCCACCTCCGCAATACCGGTCAGATCATCACCGATGCAAAGTATCATCTCCTGGCTCCGCCTCTTGATCCATTCCCCCAGAGTGGTAATGTATTACAAATTAACAGTCCAGAATAGTCGGTTCTTTTGATGAACCACGAAGGTTTGTATGAAAACAAACATCGCGAATTGATGCGATGTATGAGGATATAACCGTTACAAAGGATTGGATCTGGAAAACGGCCGATCCCCATCCACGGCAGAGAAAAAGGAGGTTTGTGTGATTTTATCAGGATATTCCCACCATTTCTCTTTATCAGCCGTGGTTGGCACATGCCTGCTCCTGACACCATCAATCCTGTCCGGATCAGTAAGCTGTCATGAGACCCCTGTTGTTGCGTTGTGGCTCTTTGATGAGCCTCATTATGTGTCCATGACCCTTCTCGATGCGGGCCCCAATTACTATGACCTCGGACTTGACATCCAGCATGCACACCTCGCGCCGGGCCAATTCGGGAATGCCCTTTTCTTTGAGGCTGATGAAGGTGTGGCGACTCGCTGGGCCTGTGGATCGGAACCAAAGAGCTCACGTCTCGATCCTTTCCCTTATTTTCCGAGGGAGTTGATCGAAGTCCTCGCCGGAAGCGATTGGACCTGGGAGTTCTGGCTGTGCCTTCAGGCCCCCCCAGAAAAGGATTCTGTCATCCTTCAAATGGGACCCCCCGGAACAGAGTTTCAAAACACCTGCCTGTTGGTTCCCGAAAAGTCATCTCTATCATTCAGGATGAATCCACCCGGGCATGACATCACCTGCCCGACTGAATTATCGAAACTCACTGATACCTTGTGGCACCACCTGGCTTTTACTTTTGAACATTCGACGGGATTGATGCGTCATTTTCTGGATGGTGTGGAGCAACCACCCTGTCAACCGGGAAGAACAAACTCCCAAACAGGTACTCAAATTGAAATGCAGTTGGCCAGCATGGAAGCGGCGGCTCGTAACAACGGGTACATTTTCTCTCTCGGACGAGACCTAGAGGGGAAGAGGGGGATACATGGCGGTATCGATGAACTCCGGATAACCCGGGGGATGCTTTACCAGGAAAACTTTCCTCTGCCTGCTTCATTCTCACGGAACTATGGACCCCAACCACCACCTCCCACAAAACCCAATGGTCCACCATTGCTGTTTGGCTCAGGCAATGAGCCGGGACCTGTTCGACTCGGTTCTCGTAAGCATGTGTTCATCGATAACAGCCTGATTTCCACGGCCACTGGGGCTGTGGTCAAAGTAAATCCCCCTGCACGAATCGAAAAAGTCCATTTCACCATCGACCAGCCCTGGGAAAGTGAAGCAGGAGGCGGGCCCTCGATCCACATTCAAAGTGTTGTTGACATGGATGATAAAGTCTGTTTCGCCTATTCGAATGGCGGTCTCTGGAACACCCAGGAAAATCCCATCGCCATTGCATTTTCAGAGGATGGTTTGCATGTGGAAAAACCAGACCTGAATTTGGTTGATTTCCAGGGGTCCACACACAACAACATTGTCATGGTCTATTCCGGCCAGGGTGGTATTTTCAAAGACACAAATCCCGCGGCCCCTCCCGAGGAGTTGTACAAATTCACCTGCTTCAGCATGGAGCGCGGGGTGATTCTCTTCACTTCTCCGGATTGCATCCACTGGAAAAGAAATGAAACTCTGATGCTGTTCTCAGATGTGGGCGGTGGTGTGGAGACCTATTGGGATGACCAGCTGGGGTGTTACACCTCCTACATGCGCCATGAAGGGTTTTTAAGGGGAGGCCGTGGCGCCAGCGGACGTGCTGCATTTTTGGCACGAACGCGAGAAATTCATAAGCATTGGCCATTTGACCCCCTTCTCAACCCCTCTCCTAACAAGATCACGGAGGAACTTCCGATTCCCTTTATCCCCAACGATGCCGGACAGGTTTATCGCACCTGCGCAATCAAGTATCCCTGGGCTCCTGACACATACCTGGCATTTCCCTGGAGGATGATCGGCGACCACATCTACATGCAGACCGAACTGGCAACCAGCCGCGATGGAGCACAATGGAAGTTTTTTGGAAGCCAACCCTTCTACTTCGCTGTGAGCGAATCCAATCCGAGCCGTGCCCTGTTGTTCCAGGGCCTGATCCGGCGAGGTGATGAGATCTGGCAGTATGCCCGAGTGGATGGAAAAGATGCTTTCCTGGTACGTCTGGTTCAGGGGCTCGACCGGTTCGCGGGAATCGAAGCCGGACAGGAAAACGGCGTTGTGGTAACCCGGAATATGACCTTCGAGGGAATGCATCTCGAATTAAACTTTTCCGCTCCCAATGGCCACCTTCGTGTTGCAGATCTTAATCCTGATGGCACTGAAGTTCCCGGATTCGGACTTGCCGAGAGTGATATCATCCGGGGTGATGAAATTCGTCATGTCGTTTCCTGGCAAGGGAAAAATGACTTATCCGCCATCTCTGGATATCTCATTCGCTTGAAAATCGAGATGGCAAACGCCCGTGTGTTCGCCATTCAATTCGTGAAATAGCCTGGACATTTCGACTGGGATCCCTATAGGAGGCAACCATGAGTGATTCTGAACTGAAGTCTTCGATTCAACATCTTACAGGGGGGATAGTAACTCCCTTGCTTCTCCCACTTACTCCCAGACAAGACATCGATTACGAAAGCTATGGAAACTTTATCGAATGGCAACTTGCTGCGGGTATCAATGGGATCTGGGTCAATGGTACCAGTGGTGCCTTCTTCCAACTGGACCGGGATGAAAGAGCCGAAATTGCAGGGTTCGCCATTCACACTGTTGCGGGAAGGGTCCCTGTGATTGTCAATTCCGGTGCCTCGGGGACCCGTCTCGCCCTGCGTCATGCGAGCGATGCCGCCGAGGCCGGGGCGGATGCAATCGCCGCCATCCCCCCCTTCTACATGAACCATTCTCAGGATGTCCTCAAGCAGCATTATCGTGCCCTTTATCATGAGGCAAATCTGCCCGTGTTCCTGTATAATGTTCCCCAGCACACCCGTAATCCCCTGACCATCGAATCGATTCTTGAGCTGGCGTCGGAAGGCGTTCTGTATGGTCTCAAGGAAAGCGCTGGTTCAATGGATTTCCAGACCGATCTCCTGCGTGAGGCTGCAGAGGCGGGACTGCCTTTGCGAATTTTCAACGGCACCAGTGTCCGGCTGGAGGAGGGGTTTCTTTTGGGAGCCTGTGGCTTCATGGGCGCAATCTGCAACCTGATGCCCGCCCAGTGCCGCAGGGGGTATGAAGCGGCAATGGCACAGAAGTGGAAGGATCTCCATGAGATCACCAGGCCGGTCCGAGCCTTGATGAAAATCCTTTTGGGGACTCCTGGCCTGTCATTCGATGCTTTCCTGAAATGCCTGCTCAGGGAGTTGGGGATCATTCAACACGAGGAAGTCTTTGGCCCGGAGCTCCCTGTCCGGGAGAGCGATAAGGCACATCTCAAAAAGGTGGCCCTTCCTCTGGTACAGGAGTATTCCTGAGGCTTCCTGAGGAAATACCTTGTCTCTCAGGGGAATTTGAAAGCCATTATACGAAATCTCACTGTATCATCATACATGAACTGATCATCGCGACTTTCTCAGTCCGGTCCGTTGATGGGCCGATGGGCTCCGATTTTCGCCCATCAACCAATAATACAGGCCAATACCCATTGGTTTACGATTCTACCTGGTGGAAAAAAAGAGGATTGACGGGCCTCCATTGGCGATGTAGATTATGTATGAAATATGATTGTTGAGAGCGCATTGCACGCTCCATTCTGGCAGCCTGAAATCGATAGGTGACAAGAAGGAGTCGAGGATCATGAAGCCTTTCCGTGGAGGAAAAGCCTTCACTCTCATCGAACTGCTGATCGTCATCGCGATCATTCTGATCCTCATTGCGATTGCCCTCCCCAATTTCCTCGAAGCCCAGATGCGAGCCAAGGTGGTGGCATTCCGGGGGGATGCCAGGACCATAGCGATCGCCGAGGAATCCTATTTCATCGACCACAAGACCTACACAAATGACGGAATCTACCTCGCCTATGTCCAGCTCACCTCGCCGATCAAATACCTGAGCTCGATCCCATCCGATCCATTCGGGGATTTCAGGAATCAGAGTGGCAACCTCATACCGGGTAACAAGGCATACACGATCGGTACAGGCAATGTCAAAATTCCATTCTCCGACACGATCGATTTCCAGAGAGATATCTTCATCATTGTGGGTGCGGGTCCGGATGACATGGACAGTTCCGGTTCGATCAATTTCTTCCCCCATCCCCCGGAAGATGGTCCCAAGTTCATCAGCTACAGCCCCACCAACGGAACCAGCAGTGTGGGCGATCTATACAAGGCAGGCGGTTCGGCTTTACCCATGAGCCATCGTCCTTACATCCAGAACTTCTGAACCGGAGGGGGTGAAGAATTCACCTTTCCTCCGGAGTGCCTGACAGGAACACAAGATGAAGGATTTTGATATAGGAAAGGAGCTGGTGATGAAAGTGTCAAAACGTTTTTCTTGGAGATTTTATTCATTCGGGATAATGGGGCTGATACTGTCCACCCCTGTTTTTCCCGCCACAGTGACTGTTGACCCTTTGGATGCGGGAGTACCAGGTTCGATTTACACGGCACTGCTTGGGGCAGTGGACAACCATATTGGTGGAGATGCCTGGGGCAATGGTGACAACGATACCATCGAGCTGGTGGATTCCGGTGTTCACCTTGTTTCCGGACTCCTCGACTTAAGGACTTTCGGTGATGCCTCCACTCTGACTGTGCGCAACCGGGCTGGTGACACCCCGGTGATTGCGGTTGACCCCGCCAGTGTCCCCGAGAGGCTGTTTGATATCCGGCGTCCAGGTACTTTTTCTCTTGTTGGTCTCACCATCATCGGTCCGGCGGGTACCAGCGGTGCGGAAAATGGCAATGAGACAGCCATACGGGTTGAGGCCGATGGCATTGGCGAGGATGTCTCGCTCTTCCTGAACAATGTGGTGGTCACCGCCAATGATGGTTCCAACCAGCCGGTCCTGGATTACTCTGCCACATTTCCTGAGGGAAATGCCGGGACTTTCCCACGTGCCCTTTTCCATGGCGGCTCTGCTTATGCGGGGAAGCTGAGTTGCTCCATCAGCCACTGCACATTCGCCTACACAACCGATGATGATGGCTGTATTCAATGGGGAACCACGGTTGATCCTGGCAACACATTTGATCCGCCCGCGAGGAACCTGACGGTGGACCACACCCTGATCGCGAACACACTCGGCACCTCCCTTCGGCTGAGGAGCCTGTCTTCCGAGTCAACCGTCCTCGTCAATGAATCCTTTTTTGTGCTCCTTTCGGGATATGGGGGCGCACGTTCCCTGTTTTTCACCGGGCAGGGTCCTCTATCGCCCCTGATCCAGGTTCGTGACAGCATTTTCGACAACACTGGTGGAACACTTCCGATCAATGCTGATCTTGGTTTTGGTGGAGGTTTTACCGGTACACTGGACCTGCAGAGGCTAACAGTCAGGAGACCCGGAGCCGATATCATCTTCATGGAGAAGCAGAGTAATGGATCCGGTAACTATATCATTCGAGACTTTGTCGCCTCGGGTGCTGTCGATAGTGTCCTGCGTCTCGATCCAGCCATCACACCGGCCTCTTTGACCGTGGAATGTGTTGCGGCCAGTACAGGCGCACGCTCCACCCAGTCCACCGCTGTGAAAAACGCTTTCGCGGCTCTCTATGGCGGCATCGGTGTTCTCACCACAGATCCTCAAATCGCCAACACCAATGCCTCAACCGTGATTCCAAACCTTCGGGGCTGGGTATCAACTGACAATGATCTCTTTGATGTAGCCAGTCCGGTCTTCGCGGATAAGGCCACTGATGGCGGGCCACTTTCAGGGGGTGCTGAGTTCATCGGAGGCCCGGAGCCGACTCCAACTCCCACACAGCCGCCCAGCTCGGCCACCGACTGGCTTCTCTACAACTGATAGAGACACATATCCCAGCGGGGAGCCCTCCCCGCTGGGAAACCAGTTATATTGAACCACCGGGTCCCTTGCTCACTTTCTGGTAACCAAGCGGAAAGACAGGGATTCCCACACACAGATTCGAAGCCTATCCTCTTCTCCTGAGTCATTCTCTTTTCACACGAAGCCATTTCATCGGAGGGTGTTGCTGTGGATGAGAAACAATTATCTCACCTGGAGAACCGCCTTAACCAATTGGAAAGCCGACTCAAGACCATTCAAACATGTCTGTACATATTGATTGGTTGGGTTTTGGTTATGAGCACATCCATTGGCAAAAGTTTCTATCTCCTCTTGGGTGGTTTATTGGAAATTGGCATCATTCTAGCTGTCGTCGCCTTAGCTTTCATTTGGATAGTAAAGTGGTATCAGGATTGGAATCTGACGAAAGAGAAGAAGAGCGAAGGTTGAATGGAACCATCCAAATCCTGGCTCAGGGGCTTCTTCCGCCTTCGTCTTCATCCCTGGGGAGTGATCACCGCCGCAGGTGTCCTCGCCTGCATGGGGACCATCCTTGGTTTCCTTGGGACCTATGCCTGGTTTCTGGATATCCTCTCGCATTTCCGGGTGCAGTATTTCGCGGGCCTGACATTGGCTTCTCTACTGCTGTTGATCCCAAGGCACTACAAAACCTGCACTGTCTTTGCTGTCGCTGCTTCACTCAACCTGGCCATGATTTATCCCCTTTACCAGGTTGGTAAATTCGAAATGTCTCCTCCCAATGGTCCCTTCCGGGCCATGCTGATCAATGTCAATACAGAGCTTGGAAACCCGGAGCGAGTGAGCGAAGTCATTCAGGAGAATGATCCCGGACTTCTGGTCCTGGAAGAAATCAATAACCATTGGATCACACAGCTGCAACCGGTTACTCAATCCTATCCTTATTCGGTGGTCGAACCTCGTGCGGACAACTTCGGAATGGGTCTTTACAGCCGATACCCACTGAGAAATTCCACCGTGTTCTTTCTGGGCACTGCCGAGGTTCCCTCGATCTCCGCGCTCGTGGAGGCCGAAAGCGATGTCCTCACCGTGCTCGCTATCCATACCCTGCCCCCCTCCGGGAAACGTTACAGTGAATTGCGGAATGAGCAACTGGCGGCCATCCCTGCCCTGATCCAGGAGGCCACCACTCCAGTTCTCCTGCTGGGTGATTTGAATGTCTCCCCTTGGAGCCCCTATTTCAAGCGTCTCCTGAAAGACAGCGGTCTGAAGGACAGCTCGCAGGGAAGGGGTGTTCAGCCCACCTGGCCAGTTGACCGCCCCATCTGGCTGATCCCCATCGACCATTGCCTTTACTCGCAAGGAGTCCTTATCGTGGATAAACGCATCGGACCTGATGTGGGATCGGACCATTATCCCATCATCATAGATTTTGCTTTGCGGTATGATCTTCGTAATTGGATGAGTGTCTTTTTTTAAGTAATTGAAAAATTCAGTATTGTGGTGAAAAGGAAATACGAGCTAATTATGCCATCCCGATTCCTCCTCCAATCAGCCCACACCCTGGGCCTCGGGTATATCCTCTACTTCTATTCCGAGCGCCTGTTCTGGACCATTATCAAGCCCACCGACAAAGCCTTCGAACTGGTTGTCGGCTGGCTGCTGTATTCATCAACAGCATATTTATTCCTCTCGGTGATCGTGTGGTTCCGGGCACGGAGTGCCCATGCAGTTTTTCTCGCTGGCGCGGTGTATGGCTGGCTGGTAGAGGGGGCTTTGACCACCACCCTGTATGGCACCGAGCCCTCCGCTCCCTTTCCGCTCAGCCTGTCCTGCACCGGGTTGTCCTGGCATGCGCTGATCAGCGTGATGGCAGGGTATTACCTCGCCGCGAGGATTCTCGCTGGAGACCGTTATTGGCCTGTAGGCCTGTTTTCACTGGGCATCGGCGTTTTCTGGGGTTGTTGGGCACCCTTCCAGTGGTTGGAGGAACCGCCAGTCGTCACTCCAGTTCCCCTGTTCCTGCTGCAGGGGCTGCTTGTGACCACACCGCTTGTCCTGAGTTACTGGCTCCTTGGAAAACTCCGGCTTGCTGAATTTCATCCAGCCTGGTTCGGGGTGATCGTGTCGGTGACTATTCACCTGCTGTTTTTCAAGAATGGGAGCATCGCCACCCTGGGATGGAAACCCCTCTTGATCCTTCCACCCCTTCTGCTGTTTGTGTGCGGCATTCTTTATCTCAACCGTCGCAGAGAACCACTCATCCCCTCTGAGACGGAGCCCTTCGCACACCCGTTAAAGGTGACTCATTGTCTGCTCCTCTTCACGGCACCGGTGTTTGCCACCTTGGTCTATAGCTGCATCCTTTGGCTCGCACCGGGCGGGATCGGATTTCACCATCTGACCTGGATTGTCACCATCCCCTTAGGATTCATCCTGCTGATAGGCGCATGTCTTCGTGTTATGCTTGTTCGGTGAGCATCCGATTTTCCCCTATTCTTAAAGCGTTCCTCAGGTTCCATCTTCACCCACTGGGTGTGATCCAGGCCGCCGGGTTTCTGGTCCTCCTGGCTACATTGTTTGGTTTCCTGGCGGGATTGGCCTGGTTCTTTGATGTGTTCACCCACTTCCGTGTGCAATACACCGTGGCCCTTGTCATGGCTTCACTGATCCATTTGGTATCCAGACATCTCAAGGCTGCGGCTGTGTTTGGCCTGGGGGCGCTCATCAATCTCGCTGTGGTGATCCCACTCTACATGGGCAACCCAGTTCCGGTGAACCATCACACCTCCACACTGCGCGCGATGCTCTCGAATATCTACATCCGCAATGAGACCCCCTGGTGCATCGGGCAGACCATCCAGCAGTTCAACCCTGATTTGGTGGTTCTTGAGGAGGTGACTGATGCCTGGCTCGAATTGCTCCGTCCTGTCATGGAGCCCTATCCCTATGTGAAATATGAAACCCGTAAGGACTGCCTGGGGCTTTCCCTCTACAGCAGGGTTCCCATCAAACAGGCCGAGGTGGTTCACAAGGGGTGGCATCAGCTGCCCTGGATAGTGGCCACTCTGGAGACCAGGGATGGAGATTTCACAGTGATTGCAGTCCGTTCTTTTCCGCCCTTCAACAGGCAGTTCAGCCGGATCAGGAACAACCAGTTGAGACAGATTGCGGGTTTGGTTCGAGAGGCGACAACACAAGTCCTCTTACTGGGAGACTTCAACATCACCCCCTGGAGCCCTCATTTCAGAAATCTGTTGTTGGAGGGTGGACTGAAAGACAGTGCCCGGGGGTGGGGAGTTCAACCGACCTGGCCGGCGGGTCAGCCTCTGTGGAGGATCCCGATCGACCACTGCCTTCACACCCAGGGGATTGTCATCACCGGAAGACAAGTGGGCCCGGCTGTAGGCTCCGACCACCTTCCCCTGATCGTGGACTTCGCGCTTCAACCTGCCGGATAAACACCGCCCGGTTAATCCATCTTCTACCCATCTCCTCAAGGGCGTTGTAGACTTTTCATCAGTGCCGGCGTGGCGGAATTGGCAGACGCGCCAGATTTAGGTTCTGGTGGGCAACCCCCGTGGAGGTTCGAACCCTCTCGCCGGTACCAGTTCATTCCCCTCAACTTACGCACCGCGCTTTCCTGCGGGGCAATCCCTTATCAACCCTTGAGGAGTTGAAATCGTGCTGAGAACACTGTCTCATCCTCATGATATAAAAAAGGAGATGATCATCATGTGGATGATTTCCCTGATCACACTCTTTCTCACGGCCGGAGTGGCGAGCGCGGAGGCACCCAGGCCCTATCCTGATGGACGTCCAGTGGCCTCCCTGCGCCTGGAAGCCAAAGACCAGGGTGTTGTGCTGAAACATGGAGATGGTCCCAACCAGTGCGATCTCTTAGGAGCACGTGAAGCACTGATCTTCGAGGAAAAAGGCTTGTATCACCTCTTTTACGATGGAGCCGGACCCACGGGGTGGTTGGCGTGTCTGGCCATCAGCAAAGACCTGAAAACCTGGGAAAAGAAGGGGCCGATTCTGGACTATGGCAAACCGGGTGAGATGGATTCCGCTACAGCCGCTTCCCCCTGGGTGATCTTCGATGGCCAGGAGTGGCATATGTTCTATGTGGCCTCTCCCAATGCCAGTCCGCCTCCGGATCGTGTGCCTGCGTTCCCATACCTGACCATGAAGGCCAGGAGTAAGGCACTCGCGGGTCCCTGGATCAAGCAACCCGAGGTCATCCCATTCCGCACCAGGTCTGGCACCTACTACAGCGACACAGCCAGTCCGGGTTACATCGTGAAAAGTGGTGATGAGTACCTGATGTTCTTCAGCGCATCGATGAAACGCACCCTCGGTATCGCCCGCACCAAGGATCTGAATGGTCCCTGGAGACTCGATGAGGCACCCATCGTTTCTTCCGAGGAGCAAATTGAAAACTCTTCCCTTTATTTTGAGCCAGCCAACCAGACTTGGTTCCTGTTCACCAACCACATTGGACTCAATGGTTATGAGTATACTGATGCAGTCTGGGTTTACTGGTCACAAGACCTTAACAAGTGGGACAGCAGAGATAAGGCGGTGGTTCTCGATGGCCAGAATTGCATCTGGTCGAAAAAGTGCATCGGAATGCCATCGGTGCTCCAGATTGGGAATCGTCTGGCCCTGTTTTATGATGCACCTGGTGGAGAAAGTACCAGCCACATGGGACGGGATATCGGTCTGGCCTGGTTGGAGCTGCCGTTAATTCCTCCGAAATAATGAGGATTGACTGTTAATTCTGGCCTTGGTATTGGCCGTGGTAGCCTTCGGAGGAAGAGCCTAACCACTCAAGGATCAACTGGGCGATCGGCATATGCTCAGTTAGCTCGAGAGTAAATGGACCATGATTGATCATTTCGAGCACGAGGCGTCCCTCAAAACCGGCAATTACTGTGGGCGCAGTAATATGAACTCCGAGACCCAGTCGTGCCAGAGAGCTTTTGCCCTCGATTCGAGCTGCCATATTAGGTGGTAGCTTGATCACTTCCAAAGTTTTGCCAATGACAAACATCCCTGAATGCAACTTGAAGCCCCGCGTACAGGTTTCTCTTTTTGAGAATCGGCCCAGTAAATCCATGATCTTTGTTGCCCTGGGATCCACGGTAATTCCAGAACAATCGGCTTTTCCAGCCATCACCCTAAGCTCTGGATGTAGAAGAAGGTCAATTGAAGAAGCAGACACTCTTTCTGATGTTGGAGGTGGAGTAATTGACAGTTTTCCTGCAGCGAGCTCATTCCATATCTCTACATCCGAAAGCGGCATGGGTAGTATCACTCCTCTTTTTCCGTGAGTGTATGAAGGTCCTCTCTTGATAGGCGCAGTCTTCTCATTCCTAATGAACTTGCCGGCAAGGAAAGGAGGAGATCTCCCCCAACCTCACCAATCAACCAGGCTAAAACAGTTCGGTTCTCTAAATCGACAGCCCTAGCTGGAACGATGGCTTCCTCATCTTTATCTCCAGCTTGGATGCGAATTGCTATCTCATCGCCAAAAGGATCTGCCTTGTGCTCGACAAACCTCAGTCTCTTTTCCTGGCCTTCCGCAAACCATTTTGGTGCCTCAATTGGGACTGGTGATTGCATGTCCAACACTCCCTTTCAAATTAGTTCATTTTTTCCCTGAGGAAAACAGATGTAAGTCCTTGTTTATGAATAAAAATTGACCATATAAAACTTCCCTGTAAAAAGTGACTTTATATGCCACACCTCGCACCGTCAATCCCTTTATCCATCTCCTTAGAAACTAACACATTGTGCACATCGTATCTCGAGCAATATGAAGTGGGTGAAAATCTAACAGAGTCCCCTGTTCATATCCGGTGATCAGTTCTCCCCGACATCTTATCCGATCACCTTCAGCTCGATCCCCAGCAGCCTTGACAGTTTTTTGATCTTGGGCAGCACATGCCCCACCCCCAGCGCACAGTGGTGGGTCGGGCCTTCATGGCACCAGGCATTCATGAAATCAATCGGATCGACTCCAAACTTGAGACGTGAGTTGGTGTTCCCGATCAGCAGAATTTCACCAGGGATCGATTCTCCTTCTGCCGCCAGCATTTTCAGGTTTCCCTCGCGGGTTTGTGTCATCCCGAGGATTGTG
The DNA here is from genome assembly GCA_964481775.1 of uncultured bacterium. Classification (GTDB taxonomy): domain Bacteria; phylum Hinthialibacterota; class Hinthialibacteria; order OLB16; family OLB16; genus OLB16. The sequence goes on along the minus strand of CAYZUX010000099.1, from coordinate 4,873 downwards.
ATGGGCCCATTCTTGACTTTCATTTCAACCGAAACACCCTTGCCAGCTTTTCCATGATAAAGCCCCAGACCGCGCAGGATCGGACGCCGGTCGCTGATGGCGATATGCGCGGGGCCATCGTGTCCCATCAGGATGAAGTCCTGGTCGAAGTCCATGGCATAGAACTCGGTGTAGGATCCGCCGGCGTTGAAGGAGTCCATGATAAGCATCGCCATGCAGGTCTTCAGATCGCCCTCACCGGAGCAGGGGTAACCCTTTGCAGTCAGGAGTGTATTACCGAGAATCAGCCCTGCTGCCAGGTCCTCATAGAGGTTCTCATTCAGGCCACGGTAATAATAAGTGAGTGCATCCAGGTTGAAATCCCGAATAAGCGAATCGAGCGCCTCAGACACACGTGCCGACCATTCCAGCGCTTCGGGCTTTGGAGCACGAGCCAAAGGGTCGCTGGGAGAATCCTCGCTGACCTCAAAAAGGGCGATGGTCTCTTCCAGTTTCGCCTTGATCTGTGCCTGGGTAACCTGGTCAGCACGCACTGCCAGGTCGCACATTTCCAGCACCTCGATGTGCATCCCCAGCTGCCCGTGGTGCATGGTGAAGTCGGAGTACATGTCCAACATACCGGGGTAAGTGTGACCGAGAAAACCGGTCCGCCCGGTGGCCAGGGTCCGCTGAACCGAGGCCGCCTGAACCCATTCCTCGATCTCTTTCCAGGCACGTGTTGTGGCGGGGTGTTCCGGTTCCTTGTGACCCACCGCCTCGCCTAACATACCGGTCACGACATTAAAAGGGATTCCGGAACGTGCGAAAGCACAGGAAATTTCGGGCACACAACAGGCGCTGCAATTGGCCAGCCACTCACCCGTATCGGTATGGCTGTAGTCGAGAGCGGAAATCGGCTGGAGGTTGAGGATTAACACTGGACGGCGTACGCGTTGCACCGCGGGAAGAACCTGACTGCTGGTGGCATAGGTTCCAACATAACAGAGAATGATATCCACATCCTCACGGCAGAACCTTTCACCCGCCTCAGCGGCATTGGGTGCGCTGTCTACCAATCCCACTGAGACCACCTCGGCACCCATGGCTACCAAACGATCCTGGACCCGTTTCTGATAACCTTCGAGACGTTCCTTGAGACCTGGAAACTGAGGCCAATAGGCGGCCAGTCCAATCCCGAACAGGCCAATACGCGCTTTCTTTTTCTTTCTCGGTTCGATCATGAATCAAATCTCCTGGGCGCAAAGCGTGGAGGGGGATTATGGTGGGAGTGCAAGGAAGAGGGAAGGTGGAAAAGCGTCTTTTTCCAGAATCCTTGTGGAAGGCAGTGAAAAACAGGTATGTTCCTTTTACCTTCGGTACGTATCCCAAAAAACTTTCCCTGATGTCCCCACGTATCCAATTCCGCGTGTATACACTACTCGTTATTTTACCATTTTTTGGAAATCATTTTCCGATAACTGGTAACCCAACTGCGACACTTTCCATATCCCGGTGGCTGACAGTAGGCCCTTTTCCAAATCCCAAAACAAGTCAACCACAACATGATGGTGCCACCCGTGCCGGGTTTGAGATCGATTATCTGGGAGGAGAGACCAAGGCAATCCTGATTCCGGGAGATGTTTATTCCTATCAGCCTGTTGAAAAACTCGTTCGTACGTTGAGACTGTGGATTCCCGCTTTCACGGGAAGGACTGTTTCCGAGGAAATTTGCTAGTCTCGTCATTCCCGCGAAAGCGGGAATCCACGGTTACTCCAATTTTCAACGGCCTGATAGGCATGTGGAACAACTCGGAACTGTGATGGCACTATGGATTTCAACAGCCTTGTTCAAACAACACCTTCCTCAGAAACCTTCCTGTATACGACTTCTCATGTCTGGCGATCTGCTCCGGGGTTCCTGTGGCGACCACAGTACCGCCATCCAGGCCCCCTTCCGGTCCAAGGTCGATAATCCAGTCGGCGCTTTTAATGATGTCGAGGTTGTGCTCGATCACCACCACTGTGTTGCCCTTGTCCACTAGGCGGTTGAGCACTGAGAGGAGACGGTCGATATCGGCGAAATGCAGTCCGGTGGTCGGTTCATCCAGGATGTATAGTGTCCGTCCGGTTTCGACCTTACAGAGTTCCTTGGCGAGTTTGACACGTTGCGCCTCACCTCCAGACAGAGTCGTGGCGGACTGGCCGAGATGGATGTACCCCAAGCCCACATCCACGATGGTCTGGAGAATCCTGCGGATTTTTGGGATTTCGCTGAAGAGGTCGATCGCCTGGTTGACCGTGAGCTCGAGCACATCGGCGATGGACTGCCCCTTGAATTTCACTTGGAGAGTTTCGCGTTTGAAACGGGTTCCCTTGCATATGTCGCAAGTCACGAAGATATCCGCCAGAAAATGCATCTCGATCTTCTTGACACCATCTCCCTCGCAGGCATCACAACGTCCCCCTTTCACATTGAAGGAGAAACGTCCCGCCTGATAACCGCGCTGCCTGGCCTCGGGCAGCTCCGCAAAGAGGTGACGGATCGGGTCGAAGACCTTGGTGTAAGTCGCAGGATTGGAGCGCGGGGTGCGCCCGATGGGACGTTGGTCAATATCAATGACTTTATCGAGGTTATCGAGGCCGGCGATACGTTCATGTTTACCGGGAAGGTCTCCCGCCCCATGCAGGCGTGAAGCCAGAGCCTTATACAGGACCTCATTGATCAGGCTCGATTTTCCAGAACCGGAAACACCCGTGATACAAGTGAAAGTACCGAGGGGAATATCGACATCGATCCCCTTGAGATTGTTCTCGGCTGCGCCCATGACAGTGACTGTCTTGCCATTGCCCTTGCGGCGACGCCTGGGAGTATCGATCTTAAGCCTGCCCGAAAGGTACTGTCCAGTCAGGGAGTCCGGATGGTTTTTGATCTCTTCGGCGGGACCGGTGGCGATGATCTCCCCCCCTGTTTCTCCCGCCCCGGGACCGAAGTCGACAATGAAATCAGCACGGTTCATGGTCTCCTCATCATGCTCCACCACCACAACTGTGTTACCCAGATCCCGCAGACGGCAAAGGGTATCGATGAGCTTTTGGTTGTCGCGCTGGTGCAGTCCGATGCTGGGCTCATCGAGGATGTAAAGCACTCCCATCAACCCGCAGCCGATCTGGCTGGCCAGACGGATGCGCTGGGCCTCGCCTCCCGAAAGGCTGGGAGCGGAACGGTCGAGGGTGAGGTAGTAGAGACCTACATCCAGCAAAAACTTGAGCCGTCCACGAATCTCGCGTAGGACCTCGCCCCCGATCTCAAGTTCACGCGGACTCAATCCGGTAGGGAGCTCCTCCAATGGATGCGAGATCCACTCCAATCCACCGTTGGACTTCCCTCTTCCATTTCCCCCCAAAACACTGGGAACCGTGTGACTGTAGGAATCCTCTCCATAAAGCGCATCGAAGAATTGCAGAGCTTGTTCGACCGTGAAACGGGTCACCTCGACAATCGATTTGGCCCCAATGCGTACGGAGGCGCTTTCCGGACGCAACCTGCCACCTCCGCATGCCACGCAGGGTACCGGAGTCATGTATTGTTCCAGCAACCAGGTCCGCATTCCCTCGCTGGAGGTGTTATCAAACCAACGCTTAAGCATCGGAATGACCCCCTTCCAGGCCAGGGAGCCACGTTCCTTTGGCCCTGGACCATACATGATGAGGTCTTTCTGATTCTTCTTCAGCTTGCCGTAAGGAGTTTCAAGGTTGAAATCGGCATAGTCAGCCAACTCCCGAAGGTTGTGACGGATCACCCGTGACCAGTGGGACTGTTTACCCTTGTCAAAAGCACTCTTGATCGGACCAATGGCTCCCTCCCGGATGGAGCGGGTGGGGTCCCGGACAATCCGGTCGGGATCGTATTCGAGTTTTCTCCCTAAGCCATCACATTCCGGGCAGAATCCCTTCGGATTGTTGAAGGAGAAATGTTGTGGGGCAAGTTCATCGAAGCTGATGCCGCAGTCGATACAGGCACTGCGTTGGGACATTAAGATTTCGGGGCCATCAATGACTTTGAGAACCAGCAGCCCCTCACCCTTTTCCAGTGTAGTCTCGACTGAGTCAGCCAGGCGCGACTCGATTCCCTCGCGCAGAATGATACGGTCCACCACGATCTCAATGGTGTGCTTGAGACGTTTGTCGAGCTCGATCTCAGCGGTACGTTTCCCCTCAGCGGGCAGGAGGCGGTCCAGCTCGTAAACCTCTCCATCCACTCGTGCACGGACAAAGCCATCGCGGCGCATGTCCTCGAAAAGGTCGCGGTATTCACCCTTGCGGTCACGCACCACCGGGGCAAGGAGCATCAGTCGGGTTCCCTCGGGATTTTGACGGATTCGCTCGATGATCTGCTCGGTCGATTGCGCCCCTACCGGCTTGCCGCAACGGTGGCAATGCTGGATTCCCACACGCGCCCAGAGCACGCGCATATAGTCGTAGATTTCGGTCACTGTACCGACTGTAGAGCGGGGGTTCTTGGAGGTGCTTTTCTGCTCGATGGAGATCGCGGGTGAGAGACCACCCAGGTAATCGACCTTGGGCTTCTCCATTTGACCGAGGAACTGGCGGGCATAGGCCGAGAGGGATTCCACGTACCGCCTCTGCCCCTCGGCATAGATGGTATCGAAGGCCAGGGAGGATTTCCCTGAGCCGGAGACCCCTGTGAAAACCACCAGCCGGTCGCGTGGGATCTCCAGGTTGATATTTTTGAGGTTATGTTCGCGTGCACCGCGAATAACGATCTTGTCCTGAGACATACGTGTTCTATTCTACCTGCGATGGGGATGACCTCTAGGTGCAATGCCCCTGAATTAAGGATTTCATGATCTGCCCCCCAACACAGTGGCGGCCA
>CAYZUX010000098.1:0-20222 GCA_964481775.1 uncultured bacterium | reverse complement strand
GACACACGTTCTTACCAGGCCATCGATCTCCATGGGTCTGACAAACAGAAGGGACTCATCATACTGATCCCAGGGAGAACCTTGGAGCGGTTGGGGGGGAGGCTCCGGCTGGGAGAGAAGTGTCTCAACCGGCTCAAGGGGACGATAGCGGATGATTGGGACTGGAGCATCGGTTGGGATTCGAACAGAAACGGAAGCCTGACTTCTGACCTTCATATTCCTCAGAAAAAGCTGTTTCTGCTGGGCTTTGTCCACCGTGCTGTAAATCCCCGTGGATCTTAAGTAAAGAGTGCGTGTTCCTTCCGCGACTCCTGATGTGGGCAGACTTGAGGGCATCCAGTCATCACATGAGATTTCTTTGGTTGTTGCCCAAACGTCATCAAAAGCGAGACAAAGCTTGACGGGACTGTTATCGGAGGTGATGGTGAGTGATTCCCATTCCAGGATGGGATCCCGCCAGTCCAGATGGGCCACAAAAAACTGGATATGATCAGCGGCGAAGAAGTAGTTTTTCAGGATCAGCTTTTCACGGCTGGGGGAGTACAGATACCCGCTACGGGAGGGATCTCCCCATTCACTGGGGGTCAGGATGGGAACCTCATTGGCACCGGAGAAGATCTGGACTCCCGGCGCCTCTGGGTCATGATGGAAGGTTCCAGCCCAGGAGTACTCCCGCAGCCCGCCGGGTTGATCGGTCACCTTCCATTCGGGTGAAAAGGCCGTTCGGTAATCCCATAATGGGGAACTTAACTGGATGTCCTCTGGGGGGAGTGACATAAGCCGGAGAATCGTTGAGACAGGCTGATGTCCGCGTAACGAGGCCTCAAGCCAGATACCCGCCAAGAGAATGATAAAAGGTATAGATATCAGGAAGAGAGGCTTAGTGAAAATTCGCATCATCCAGAAAGTATAACCTCAATCAACCGGCAGCCGGTAGAACAACAGGTTAGGCCCCGGTCTCGTCCATTTCCACAAGTTGAAGGTCGGTGCATATATATCCTCTGGGTGGAGAGCCAGGTCAGGAGAAACCGCACTGATTTCAAAGACAAGCGAACCTCGTGATTTAACCTCTGACAAAAAGGTCCGATAGGTTTCCATACCAGGTTGGAATCTTTGACCGGATCCACGATTGACAGCTTCCCAATAGAAGGATGAAATCAGGACCCCGGTCAGTCCCTCTTCCTCCATTTCCGAGAGTGAGCCCAGACCGGGAATGGTCATCGCCTGGCTGGCACTCTGGGGTGGTTGAGCAAGAAGCTGACTTTCAACACGTTTTTGGACTCCCGCAGGTAGTGGAGGACAGAAGGGTGTGGTCAGGATGACATCTTGTGGTGAAAGAAGGAGAGAAATTTTTGTTCTCGCTTCGGCACGTGTATCTGGTTGGCGTAATAAATGGACCAGACGTGCCGCAGGCAATCCGCTTTCGACAGCGAGTAACAGGATGATTCCCCCCGCGATCGAACGGCGAAAGTTGCGGCTTGCAGTTTCCACGGCCCACGGGTGTGAGGCATAAACCGCAATGAATCGAACCGCCCACAGGATCTGAAGGGGAACCAATGGTAGAAAAAGGTGCCCTTTGACCACTTGCTGGAAGGAGATCAACAACAGAAAGGGAAGTGCAAAACAGAGAAGGACTTTATCTTCAGCTTCATGACGCAGGAGTGCCATCATCAATCCAAAAAAGGAAAAGACCGCCAGCCCCATCCCTCCGCCCCACCTCCAGGGTCCCTGAATATAACCCAGGAAAAAGGGCTCCTCTCCACCCCTCAAGGTTTCATAGGCTGGCGCACTGAACCACAACTGTCCCAGATCGCTCCAGAACCGGCTCGTGTCGATCAAGGCATAGGGGGTTGTGAGAAAGAAGCCCACCATCACTGTCGCCAGCAATACCGCCGCGCTGCCGATCAGCCAGGAAAGTGAAATGGAAACCTCCTTGCCCCGCATGGCATTGTCATATCCCACATAAAGCAGCGGGATGACCAAAACTGCCGCGCGGTAACCGATGCCACAGCTCACCCCAATCCAGAGCGCCACAAGCAGCAGGCGAATGACATTGGTTGACTCACGGTGAAATTCCCTGAGCAGTAGCCACAGCGCAAGAGTGATGCAGGTGGTCAGAGGGATATCGTTGGTGGCGAAATGACTGTCACGCATGTGCAGGAAATGAACCGCCAAAAGTCCCGCCGCACCCCACCCCAGAATCCGCATCTGGGTGCGTCCACGGTCCCATTCCCTTCCCAACAGCCAGACCGCAAAAACCCCAAGAACCCCGAACACAGCCACGAGGAAACGAGTCCAGAGATGGTACTCAAATGGCGAGGAGCGCAATCCGCGCCAGAACTCCAGTGGCGATTGGGTATTTCCACAAAGGTAATGCAACCCCTGCATGAGCAGGGTGAGATATGCCAGCCCGCTGGGTTTTATGAAATCACCGGGGTTTCCATAACGGGAACTCGCCGAGAGGGCCTGTTCGAGCAGTTGTGCCTCGGTGGGGTGGACGGCCAGCGGCTCGCCGAAACGGATTCCCCCCAGACGGAGAAGCGCCGCAACAGCCAGGATCGAAAGAAGGAAGATGAGTTTGATGGGCCGCATAGGAACAACATCCTCCCAGCATGAAGGCGGTGAGTGAAGGCCTGACTCTACCTTTGTTTGTGACGGTGGTCTATCTTGCTGGTATGGGCCACATGGAACGATATACCGTTACAATTCCATCCGAGTTACTCACGCGCTTTGATGAACTCATCCGGACACGGAGTTACACCAACCGTTCCGAGGCGATTCGTGATCTCGTGCGCGATGCACTTGTTGAGGAAGAATGGGCCCGGGAGGGAGACAAGGTCGCGGCGATCGTGACTCTGGTCTATGACCATCACATCCCTGATCTGGCAAAACGTCTCACCGATCTCCAACACCATCATCCGGGCCTGGTGGTAGCTGCGACTCATATCCATCTGGACAACGACAACTGCCTGGAGGTGGTGATCCTGCGGGGGGAGAGTGGCAAGGTGAAGCATCTGGCTGAGAAGATGATCGCCCTGCGGGGAATCAAACATGGCAAGGTGGTTCACACCACCGAGGGGAGCCAGATCGAATAGGTGAGGGTTGGGGTGGGGGTAGGAACCCGGAGTAGAGGCGGTTTTTCAACCGCCCCTACTCCAGTGAAGGTACATTCACCACTCTCTCCCCCCCCGAGGGAGATTGACGCCATTACCTCCCCTTTCAATTATTCCTTACTCCCCCTTCGCCTTCCGGGAGAAGGGGGCTGGGGGGATGAGGTGCCTGTGTCATCCTAATCCGTGAATTCAAGTACCGTGCCGTCGGTCCTGGTCAGGCGCACATAAGCATTCCACCCGCCGCCGCCCTGTGTCACCTCGATGAGGATTGTGTTCTCACCGGCCACGAGATGGATGGGAGCCTGATCCTGGTCGATCGCGGCGCCGCGATCCACATTGTTCTCGTGAACCACTTTCCCATTGACCCAGATCTTGATGCCATCATCCGACCCGGCGCGGATCGTGGCATCCATCTCAGCGGGAACCGAAATCCTGGCCAGTCCATAGGCAGTGGTGTTGGTTGTCGGACCGAAGACTCCTCCCAGATCAATCAGGCCGGTGGGACTTTGGGAGGCGTAAGGGGTCCAGGCCACCTCTTTACCGCCTGACTGATATTTCGCATTCAGATCCACATCCGGTTCATTCACATGGGTCTTCTGGAAGCCATCGCTTGCAGCCCAGGGGAAGGGTCCCGCCAGTGACCACTTGGTGACAAAACCGAGACGGTGAGAACACACTGGACCCGGCAACACCGCGCCGAGGATCTCCGCTGCCATTTGGATAGTTTCCATGGTGGAAAGATGTGGAAGAATGATTTCCATCGCCTGGTCCCGTTCGGCTCCACGCCCATTCTCATGCAACGTTTTGACAATGCCGAGGACCGCACGCAGCTCCTGGGGATCGGCCATGTTGGAGGACTTGATGGAGTCGAGAAGAATGCTCAGGGAGTCCCCGGTAGGATAACGCTTGATCCCTTCGAAAGCCTCCTTCTTGACCTCCTCCGAATCGGCTTTCTGGTAAAGGGCGAGGTAAGCTGCCCCTGCTGGCTGAGGTTCATTTTTCTTTTGAAATCTTGCGATAAACTGACGCAAGGCTTCGAAATTGGCATGAAGATCCTCACCCGAGCGTTTCCCGGCATCGGCGATTACCAGATTGAGTGCCTCCACGGATTCCAACTCCAACAGTCCTTTCAAGGCCATCTGGTGGGTTCCGGAATCGCTTGACTCCAGGCTGGAGGTCAGAACCGGCAGCACGACCGGATCTTTCCTCTTTCCGAAAGTCACCAGGAGACAAAGCTGCATGTCTTTCGAAAACTCCGGATATGCTCTGACCAGGGCACCAGTGACCTCGGTGCCATCAAGAACATTGAAGGCGGCCAAAGCGGCCGGCTCCAGGTCTCGGCCGTTGGGGGTTTTCAGTGCCTCCAGGATGGTTGGCACTCCTCTGGCATCGCCATACCGTCCCAGACCAGCGATAGCGCCCATCTGGATCGTGATATCTTTAGCCTGCTTGAGCACTTTGGTGTACAACTCCATGGCGGCTTCATGGTTCTTACCCCGTGTGGCGATGCCATCCGCAAGCCTCAGGACCGCATCGTAAGTCTCCCAGGAGGTGGCCTCATCCGCCTTGCCCAGAACCCTGTCAGCGATCTTGATGTGGTCCACAACTCCAGCCCAGGCTACGGCGCGTAATGCGGCGGCGCGGACCTTGGGACTCTTGTGATCCGTCATTCTGAGGACAGGGGGAAGGTGCTTGGGATCGCGGATGGCCGCCAAACCATCCAACAGGGCAACCGCGAAATCATCATCGGCCTGGTAAAGCTGATCACTGAGAACACCCGCTGCTTTGGAAGTACCAGTTTCCACCAGGCAGGCACGCGCTTTTTCACGCAATTCGGGATCTCTCAACAAGGCCGCAAAGGGACGCAGGTCATAATCATCGGGGATGCAACAGGGAAGCAGCCGCAGGCCGCGTTCCTTGAGAATAAAGGTTTGGGAAGGTTCGATCAGGGTCATCAGCTGCCTGGTAACCTCGGTCCGTTCCTTCTCCTTGCCTACGACCGAGACACCATTGGCGATGTCTTCGATCACTTTGAACGCGGCATTCCAGACTTCTGCCCTTTCGTTGCTGAGGAGGGGCAAAAGCTCCGGGATCGCTGCAGCGCCTTCCCGGGGAAGCATTTGGCGGGCCAGAGCACGGTCTGCTTCATCATCCCCTCCCAGCATCCTGACATACTGCCCGATGTCTCCCGCTAAGCTGGAATGGAGCCATCCCGCCATCAGAAACACCGTGATAAGAATTCGTTTGATTGGATTCATGCTTGAGAGCCTCCTGATCCCTCTTACAGATGCCAGGGCGCCCGGTAGGCGCGCGACAAGTGACGGTTGGCCTGTTCGTCATCGATAAATCGTTCCGCATCCGCATCCCAGTTCAGCTTGCGCTTCTCCTTGAGAGCGATCCCCGCGATAGCGATGGGAATCGTGGAACGGTGTCCCTGCTCGATCTCGGCGACGGGCCTTTCTCGAGTGCGAACACTATTAAAGAAGTTATTGTGATGGGGAGGATTCGCCCAACTGCGTTCTGGCTCACCGATGTACTCGGGGATGCCCAGCGAGTTGGGTTTGACCACGAAGGTGGCACGATCCACGAAAAGCTGTCCCTCGGTACCCTGGAACTTGACGCCCAGACCCTTGTTGGCATGGGCATTCCAGTGACGCTGTTCCCAGGTGACCGTACAACCCTCATACTCGTAGAGCACATCGATGCACTCATAGTCATCCGCTCCTGCCCCGGCGCGGTAACTTCCCCCAACCGCTTGCACGCTGAGGGGACGGTCCTTGCCGATACCCCAATGCACGATGTCCATCAGGTGCACACCCCAGTTGGACAGTCCGCCTCCACGGCAGTAGTCATGCCAGCCCATAAACCCGTAATGACGTTGCGGGGAGTAGGGGACCCATGGTGCGGGACCGAGCCACATATCCCAGTCCAGCCCTTCGGGGACCGGCGCGGGGGTTTCACCAACACCAATGCCATTAACCCCTAACCAGGCGCTCGCCGTGGTGATCTTTCCCAGCTTCCCGCTGTGGATCACCTTGATGGCTTCCTGGAAAACCGGCATGGAACGCTGTTGGGTTCCCAACTGAACTATCCGCCCATACCGCCGTGCCGCCTCCACCATGGCGCGTCCCTCCACCACGGTCGGGGAGCAAGGCTTCTCGACATAAACATCTTTCCCCGCCTGGCAGCCAAAGATGGTCAATAGGGGATGCCAGTTGTCAGGGGTGACCACGAAGACCGCATCGATGTCGGCACGGTCCAGGACCTGACGGAAATACTGGTAGCCATCGACCTTCTTGCCGCTGATTTCCTCGATCTTCTTTTGGGCGTTCTGGTAACGAGGAATAAAGACATCGCAGACCGCCGCGATGCTGCACTGGTCGTTAATCGCCAGCGCCTCAATATGACGGGTTCCCATGCCCCCCGTACCGATGACTCCGATGCGTACCTTGTCGTTGATACTGACCCGTGCGGCGGAGGATTGTGGAATGCGGAGAAAACCGCCTCCAGCGATGCTCCCCAGTGAAATCAAGGCGGACCGCTTGAGGAATCCCCGCCGGTTCAACTTACTTCCATATGCCATGTGTATCTCCTTCATGACTGGGTGCCCTCGGATGAATTCCCTTTGCGATGGGCAGGGGAATCCCCAGGCGCACCATTCTTAGCACTCTCAGAGATGGGGCGTAAATAGGGAGAATTGCGTTTTCTTGTCGGGGATTGCCACAATGGGTAGAAACGGAAGGCTGTCTGATCAGCGGGAAAGCAGTTTTTCCTTCTTGCGTACCACCAGTTCACGCCGCATTTCGGTGGGAGATGTGTTGAAATGCTTGCGGAAAAGGTGAGATAACTGATATTCATCCGAAAAACCCACCATGGGCGCAATCATCCGTAAAGGCATCCGGGTTGTGACCAGAATACTCCGGGCAGATTCCAGACGGATACGCCGGAGATCCTGCATGGGGGTGGTACCCGTAAGTTCCTTATATCGCCTTAGAAAGTAATACTTTCCTAACCCGGCATGGTTAGCAAGATCCTGAAGCTGGATGGGGAATGCCATTCTTTCACGCATGAAAGCCCGAATCTTGGAGACCAGATGGTATTGCCTGGGAGCGGTCAAGCGCAGAAACTCCGCCACCATGATCTGGGCGATGCCCTCCGGTGCCATTCGTGCATAACAAAACTCTGAATCCTGGTCCTGAAGAATCCAGGCACAGACAGCCCGAACTCTTCCATTCTCATCATGGAAATGCACTGGAATCTCTATGGTTCCCTGATCCCATTCCAACGCGAAGAAAATGCTCCTGACTGGATCCACGGGGTCGCTCCATTCCTCATGCCCCACACCCGCGGGATAAAACAGGATATCACCTGTCTGGGCTCGGTAGATTTTGTTCCGAATACGAGCTGTCTGGGCTCCCTCAATGACAACGATCACCTCATGATGGGGATGGCTGTGCATGGGAATGTGCCAGCCAGGGCCTGGGGTATGGTTGGACACCCCGGATAATCGGGGTCCTTGACCTGTAGGAACCTCTATACCCTTTTTTCCTCTCATGGCTTCTTCAACAGGTTCTCTTCATGCCTTGTGTGCCTCTCATCTATTTTACACTTGGATAGAAGCAACTTTCGACAAAGAAAGTCAATAGTGGCCATTCCTTGATGATGGGAGGTTGTTTACACAGACTCCCAACTGGAGTTTATATCACGCGAGGTATTCGGAACAGGCTTTCAAAAAATGGAATCCCAATGGAAAGAATGAGTGAAAAAGTCCATAAAACATGGAAACACACGTTTTTTTCTCCCCTCTCGGTCCGAGGATTTGCCTTGTTTTGTGGAATGGCAACTTTCGACAAGTAAAGGCAACCCTAGCCATTCCCAAGGATGTTGAATTGGGCAATTCTCTTTTCAGATGAATGAGTACCCTCTCTATCAGGGAGGGATATGTGGAGGATGTGTTCTTGGAAAGGAGTTTGCAATGCAGGTGAAGGTGTGTTCTGTGAGTCTTATTTGCTTGGTTATGTTGTGGTGTCTTTGTGTTATCAACCCAATAGCTGCGCAACCTGCCAACGGAAATTTTGAAACGGGCGATTACACGGGATGGACAGTGGTGGATGGTACCGCGTGGGGGGCTGGTCCCTCCAATGGCGCCAGAACCAACAAGGAGGGCACCTGGTCGGCGGATTCCCACATGGCGGGAGATGAAACCCTGGTGGGAACCTTGCGTTCAGATACCTTCACCCTCACCGGTTCCGGCAAGGTCGATTTTCTGGTTGCTGGCCATAACTACTACCCCGGAGTCAATGATCCCTTTACATGGGACTATGTGACTCTGAACCTGGCCTCTGATAACAGCGAAATCGCACGCGTCTGGGCACCTGGCAATGATGCCTTCATCGCAGCCCGACTGGATGGATCTGCCCACCTGGGAGAATCAGTTTATATCGATGTTGTGGACAATGGAGATGCCACCGGATTCGCCTGGATTGCAGTGGACAACTTCCGCTTCTTTACTGCTCCACCCCCGACCGGGATCAATGGCAACGGCAGTTTCGAGACCGGCGATTACACCGGCTGGACTGTGGTCGAGGGTGATGCCTGGGGAACAGGCCCCTCCCTGGGAGGAGTGCATGCTTCAGCCACCGGGTATGATGGGCTCTATTGTGCCGACTCCTTCACGCCTGGTGAGGCGGCTATTGGTATCCTGCGCTCCGATAACTTCACGCTCACTGGAACCGGCAAGCTGAGTTTCCTGATCGCCGGCTGCAACTATTATCCCGGATACAATGATCCCAACAGCTGGAACTATGTGGTCCTCAAGCGTGCCTCGGACAACCTTGAGATTGGGAAGGTTTTTGCCCCGCAAGCCAATGAGTTTCAGAAACGGGTAATCGATGCCTCCGCTTACAAGAATGTGCCCCTGTACCTTGAGGTGGTTGATGATGGCGATCAGTCCGGTTGGGCCTGGATTGCCATCGACAAGGTCGAGGAGCTGGTGGTGACCACCTATCCGGCTGAAGGCATCAATGGCAATGGCAACTTTGAACTGGGGAATTACACAGGTTGGACAGTGGTCGAGGGTGATGCCTGGGGAACTGAACCGGTTCTGACCGGGAATCACTCGGTTGCGACTGGTTTTGAGGGATCTTATTGTGCCGACAGTTATCTTGGTGCATCCGGTGAAGCTTCAACTGGCATTCTCCGTTCGAACAACTTCACCCTGACAACCACAGGAATCCTCAGCTTCCTGATTGCCGGCTGCAATCATTACCCGGATTACAACGAACCCAACAGCTGGAACTATGTGGAGCTCAAACGTGCCTCCGATGGTTTACTGATCGAGAGAGTTTTCGCCCCACAGGCCAATGAATTCTCCAAGAGAACGATTGATGCCAAGGCTTATCTGAATGTTCCCCTGTATCTCGAGGTCGTGGATGATGCCAACATGTCCGGCTATGCCTGGATCGCCATCGACAATGTCCGTGAAGCCGACATTCCGTCCTATCCAGCCACCGGCATCAATGGCAATGGCAACTTCGAGCTGGGTACCTTCCAGGGGTGGAGTGTGGTCGAAGGCTCCGCCTGGGGGACAAAACCAGTCGTGTCCGGTTCCCATGCAACCGTGACCAATCCGGAAGGATCCTACTATGCCGACTCCTTCCTGAATGGCGAGATCCAGACTGGTATCCTGCGCTCCAACACCTTCACCCTTTCCAAGGAAGCCATCTCTGTGATGATCGCTGGCTTCAATCACTATCCGGACCGTGATCCCGCCAACACCTGGAATTACGTGGCCTTGAAGAAAGCTGATGGTACCGAGATCGGACGTGCCTGGGCTCCTGGAGATAACTCCTTCTCCACCTTTGTCATTCTTGCAACCGGCATGGTCGGCCAGTCGGTTTATATCGAGGCGGTCGATGATGCGGCTGATAACGGATTTGCCTGGATGGCAGTTGACAATGTCCATGAGGTGGATCCTCCCGAGGAGCCAACCTTTATCTTCGATGATTTCGAGAGCGGCACCATCGATCCTGCCAAATGGACCCAGGAAGGTGATACCTGGAAGGCCCAGGCAGCCGGTCAGGGTTGGGGCGCCGACCCGTATCAGGGCAGCTACCGTGGGGCCTCTTCTTTTGATGGCTCCGCCAGCACCGATGCCCTGGTCGGCACCATGACCTCCGTGCCCATCACAGTCGGCCCGACCGATGGCTGGCTCGCTTTTTACATGCAGGGTTGGGACAGCCAGACAGGTGGCGCTGGTCAGAACTATGTCGACATCGTCACAGCCGATGGTGGAACCCTCATTCAACGTGTCACTCCACCCCTCAAGGATGGCTGGCAGCTGGATATCCAGGTTCCCGTGAATGCTTACCGTGGCCAGCAGATCCGGATGATCTGTGTGGATGGACGTTCAGATGGCTTTGGCTGGATCGGTGTGGATTACATCCGCCTGATGCCCGGTAATCCCACATCGGTTGTCGATTGGATTCAGTACTAAAGAGGCTTTGGCGGAAGTACGCCAGAAGGGTCCGCTCTGCTGTCTGGGGCGGACCCTCGAAAAACCTCACCCCCATCCCCCTCTCCCACCGGGAGAGGGGGTTATGCGCTTCTCCTTCTCTCCACGGGAGAAGGAGGTCGGGGAGATGAGGCAGGGATGAAAAGGCGCCAAAATAGGAGACTCACATGAAAGCATTCCACTCCATCAGGAAAAGATCCCACTGGGGATTCACCCTCATCGAGCTGTTGATCGTCATCGCCATCATCCTGATTCTGATCTCGATTGCGCTTCCCAATTTTCTGGAGGCCAGAACCCGTGCTCTGGTGACCAAGATCAAAGCCGAACACAAAAGCCTCTACACTGCATTGGAATCCTATTATCAAATCTTCCGCAAGTATCCGCCAACATACCATCAGCGCATCGAACTTTACAAAGAACCGGCAAATGTTATCAACATTACCGTTCGTTGGGGACTTCGTCTTCTGACCACTCCCGTGGCGTTCCTGAAACCCCTTCCCTATGCCTCCTTCACAACCAAGGGATCGCGGGGGGGAGGTGATTACATGGCCAAGCCGGATGCGGGCAGCTGTTATGAGGCGGCCTGGTTTGGCCCACGACGGGATCTTGGCTGGACCCCATCACGCCAATGGAACCTCCGCGATTCAGGACCAGACCAGTGGTTTGATAACGATTATCCCCGGCTTTATAGCCCCACTAACGGAACCCTCTCATCAGGAGATATTATTATTTATGGTCCTTGAATCTCGGATCTCGTTGTCTGAGTCCGTGGTTTTCCACGGTCCCATTCCCATGACAGGAGGTAAAGCGGTCAACCATGCCGAAGCGTAAAGAAACTCATACCCGGAGAGGCTTCACACTGATCGAGCTGTTGATCGTCATCGCGATCATTCTGATTCTGATCTCCATCGCTCTCCCCAACTTCCTGGAGGCCCAGATCCGCGCCAAGGTCGCCAAGGCCACCGCGGAAACGAAGAGTCTCGTAACCGCCACCGAGGCTTACAAGGTGGACTGGAAGGGCCATGAGCCAATAGCGGCATCCGCCGATGGAGCGAATTGGCTGCCCAAGAATGACCCGAAAAATTGGAGGTGGTGGGGATGGACGGCTCCTGGTTTAACCACCCCGACCAAATACATCCACACCTGGCCAACCGATCCGTTTGGCGATGGTGCTGAAATCACCGCGTGGTGGAGGGGAGCCAAATTGGTCAATCCCCCCTACACCGTCATTCGTATCACGCGAGGCTATGCAACCTTCAGAGCTGGACAATCAGTCACCCCTCCCATCGCATCAATCAAGGCTGCGGCTGGCGGGAATGTGATCATTCCAGAAGCCTTTGTGCAGAGTGCGAAACACTGCGGGTACATCTATTACAGCTCGGGTCCGGATGCCTGCGATGCGACCGCGTGGGGATGCCCCCAGATTTACTCTCCGACCAATGGCACCACCTCCTTTGGAGACATCTATGCATTCGGGCCAGGAAGCCCATGGGAGGATGACAACGCCCATCTGCTGAACTAGTCCGATCCATCCGAATTTCCCCGGGGGCGAAAGTTCCACGCCCCCGGGGTGTGGTTCTCAATTTCACTTTCCCCTTTCCGTTTTCCCATCTCTCCCAATCCTCCATCCCCGCTACGATTCAACAGGTGAAATGGAGTAGCGAATTTATTCGCCCTCAAGCCACCAAGCGATTGAAATCGCTACTCCACCATGAGAAGCGGATATATTCGCAACTCCACTTGTGGTCTTGCGAAACCTCCCGATTTTCCGGACAGTTTCCTCAAACCATTTGCGTACGTCGTCTGTGTTAGCCTTGGAGGCCACTCGCATGATTCCTGAATTACCCGCCCGTATCTCAGGGGAGTTCCCCCGCAAGTTTGTCCCCACCCGGATCGATCTGGGTGACTGGAATGAGATCGAACCACTTTTGGAAGCACTCAGCCAGAGAGAGCTGCAAACCGTTCAGGATCTGGAAGCCTGGTTGTTGGACCTGTCTGAGGTTCAGGCCTGCCTTTTCGAGGAAGGCTCTCGCCGTGAGATTGCCATGACCCGTCAGACCGATGATGCAGAGATCGAAAAAGCCCACCTGGCCTTCATCGAGGAAATCAAGCCGAGATTGAAACCTTATTGGGACCGCTTGAATCGTAAATTCCTTGAAACTCCCCTGCGGCATGAACTCGATCCTCAACGCTACCGGGTCTTCGCACGGACCCTGGAAAACGAGGTTCGCCTGTTCCGTGAGGAGAATGTTCCCCTGGAGACCGAAGATGACCGTCTTCGCCAGAAATACGAGAAGGTCTGCGGCGGCATGACCGTGACTTTCCAGGGCGAGGAAAAAACCCTGCCCCAGATGCGCAAATACCTGGAAGAGACAGACCGTTCTCTCCGACAGTCCGCCTGGGAAACTGTGGCTGGACGTTACCTCCAGGACCGCGAGACTCTCGACTCTCTCTACGATCAGATGATCGAGGTCCGTCACCAGATCGCCCGCAATGCCGGTTTCGACAACTATCGGGATTACCAGCACCAGGCCCTTGGCCGTTTTGATTACACCCCCGCCCATTGCCTTCAGTTTCATGATGCGGTTGAAAAAGAGATTGTCCCGCTGACACGCAAGCTCGCACAAAGACGTAGGGAGGATCTGGGACTTGAATCTTTGCGTCCCTGGGATCTGCAAGTGGATCCCAAAGGCCGTCCACCCCTCAGACCTTTTGAGGATGGGGAACAGCTATCAAAGGGTTGCCGGGGGATTTTCAGCCAGATCGATCCCGAGCTGGGCGGCCAGTTCGAAAGCATGGAATCTCATGGCTTACTCGACCTTCTCAGCCGCAAAGGCAAAGCCCCGGGTGGTTATCAGGCCAACCTGGAGGAGATCCGTCTCCCCTTCATATTCATGAATGCCGCAGGGACTGACAGTGATCTCTTCACTCTTCTTCATGAAGGAGGGCATGCCTTCCACACCTTTGCCTCCCGCCAGGATCCCCTGGTGGCTTACCGATCGGCTCCAATTGAGTTCTGCGAGGTGGCCTCGATGGGCATGGAGCTCCTCAGCCTTCCTCACATCGAAGAGTTCTACTCGCCGGATGAGGCCGCGCGTTCACGAGAGAATCATCTTCAAGACATCCTTCAGACACTCGCCTGGATCGCCACCATCGATGCCTTCCAGCACTGGGTCTATCTCAATCCGGGACATAAACAAGCCGAACGGCGGACAGCCTGGCTGGAAATCCGCCAACGCTTTGGTCCGCCGGTTGACTGGACAGGATATGAGGAGGCCCACCAACACTTGTGGCACCGTCAACTCCACCTGTTTACGCACCCCTTCTATTACATCGAGTATGGCATCGCGCAGCTGGGAGCTCTGCAGCTCTGGTTGCGTTCAAAAAAGGATAAGAAAGCGGCCATCCATGGATACCGCCAGGCCTTGGCGTTGGGAGGCAGTTGTCCACTTCCAGACCTCTTTGCTGCCGCGGGACTCAAGTTCGCGCTTGACCGTGAGACCGTGGCACCCCTTGCCGGTTATGTGGCGGAGGAGCTCCAACTGGTGGAGGGATGATTTCCCAATCGTCCCTTTCCCAATCGTCCCTTTCCCAATCGTCCCTTTTACTAGCTGGTCCAGGAGTTGTACTCCTGGACCGGACCCTTCTGTGGGAGTTGCACTCCCACGTGCCTTGATGACGCGCTGTCGAGCGGAGTTCAACTCCGCGAGAAGGGTTCTGCCCAGCAGTGCAACTGCTGGGCGAGCTGGTTAGGAGGTAATTTCGAGCAGTCACGATTTAATCGCAGGGATACCGTTGGACCACTGTAAAAAAAAACTGGCCCAGGAGTTTATCCCCTGGGCCGTCTGCAATAGAAACCCTGGCGATCAAGTTCGCCAAGTGGTAATGAAACGAACCTAACCGTTAGAACTTCACCATCATCTCGGCACGGAAGAAGCTGTAATCCGCTCGATCGGCCGGGTAGTCCATGTAATCGCCTTCCAGGAACCACTCATAGAGAAGGTGGCAGCTGAGATACTTGGTGGGATTCCATGCCAGTTTCACCTGGGGATTCAAGCCGCGATATTTTCCGTTGTCACTGAATCCCGGGCGATTCCAGTAAGTGTTCTCATCAGCCCAGAGGGCTTGCATGACACCTGTGAGGACCCAGTTTTCACAGGGGACCATATCAAGTTGATATCCGAGGATATGCATGTTCGTGAAGTAATAGACCCCGTCCTCGGGTCCTCCCATATAGCCGATGCACTCGCCCCATGCCGGCCAGCGTCCATAAATTGGCTCAAAGGATTCAATGGTTGAAGTGTCCGGATCATCACCTGAAAGGTAAACGTGGTAGAGACGGGCTTTGGGTTTGTACAGGCATTTGTCAAATGACTGCTCGATGGCTTCCTGACTGGCGAAAGCACGCAATTCATGGCCATTTTTGTTGCCCCATTGCATGACACCTTCGAGCTCGTACTTGGCACCTTCCCACAGCTTGCCGGAATAACGCAGTCCGAGATTGTTGGTGTTACTTCCCGGACGGGTCGAGTTCTCCCAGTATTCCCTGAGTACCTGATCTTCGATTTTGTAAATGTAATATGCATCGATCTGGTGGCCCGGTACCCAGGAGGCATTCTTGAAGTAAGCCACAAAGGCCTCGCTGTCCCAGTAATCGATCCGCGATCTGTTGTTGAGAGCAATATCGGTGATGTGATCATGGGCATAAGACTGGTTGTTGATATAGATCAGGTCGAGGCTCGTATCCGGGCACCACTGTTCGAGATCCAGAGTGGCCCGGGCCGCATCGAAGAAGAAGCTGCGTGATCCATCATTCGGAGTTCCATCCATGAAGATGAAACCATTCCCGAAGCCCACCCCGTTAGGCCCCGAGTTTCCAGGCATGGCCATGATGTCCTGACGGCCAAGACGCCAGGTGATCGGGATTGAGCACTCCGTCTTGAATTCCAGGTACAGGTTGTCGAAGAGGAACTCATCGGTGTGATCATACCGGTCGTAGGGATTCGGCGATCGGTAATGATCGGGCGACTCGATCGGACGACTTTCATTCACAATGCGTGTTTTCAACTTCAAGTCATCCATCAACTTGAAGTCGGCGAAAACACGCGACCGGATCCGAATCCATTCCCTGATCGGCTCCTGGGTGTAAGGATTCCGGTCGAGAGCATCCGGAAAACGTTCATTACGGATGCGCAGGTCCCAACCCCACTCCACAAACTCGTTCGGCTTCTTGGTTTTCTTCAAATAATCCGGCCAATCAGGCTGCTCCGCGGACCCCCATCCAGGAAACAGCAAACCCACAATAAACATGGTGATACAAACACCAACCCACCTGCGGCACATGCTCCCACCTCCAAAGTCATGAAAGCCCTATGCCTCCCCTGCCCCCTAACAGAAGGCAAACTCTAGCATGACATTCCCGGAATTTGTATCCCGGAATTTATCATTAAGTTTGATTTTTTTTGGTGGCACATACAGAAATACTAAACTTCTCAAACCGGATTATCCCTTCAAACCAGTGAGAGTCACTCCTTGGATAAAATACCGTTGAGTGAAAAAGAACAGGAAAATTATGGGTAGAGTCATCATCGCCGAAGCTGCCATGAGTTCCGCCCACTGGCCTCCTTGAGCTTGACGGAACATGAAAAGACCTACGGAAATAGGTGTCTTATCTTCATCGGTGATATAAATCAGGGGTTGCAGGAATTCATTCCAGGAATTCTGGAACTGGAAGATCGCAATCGCGGCCAAAGCGGGTTTCACCAGAGGGAGCATGATTCTCCAATAAATGGTGAAATAACCGCAACCATCAATCTTCGCCGCTTCGGTCAGGTCCTGGGGGATGCTCATGTAAAACTGGCGCATGAGGAAAATGAAAAATGGCGCGCCCGCGAATGACATGATCGTTAGTGGGAAGAGAGTGTTGTAGGTTCCCAGCCACGAAAACAGGACAAACTGGGGGATCATGGTCACTTGGGGTGGGAGCATCATGGTAGCCAACATGAGCACAAAGAGAATGTCTCTCCCGGGAAAGACCAACCGGGCGAAGGCGAAGGCTACGATCGAACAGGCCAGCAGCTGCCCCAGGATATTCAGAAACGTGATCTTGATGGTGACCCAGGTGTAGGTCGAATAAGGAACCCACCGGAACACCTCCAGGTAATTCTTCATGAGACGTTGCCAGAGCACCCGCCAGTAAGGAGTCGGGATGATGGAAAGGGTGACCCTGGCCGTGTGGGGGGGGAGGTTCGAGTCGGAATCTGTGGCCTGTTGCTCCACCAGTGTCAAATGATCGATCTCATATTTTCGCTGGGGAGTGAATTTCCAGAAAAAATCCTGGAGCTCGCCCAGGCTGAGGAAGGCTGGATCCTGGGTCTCAAAGATCCCTCCATCGAGTTCGAACTTCATGGACAGGCGATGGTATGAAGCATCTCCCCTCAGCCTCACCATGATTTGATCCACCTGTTCCTCGGGAGAAGCAAGAGGTATTTCTATTCTGGCGAGTTCAATGGGCAAGCTCCAAACCCTGATCGAGTAGGGAATCCGTTTGTTTTCCATGCGCGGGGAGACCCCGATGTCCTCAGCTGATCTGTTTCGCAGACGGATCTCTGCGATCGAGATGGCCCGGTAAGCACGTTGCCAGGCCTTGACTACATCCTCCACCTGGATCTTATCGGTAAAGAGCTGAATGGCATTGCCCTTCGCCCAGTCCCCCTCCGGAAGCCGTGTGTTCACCGAAGTCCACAGGGAATCCACGATGTCTTTCTCGGCCCTTGTAAACAGTGCGGGTTCGATGCGGTCCTTTGGCAGGGGCCACTCCGGACCTTCGAAAGTTCTCAGGGCCTTGTTTTTGATCGCAGTCCGTAGTGTTGCCACGAAATCATCCCAGTCCTGATCCTCTGGAAAAGGAACTGGACGGCGCCAGCGTGGAGGATGGCTCTCCGTGTCCAGATAGGGGGAGTCAGTCACACGGTTGGGGAGCTCGGGGATCCACACCATGGGATCATGGATGATCTCATCATCGGCCTTGATCGAGGTGGAGAGCATCCACAAAAAGGGGAGCGAGAAAAGCACCGAGAGAAGGATCAGCACGGCATGACTGGCGGCGAACCGGGTGGTGCTGGTCATCGCTCCTCCCCCTCATAATACACCCAACTGCTGGAGGACCTGAGCTGGATCAGGGTCAGGATGAGCGTGATGATGAGAAGAATCCACGCCATTGCTGAGGCAATTCCCATCCGGAACCAGAAAAACGCGTTGTTGAAAAGGTAATAGGCATAAAAGAGGGTGGCATTGGCCGGGCCACCATAGGTCATCACCATTGCCTGGGTGAAAATCTGCAGAATCCCGATCGTGCCCATGATGAGGTTGTACAGGATATAGGGGGAAAGCAGCGGGATGGTGATCCAGAAGAGCTTTCTGAAAAATCCGGCGCCATCAATCTCGGCGGATTCGTAGTAGTGATTGCTGATCCCCTTGAGACCAGCCAGCCAGATGATCATGCTGCCGCCTGCCCCCCAGAGAAGCATCAGGATGATTGCAGGCTTGGCGGTTACCTGACCAGCCAGCCAGTCCGGGCCCTGGATTGGAAGCACCGACTCGATGACCGCATTGAGTAATCCGCTTTCCGGCTTTAGCACGAAGATCCAGAGAACCGAGCTGGCCACGAAGGGGACAATCGCCGGCAGGTAGAAGAGAGTCCGGTAAGTGGCCATCCAACGGACCTCCTGCTGAAGCAGAAGCGCGATCGCCAGTCCGAGAGCCATGGTGAGCGGGATTGAGATGATCATAAAGGCGGTGTTCCAGAGTGATTTCCAGAAAAGCGGATCATTCGCACTCCACACCCAACGCCAGGGCAGCCAGGAATTCACCTCCACATGCAGCCCGGCCAGCTGGGTGTAGTTGCTCAACCCCACCCACTTGGGCGGATGTAAAACATCATATTGGGTGAAGGAAAGGAACAGGGAGACCAGAATGGGTCCAGCCATGAACAGGATGAAACCCACTAACCAGGGGGAAAGGAACAGGTAACCATAAACCAGCTCCTCTCGTGCGCTGCGGCCCTTGGGGCCACGCTTCCATAAATACCCTACGATCCACCCCACCAAAACAAGCAAACCGGCCATGAGAAGACCCACGGGGTAACGCATATCCACCGCAGGAAGATTTGTCTCCAGACGTTCAATCTCTTGATTGACCTCATCGGTGTAACGATCGAGTATTTCCTGAGGTTCCCCATTCCCGAAGGAGGCATTTTCAAGTGCGTCCACCTGTTTGTTCCACAGAAACTGCCCGACCGGAGTGACAGGGCGGAACCTCGACTTGGGGAGCAGATCATAGAATTTACGCAGCTCCTCCTTGAAGTTGGAGGGTAAATCGGTGTCAGGCAGGATCACATCCCGGTACACCCGTTCATTCGCCAGGCGGTTGGCGCTCATGGAGGGGATGGCTACCCGTCCCTTGCTGCGGTTGTAATCGCGCTGGTGGCGCGAAGTCAGAAGGTAACACTCTTGAGAGGACATCCAGCGAATGAAGTTCCAGGCCAGTTCCTGCTTTTCCGGGTTCACTCCCTTAGGGATGACCAGAGCAAACCCCCCTGACCAGGTCAAAGGTTCAGTCCCTTCGGGATAAGGGGCCGGAACCACCCCGAAACGGAACTCCGGTTTATACCGGGCGATGAGGGTCATGAAGTTGTCCACATCCACCCACAGGGACATTTGCCCCTCCAGGAAAGGCTGGTTGACACCACCCTGGAAGGACTGTGCAAACCGTGCGGCATACTTGCGCCCGAGGATCCGGTCGGTGCCATTGGGCGAATAGGCCTTGTAGAGATCGCACATGTATTGGAGCGCGCGTGCGACACCACTCTCATTGAGGGTGCAACGGTTTTTCGAAAGGTCCATGAAACTGGCCCCGGCTTGCCACCCATACATGTAGAGATAGCAGTTGCCCTGCTCTGGCAGGTATCCCACCGATTTGAGGTTCCCTTGGGCATCACGGCGGATCAGCAGGGGATTGTGAGTCTGCATCTCTTCCCACGTTTGGGGAGGACGAGGTTTGCCATTTTCATCGAAAAGCTTCCACTTGGGATTTCCTGCAGCGGCCTCGATGGCATCCCGGTTCCAATACATGGCCCGGCAATCAGTGCCATGGGGAACACCATAAATCTTGCCCTCAAAGACGGATTCCTTCCAACAGGCTGGGTAGTAGTCCGCCTCTGTAACCGCCATCGGGACTCCCGCTTTCCAGTCACGTTCGATGAACTCATCCAGTGGCAGGAAAGCGCCACGGGCCGCCCAGCCACCGATCGTGAAGCGGTCCTGGAGAACCACCTCGGGTGGGTCACCTCCCGCGATCGAACACAGGAGTTTCTGGTCCTGAGGATTGTACTGGGTCAATCCCGTGATTCGCGAAAGGCGCACCTCCACACCGGGATTTTGTTTCTCGAATTCCGCGATGGCAGCCAGTTTCCCGGGCATTTCCTCCAACATCCAGGAAATCCAGACACGCAAAACTTCCGTTCCCGAGGCGGAGGTGGGCACCGCCATGAGGATCATGGCGATGAGGAGGAAGGAGAGGCTTGATTGTCGAATCGC
>CAYZUX010000097.1:0-20294 GCA_964481775.1 uncultured bacterium | reverse complement strand
ATCGCCACTTTGAGCATTCACCGATTCTGCAATACCGGAAGCAAGTTGCTGCAATGCTGTGACACAAGAGAACGGTGTCTCATCAAAGGGAGACTCATCCGCCACGGAGGCTGGGTTCACTGTCACATTCAACAGGGATAGTCCGCCGTAATCCACAGGAGCACAACTTCCAGAGATCGTTCCGGGAACCAGCCTGATCTGGAAAGCAGGTGCATTCACAGAGGTAGCTCCCGCACAGACGAGATTCACCTCCACCGCTCTCGCACAGGGCTGTGTTTCAGTGGGTGTCGGTGAGATGGTCGGTGTCGGTGAAACCGTCGCTGTCGCAGTTTCAGTATGGGTATTCGTCGGTGTCCGTGTGACCGTAGGTGTCCGTGTTAATGTGGGAGTACGAGTGAAAGTCAGGGTCACAGTCTCGGTGGGAGTCAGAGTGATGGTTGGAGTCAGTGTAATCGTAGGGGTAGGAGTCGGCACAAAGAGCAGAACTTTCCACTGTCCCTCAAAGGTACAGGTGGTGTCCTGCACCATGGCCGCCCAGGTTCCGCTGAAGTAGGTTTCGTCGAAATTACTCTCGTTATAATCGGTTTCGTTAAGGGCAGTTTCGGAACAATGGCCTGTAAGCAGTGTGAAGATCAGACCATCCCCGCAGTTCAGTTCCACATTGGTGAAGGTTCCATTACGAATATCCGCCGCGGCGGTGGTTGCGCAGACACTCGAGTAAACCTGGTCTTCACACTCGAAATCCTGAACCATCATGACTGTCTGCAGAATGCTTCCATCACCGGAGACCACCAGGCTAAGGGAAGCAGTCACCGAGGGAATCTCCTCGTTGTCATAGTAGTACCCCTCATAAAGCCCCACCTTACACACAGGCGTGGGTGTTTCGGTAATGGTGGGAGTTTGGGTGATCGTGGGGGTGTTGGTTTCAGTTCTCGTATTCGTGAAGGTCCTCGTGTTGGTGATCGTTCTTGTGAAAGAGGGAGTCCGAGTATCAGTCACTGTCGGCGTATAAGTAACCGTGGGTGTATTTGTAATTGTGGGAGTCCGGGTGACCGTTTGAGTGAAGGTTAGAGTCGCCTCAGAGGTAGCACTGGAGGTTGGGCTGGCAGTGACTGTTGGAGTCAGGGTTGAGCAGAGGAGAGGAGGAATAACCGGTGTGAGAGGGTTATCCAGCGGGCCAGTGATGAGGGTCCGCCTTTCGCTGTATATCAGGCTGAGCAGGAAGAAATCACGGTAATCAATGATGCGGTCTGAATTCAGATCCGCATTGGCGGAGTACCCGGATTGATTGATCAAAATGGGAAGGGTAAATCGCAGGTAGGCAATATAGTCATCCGCGAGCACCCAGTTTTCACTACTGGCACTGGTGATCAGGTTACCTCCTCCCGGGGCGATAAAGGGTGCCTTGGGGAGGAACGGAACCACGGCCACAGATCCGGTTGCGAGGTTCTCCTCGTTATCGAGTATCTTCGCGTTGATCCTGGCGGCGCTGGTAGTACCCCAGTAGTTCCCCACGGCGTTGATGCTCTTGTCGGTGTTCAGGATCACCTCGGGGGTGGGTTGATCAACAGTCTGATTACCCGCGATCAGGTTGAGTCCCAGGTTGTTGGAAGTCCCGAAGTCCGGGATATTGTCACCGGTCACATAAATCCCAGAGATCCTGAAGCCACGGCTTTCACGGGCATTGTGACGGCCATCCGCGCCTATCGAGGATTGCCGCACAACGGGCGCACCATCCTGACTGATGAACCCATATTCACCATGAGTGCCAGCCAGAGCCACCACCCTCCTGAAGGTGGGCCGGGGAACATTAAAGGGATCACCCTCGACTTTGATCAGTCCGCGTGAATTCAATGCTCCACTGATGCTCGTGGCTTTCTCTGAGTTGGATTTTCCGAAGGCAGTGGCCGCGGGTTCCGCATTGATCACTGCAATCGCAGTCTCGCCGCAACGTTCCACCAGGGTGTCGCGGAATGAGGGATTTGCGCCACTGTAGACGGCTATACCCACCTCTGCATGTCGCACCTTGCAGAAGACCAATTCGGACGGGGTATTCGGATCTTTGTCTTGAAGTTCCAAACCACCCCACCAGAATTCATTCACACCCGCTTCAGGAGTGGTATCAAACACCACCGGCAGGGCCCAGGATCCCCGGGCGGACAAACGTCCCAGGACACGCAAGGTCTGTTTGTATTGGCGCGGATTAGACACCGATGGGTCACAGGAACAATCCAGGAAAGGATGGAAGAGAATCCGGGTACCCGGAAGAATGGTAAGGTCGACACCGGGAGCCACTTCAACCCGTTCCGTGGCGCCACGAATGATGACTGTCCCGCCCCATACTTCATCATCCATAATCCGGACAACCTTGACCGGGGCTTCCCCCTGAGCACAGGTGGGAACCTGACTGTCGTCATAGGTGACATTCGTGAGGATGGGAGCATCGTCCGTGGACACCGGAATGACTCCTTTGACACGGCCTGCCTGGACTTGCTGTGAAGAAAGGCGCTCATAACCATAAGGCGGATTGGGAACAAGGAACAGGTTCTCATCCGCCTGGAAAAGACTCTGTCCTATGAAATACCCGCGCACGTCGATGTCGATCGCTTGGGGAACGCTTGCCTGCTGGATGAACACATTGAATCCTGGTTCCACATTCTGAGGCGGTGTGTTTCCGGTCCGGGGAGTTCCCTGACGTCCCAGGTTGAAGAATTGGCCTGGTTGAACATCCACCGGTAAAGTCCCACTCAGGTTGACATCCACCGCGGTTTTGTAACGGTCGAAGGTGTTGCGGTGAATAATGGGATGGCAGTTCCTGTCACCAGAAACCCGGATCGCTGTCTCACAGTCACGGAACTCACACCTTTCAACACGGGAGTGGACATTGATCAGGTCCAGGGCCGCCGCTCCGGTTAGATCTTTCGTGGGATCTCCCACTCCCTCAAAAACACAATAAGTGAATTGGGACCTTCCGCTTTCCACATCGAAGTCAGGACCAATGATCTGGATACCCTTCCAGCGTTGGGAGGGTGGAGCAATGAAATAGATGGGGGAATCTGCTGTTCCGACCGCGATGATCCGGGCTTGTGAACTGAGCCGGATCATGGACCCATTCTCGATAAGCACGGTTGTACCTGGGAGAAACGTGACAGTCACCCCGGTACGGACCAGGAAGTCATTCTCAATGCGGACAACCCCACTCAAGGTCAAGTTCTGGTTGAGATCGGGCGGAAGACTGGTCCGGGTTGCGGTCGGTGTCTGAGTGTTGGAGATCACTTTGAAGGGTGTATTGGTTGGGGTGTTTGAGGGGGTCGCTGTCCTCGTCCGTGTAGCCACCCGGGTGAATGTCGAGGTATTGGTGGGGACACCCGGATCAAAGGTTGGGGTGATGGTGGGTGTCGGAGCAGTGGGAGTCCGGGAGGGTGTACGGGTGGTGGTCGGAGTCACACTGGGGGGCGGCAACGCTCCCTGGATTGGAATGAAATCGACCCTGCCCGCATTGCCCACCAGGCCAGGCACCGTATTGACCTCATCATCATCGATAATGGTCGCATCGATCGCACTCGGATCCGTCAACGCCCAATTATTATTTTCGGCATACAGGATATTTGGGGTGTTGTTGATCACATTGATGGGTTTACCGCTGCTGTTGAAATTGGCCGTGATGGTATTCCCACCCTCATCGAGTGGGTTGCCAGGATCCACATCCGGCTCAGGATCGTTTTCGGGGATAAAGGAAACTCTTCCCAGACTGGGGGCCGAGCTGGTTCTTACTGAAACACCGGTACCATTTCCGGTGATCACATTCCCTGTGAGAATCGGTGAGGAGAAATCAGAGATGATGACCCCAATGCCGGTGGTGTGACTGATGATATTGTTGTTGAGAATATAGGGTGAGGACTTCCTGTTCACATTGATACCACCCGCGCCATTGTTCACAATGGAACAGGATTCGATTCTGGGGAAAGCCTGATCTTCCACCCAGATACCATATTCCAGGCAGTGCTCGATGACACAGTTCAACAGGGTGCTGGAAGATTTAAAGAAGCGTACTCCTGTCAGGGCATTCCGGATGTGAAGTCCTTCGAGGAGAGTCTTACGGTCATCGGAACGATCAAGGACATACAGGCCAGCCCAGCTTCCGGCTGCTCCTTCAAAAACCGCTTTTTCCGGGTAGGCCTCATCGGAGGAAGTGATCTTGATGTACTGGTTGCCCGCGATCCGAGTCTGGACAGATCCTTCGATGATGAACTCTGTCTTTCCGATCACATTGTTGGTCTCACATTGGGCTGATCCACACTCCTCCGGTCCAAAAAACAGGCTGAGTGTCTGATCTGGCCGGGCCACCTCGAGGGTCAGGTTCACACCTTCAGGAACGACAAAATCCGCGTTAAAAAAGACTTGAGTGCGAAGCGCGGAAGTGATCAGCCACTCACTCTCGGAAAGAATTTCCACACAATCCTTGAAACTGGAACTGGCCGCGGCCCTTAGCGCGAAGAATCCCAGTTGAGGGACGGTAGCGCTGACAGTGTTCCTGGCCAGATCAAAAACCGCCGTCGAAATGATTGTCCAGGGACCAGAGAGTGAATCGGAATGATACAGACGAAGGTCACTCTCAGTAATTCCCGAAATTTCGGAATCCCGATAACGGAGCGTCAATGAGGCATTTACAAAGCCGGTCCGGTCCGTCTGGAATCCCCAGAACACATCAGCCACATCGGCCTTTGAACCATTCCCCAGGCCCGCGATGGGAGCATCTGAACGGTACAGAGTTGCTGTCACCCGGGAGAGATTATCACCACCGTTGAAACCCACCCAGGCACGAATCACCGGGGAAAGTGGGTCACCAAATCCCTTTTTCGGTACATTTCCAGGACGGAATGCCTCCACTGCGGTGGCCATGGGGGCCATGGTTTTTCCATATACAAGAACAGCGTACCCACTGCCATTCTCCCCTGTTGCCAATGCGATATTGTCACCATCCACTGCTGATCCGATGAAATCCGGGACTCCATCGAAGTCAACATCGGCAGCGCGTGCAGAGGTGAACTGGAAAGCATCCGCTTCATTATCACCCTCGATCCGGGTTGTGGGTGTGGTGGTGGCCAGATCAATAGTCGCCCCTGAAAGGTTCGCTGCCGACAGGGCATAAACTACTCCGGCCTTGGGACGTTGTTCGGGGGAGACTGCTGCACCAAAAAGCAGATCAACAAGCCCATCTCCATCATAATCTCCCATCCCCACCGACTGCCCGATGCCATCAGCGGTGGTTGCCCCGTAGATCCGTGTTTCCGAAAGAAGACCCGGGGTTGCATCCAGTGTCAGGACAGAGGCTGGAAGACCCGCGCTCCCGTGAAGGAGATAGACCACTCCAGCTTTACTTTTGCCAGAGGGACTGGCACTCCTGGCGGGGACCAGAAGATCATCATATCCATCGCCATTCGCATCGCCCGAGGCAAGAGATCCCGCGGTATAATCCCCTGTGGCAGCCCCTTCGATACGGGTTTCATCCGCCGGACTGGTTGGCGAGAGGGTATTCAAAATCCGGTTGGTTCCTTTGAGGGCTGGCCCGCCATAGACCACATATACAGCTCCGGTTTCCTGGGCTGTGGGAACTTGGGCTCTTGGATCGCCGATCGCTATGTCGTCATACCCATCCCCATTCAGATCTCCGCTCGCTACGGATAATCCGAAATAGAAGGATTGATTGTCTGGAGCAATCCGAGTCACCAGAGCAGCCGTTGAGGGATTTGCGAGGTCAACAGTTGCTCCTCTGAGTGCGGCGGAACCATACAGGACATGCACCTCATTGGCCTCTGGACCAACCTGGGGGGTTCCCAGGATCAGGTCAGAAATGCCATCCGCGTCTATGTCCCCAAAATCCATGGCATACCCGGTAAGGGCTCCCGGTGCACTTCCGATGATGACAGTCCTGGCAACAGCCGGATCAAGGGCAGCAAGAGAAAGTGTATTCCCAGCCAGAGATGAACTACCGTAAAGCACAACCACCTTGGCTGGTCTTGAACCAGATTCGGTCCCACCGGCATAGAGCACCACATCACTCAGTCCATCGCCATCCAGATCACCACACGCTACCGTTGTGCCGGCCCTGTCTCCGTTTGTGACCCCCAGTATCCTCGTAGCTGCGGTTGCGTGACCAAGGTCGAGGGTGGCCCCGTTTATGGAGGCCCCATAAACAATGTAGACTTCACCGGCGGTGTCTCCGTTTTCCGTAGAGGCGGAAGGTGCCCCAAGCACAGCATCTCCCAAACCGTCTCCATCGATATCTCCAAATGCGATTCCCCGGCCCCCTACAGAACCCAGGTGATCACCAGCCCTTTCTCCATAAATCCGGAAAACTTTCGAGGACTCTGTACCCGGATTCACGCTCAGGTTAATGACCGGCGGGAGCTGCCCCCAGGAGACCATCGGGGATATGAATGTGAATAGAACGACTATGACTACAACCATGAATCGAGACAGCTTGGCAAAATGCACTGAGATCGCCTCCTGGGACGATTAGAAAATAGGACCTCTTAGGTGCAGGCCACAACAACCATTGAAGACTTTACAAAGTGCGAAAAGTATATCCGTGAACTTCGTAAAGGGTCAACCCAATGCGGGGACTCAAGGTTGATGATACGACCTAGGTGGTCATCCAGAATGTTTTTCACCCGCAGGCTTCAGATTCAGCATCGAAATCCATGCCTCTTGTGAATAATTGACCACCAGACCGGAGACAAAACCCTCAAAGAACTTCTGGTCCCAAAGGGGTGTGTGGTTGAGAATCTCCGGAGGGACCTTTGTGAGGATTTCACGATAGTTGTATTCAAGTACCCGGTAACCTGAAGTCTCAGATCGCTGGAAAACCGGATGAGGGGGGACAATCCCGCTTTCCACCATATGCCTGTCAATCCGGTCATGCATTTGTTCCAGAAGATGAACCTTCCTTGGCCAATCGGCTTTGTTGGAGGTAGCCTCCTGAATCCAGGGATCCAGCTCTTTGGCGAGGAGAGGCAGTTTCCGGAAACATGGATACAACCATTTGTCATAAGGAAAGTAGGTTCGATTAAGAAGGAAGGTGATTTCCATGGTCAGTTTCAATGTCCTGGAAAAGGTCCAATAAGCATATGGCCAGTTTTCTCTCAAAAGTGCGCGATTGAGGGCATAAAGACCCATCCCGCTGCAATAACGGCACCAGTGAGCAAGGCGCCTAAGCCAGACAGGTTCCGGATAATAAGCCGCTAAAGCTGACCGTATCCGGGTGAAATCCCCAATAGGGTCGTGCCACACCTCTCCATTGATTGCATGGATGATGTCCTCCTCAGGCATATCGAGCCAGTCCGTCAGGCTGACCGGTGGTGTGGTACGGCCGATGGTCCTCATCAGGAAGGACTCGAGGCTTTCCACAGTGAGTCCCCCTGCGCCTACAGGCCCTGATTCGAGAGGGAATCCCCTGAATTCCCTTGGCATCGATGTCCCCAGCTGGGTCCAGATCCCTGGATCGAGGCGAGTCAGCACTTCTTCCGGAATCAGAATATCCACGCTGGGACCCCAGTGGTGATCCCTGCTGACCGCATCATCAAGTCCGAGGCACTCACTTCCCCACCCGAAACGTCCACAAGTCATTTTAGCCAGGGTCTCCGGACAAATACGGGCCAGGGCAGGCCGAACCACCTGCTCAAACAGTTCTCTTCCCAAATCAATTGCCTTGACTTCCTGTCGGCCGGTTTTTGTCATAGTTTCCACCTCCGATAGATTGAGCAGGGAACCATCCTCGATGATGACACAGGATCCGAGTGTTCAGGAGAATGCTGGTCAAGATTGCTCCGAAACTCATCATTGGTTAGGATCAGGCGATCATGGCTGAAACCCAGACCTTCGAGGTCACCGCCCGTAAGTTCCGTCCGCAGACCTTCGCGGAAGTCGTCGGACAGGATCACATCACCTCGACCCTGAGAAATGCGGTCAGACGCAACCGCATAGCCAACGCTTTTCTTTTCTGCGGTCCTCGCGGAGTGGGAAAGACCTCCACCGCCCGCATCCTCGCCAAGGCGGTCAATTGTGAAAACCCGCAGGATGGCGAACCCTGCAATGAGTGTGCGGCTTGCAAGACAATCACCAGGGGAACCTGCATTGATGTGATCGAACTCGATGCCGCCAGTAATCGTGGAATCGATGATGTCCGTGAACTCCGTGACAATGTACAGTTTCTCCCCTCAACCTGCCGGGTCAAGATCTACATTATCGATGAAGCTCACCAGCTCAGCAAAGATGCCTTCAACGCACTGCTTAAAACACTCGAGGAGCCTCCCGCGCACGCTCGGTTCATCCTGGCCACCACGGAATCAGAAAAGATGCTGGATACCATCGTCTCGCGCTGCCAGCAATACCGGTTCCGTCCCTTGGCCCTGGAGCAGATTGTCACCCGTTTGCGGCAATGCCTGGATCCGCAAACCTGGGGGCGTGTTCCCGAGCCGATACGTGAAGAAACACTCTATCTCATCGCACGTGCATCGGATGGAGGGATGAGAGATGCCCAATCCATCCTCGATCAGATCACCAGCCTGGCCGATGAAACACTCACCCTGGATGAGGTGGAGTTGGTTCTCGGCGGAGTCCGCCTGGACACCCTGCTTCAGATCACCGAGGCAATCCGCCTGAAGGATTCCTCCGCCGCACTCGACCTCGTTCATGCTGTCTATTCACGCGGCCAGGACATGGGATTGCTTGTCCGTGATCTCCTGGCACACTTCAGGAACCTGATGGTCTCTCGCGCGGTTCAGGATTGCACCGCGCTGGTGGACCTTCCTCCCGATCACACACGGACAGTCCAGGAACAAGCACGGCAGCTGACTCTCGAGGACATTCTGCATGGAATTGATATCCTTTTTGAGGCGGAGCGCAGACTCCGGTTTGCGGGTTCCTCACGTGCAGTAGCGGAAGCCGCCGTAGTGCGGTTGGCAAAGATGCCCTCCACTGTGGAGATTGATACCCTGCTTGGCCGGACAACGAGTCCGTCCATCGCCTTCCCATCACGCCAGCCATCCAGAGTGACACCCAAAGGACGAGAGAATCCTGTTTCCTCTCCATCCAGATATGAACCACCCGAATCCTCTCATCAACCCAGACTGCCAGAGAATCCCGCCGAGGCAAGGCCTGGGGTCTTGAATTCAGAAAACACTGGCAAAGAAGTTCTTCACACACCAAAGAATCAAACCACTCCGACCGCCCCTCCCGCCATCCAGATGGAAGATGAACCTGATCTCGATGTCGTGGATTCCCTGAGCGAGCAATGGCCCGGTGTGTGTCACCGTGTGACTGAGAAGGATGTTCGTTACGGAGGATACCTTGCAGAAGCAGTTCCCCGTACCTACAAGGATGGCACTCTTGAATTCGCGATACCTGATGATTTCGAATACCACCGTCAACAACTCAGCGGACGTCCTGCACGCGACATCATAAAGGAAGTCCTCTGGGAGGTTCTCGGAGTCCGAATCAAAGACCTTGTCTTCCGAAGCCTACCCCGGACAGACAAGATCTTTTCAAGATCCCCGGCTGAGCTCCTCGCGGAACCCGTATCCTCCAGCAAGGTGACACCGGAGGAGGTTCTGGATGCAGAACCCTCGGTCAGGACCCTGGTCGATGAATTTGATGGCATTATTCTCGAAGTTCGAAACAATCCAAATGACTGAATTCACCTTACACACCTTCCTTCAGTCCTTTCCGCAGTCCACTCCATGATTGAAAAAACCACCTGGATCGCTGATCTACTGATCCTTTTGTCGGGTGGTTTCATAGCAGGAGTCCTTTGTAAAAAGTTCCATTTCTCAACACTGGTAGGATATCTCATTGCTGGAGCGGTTATCGGTCAAGGCGGGTTCAGGTGGGTTTCCGGCGGCACTGAACAGATTGAGGCCATCGCGCATTTTGGGGTTCTACTGCTGCTGTTTTCTATCGGGTTAGAATTCTCTCTGGATGAGCTCAACCGTTTTCTGAAATACCTCCTGGTGGCTGGTGGAATCTTCATGGTGATTACAGTCGCAGCTGCCACGTTCCTGTTATTCCTCATTGGTGTCGAAATCCACACCGCCTTTCTTCTCTCAGCCGCCATGTCACTCAGTTCGACTGTCCTGGTTTTCAAGGCATTATCAG
Source organism: uncultured bacterium (assembly GCA_964481775.1). Lineage (GTDB taxonomy): Bacteria > Hinthialibacterota > Hinthialibacteria > OLB16 > OLB16 > OLB16. Next base: position 10,139 of record CAYZUX010000097.1, on the reverse strand, counting down.
AGTGGGGACGGACAGCCACCCCGAGCGGGAAACGTGCGATGGGGATCCTCCTCTTCCAGGACATCGCACTGGTCCCGCTCCTGCTGGTGATCCCTTTACTGACTGGAAGAGGAGAATCCTCTCAACCACTCAACATTGTCCTGGTCTTCCTAAAATCAGGCACTCTTGTGATTGGGGTTCATTTTTGCCGGAAAGGACTCAACCGGTGGATTGTTCCCATGCTTGCAGATCTTAGAAGTACCGAACTGGTGGTCCTCTTGATCTTGACCATACTTACCGGTCTGGCTTACACCGCACACCTTCTTGGCCTTCCTCCACCGCTAGGCGCACTTGCCGCAGGAATCGTTTTTAATGGAAACCGGTTGAGTAATCAGGTGGATGCGCTGATTCTGCCTTTCCGTGAATCGTTTTCTGCGGTTTTCTTTGTGAGCCTGGGCTTGTTGCTGGAATCCCAGACTCTCCTTGGTGGCATCCACATTCTGGTTCCTGAACTTCTTTTGGTTCTGCTATTAAAAACAACCGCGGGAGCCATTGCGCTTCGGGTTACCGGGCTCCCCTGGAAGGCTTCGATCGGCATGGGAGCCGGTCTTTCTCAAATGGGAGAGCTTTCTTTTGTTCTGGTGATGAATGGGGTTCAAGCGGGATTGCTCAGTTTGGAGGACTACAACCGTTTTCTGTGCCTGGCTGTGGGGTCTCTGGTGCTGACACCTCTCCTGTTAAGGTGGGGATTGAACTGGACTCATCAGGTAGATGAAATGGAAGGGAGAGAGTCTCGGCGGTCTCCATTCCCCAGCCCTGCGGAGAAAATCGTGGGAATCATTGGTCTGGGCCCAATCGGACGACGGGTGTTTTCCCAGCTGGAGATCATGGCCTATGAAGTCATCCTGATCGACCGGAGCCCTGTAAATCTTCACCCCTTCGCTCAACAGGGATTCCTTTCGATCGAGGGAGATGCCACAGATCCGGATGTACTCAAACGTGCCCAGGTGGAAACCTGGGAATTTGCCATTGTGTGCGTTCCCGATGATCCGACCGCAATCCAGGTCATCCGGACTCTCAAGGAGCTCAACAGAGAATGTCTAGTTTTTGCCCGCTGCCGATACCTGGCCAACACAGGACTTCTGAAAAAAGCGGGTGCCGACCATGTCATTACCGATGAAAAGGAAACTTCAGAAGTGTTTGTCAAAGAACTGACAGCTCACGAAAGACTCTAAGTTCCCCAAAAGAAATGAAGATTGATTCTCTGGTCAGCAGCTAGCCAGAATGCTAAAATAATTTATTCAAATTGGACTTTCCCAAACGAAGGAGGTAACCACACTGTGAAGATTCATTTTTCCTTGGCGATAGCACTTTTAACCATAGTCACTCTTTCTAACGCGGCACCGCGAATTGTGGTCCAGGAGCTGGGCATTTTACCCGAGGCACTGACTATCCAGCATTCAGCCACCGATGACCTCAATGGCAACATTGCCGAAATGGTCAGCGCAACCCCCTGGCACCCGGCCAACACCAATCCCGAAGACCATGAAATCGCTTTTACCGATGGTCTCGGCCAGGTCCGTACCTTTACTGGCCTTTTGAATGACTTCCTGGGGGGACCCACCCCCGAACAGAATGAGAATGTGCCGGCAGCAGTGGCGCGCTGGTATTTCGATGGCCCGCACAACATCGCGGAATTACGTGTATACAGCAGCAACACGGGAGGCCGTGATGGACGTGTTTTCCATCATTACGATGTGGCTGTCACAACCGATCCTGATCCCATCGGCGCGGGATATGATGTACCGCTGATCGAAGAGGTGACACCTGTCCCCGGCATCAATCCCGGGGAGGGGGGATTTGGCCTGATTGGCAATCCGAATCCTCCTGGGACTTACTCTGCTTCGCTTTCGGTTGTGAACGATGATGCCAATGGTCCCCTGGCTGTGGACGCAACAGGCATCCAGATCATTTTCTACATGGTCAGCAACACAGCGGGTGCATTCCGGGATGACTGGATGCCCGGAAATGGTGACGACCGGGATGGCCAGGAACCAGCCTTCGAGTCGCCTCTCATCTACGAAGTCGACCTGTTCTTTGGAGATGCCCCGATCACCAACCCGACCAGCGTATCCGACTGGTCACTTTATTGAGAGAAACCCAGACGGGGGCGTGAGCAACGCCCCCTTTCATAAACATGAGGTTCCTTCAGATCTTTCATACCCCCCTTCTGCCCCCATGGGTTGGAATTAGTTGGATGGTTTTGTTCTTTCCCAGCTTCATGGTTCACGCTATTCCAATGAGTATCAATCTGGCTTTTAAGAAGCCGGTACAGGCCTCCTCCTCCTATCCTTCTCAGACTCCCGATAAAGCTGTTGATGGAGTGGTTTCGATAGCCAGCAAGTGGACCAGTGCCGACGGAGCAACTCCACCCCATACCCTCACTGTGGACCTGGGCATGCAACGGCCGGTGACCGGTTGCATCGTCCGTCATGCGGGTTCGGCAGGTGAACAGGCGGGATACAACACCCAGGCTTTCAGGATTGAGACCACCAATCTTCTTTCGGGGCCGTGGACCTCACAAGGCTCTGTCAATAATGCTTCTCAGGAAAACGTATCGACACTCTCCATAGAACCGCCCGTCCCTGTCAGATTTGTCAGGATCGTCATTACCGATCCTGGCATCGATACCTTTGCACGCATTCCTGAGTTTGAGGTCTACGGACCCGAGCTTCCCTCGGACCATCTCGGAGTCGGGCTCAACTCTAATGCACCCATAGACCCCCAGAGTGGCGCCATCAACGCAAACAGTGGAGCGGAGGTTCTGGGGGACACAGGCGCGGGGTGGGTACGTGTGAATTTCATCCTTGGCCCATGGAATGCACCTGATGATACGGCACGTTATGGCCCCGAAAACCTGACCTGGTTCGAAACCTACGACAGGATCATCGATGGTTATGTGGAGCAGGGAATCCAGATCTATGGACTTATCGGCGCAGAGGCCGTACGAATCCCCTCGACAGTGGAGGATCCGCGTGCCTTTTTGCAGACCTCGGAGTATGCCGAGCTCTATGTCACCAACTGGATCAAGATTCTGGACCATTTCCGTGACCGGGTCCGGGTTGTGGAGAGTTTCAATGAACCCAACAACTGGGCGGGAGGAAACAGCGCGATCTTTCCACCTGACTCCTTCGCACGACTGCTGGCCCGTCTTTACCTCGCCACCAAAGTGGGGGGAGGTCACTCAGCTGATCCCTCCTGGACCGGTTTGACCCTGGTGACCGGACCACTGTTCACTCACAACTTCGACAATGGGGCTTCTTTCTGGCAGCAGACCATCCAGGCAGGCCGTGCAAGTCATGGCTGGGATCAGATCAAGGCTCTTTACGGAATGTATCCCTATGACGGCATTGGTGTTCATTACTATATCCGTGAGGGTGGTGAGACTCCTGCGGAAACAGTCTCAGGAATTAAAGCCAGCGCGGATGCTATGAACAAGGTGACTCGTGCGCTTGAGGGCGTCAACCACACCAAGAAGTTCTACTGCAGTGAATTTGGATTCCGGGATGATTACACAGGTTCGCGCGAAGCTACTGTCGCCAAGATGGAAGCCTGCTATGACTTCTTCGAGGGCGATTCGCGTTATGCCCAGGCTCACTGGTTTTCCCTGAAGGATTTTCCTGGAACCTATTATGGCCTTTATGAAGATGGAAACATGAGTCTGGCCCTCAGGAAGGAACTGACCTGGTGTGCCTACCGCAAAATCGCTCTGGGAGGGCTTTCCACTGGGGTTGAAAGATTGGTCAATGGGAGTTTCGAGACTGGCTCGCTTGCTCCCTGGACCCCATTTGGGCAAACCGATGGTGTCCAGGGAACCAGTCAGTTCAACGTGGGACCCTATGAGGGAACCCATTTTTTTGGCGCTGCGGCGAACCATGATCAAAAAAATGGGGGCGCCTGGCAGAGTGTGAGCGTTACTCCCGGACATGTCCTGCATGCACGCGCCTTCATCAACACCTTCCGTGAAGGCGGAGCTGAGAAGTCAGTGGGGGCTCAAATCGGTCTGGATCCCACCGGAGGAACAGATCCTGAAGCGCCCCAGGTGGTATGGTCACGGCTGTTGGAATCACCATTATGCCATGTCCCGCTCGATGTGAAGGTGACTTCACAGAACAGCTCAGTCACTCTTTTCCTCCGCCATCGGCAGAATGCTCCCATCTGGAATGTGGTGGCTTTTGATTCTGTTTCCCTGGTCGAGACAGAAGAAACACAAGCTCCTCCCGAAAGCGGTATCCAGTTTTATTACCTGACGCCTTGAATTGTCTGATTTCACCCGGTCTTTCCGGACCCTGTTACGACCGTTAAAGTGAAGTAATCACAACCAACACAACGTGAACCCCCAATTGACGGGGGACACGGAATGAATAGGATTCCACCTATGCCAAAACCAATCATCGACACCCATCCCGAGGAAACCCAGGCCTGGTTGAGGAATCTGGAAAATGCTTTTGCTACGGGAGGTCCTGAACGGGTCCGCTATCTGATGGACCGTGTACGAGAGACCGCCTACAACAGGGGTGTTCGGCGTTACCTGACAGTGAATACGCCATACATCAATACCATCCCTGTCGACGCCCAACCCTCTTATCCCGGCGACCGGGTCATCGAACGGCGGATCAAGAGCATCATCCGTTGGAATGCCATGGCCATGGTGGTCAATGCCAACCATGAGTCTCCGGGTATCGGCGGACATATCTCCACCTATGCTTCAGCTGCCACACTTTACGAGGTTGGTTTCAACCACTTTTTCAGGGCAAAGACTGAAGATTGCCTGGGTGACCAGGTCTATTTCCAGGGTCATGCATCTCCCGGAATCTATGCCAGAGCCTTCCTGGAAGGGCGGCTGTCTGTTGAGCAGATGCGCAATTTCCGTCGGGAGCTGGGCAAGGGCGGCGGCCTTTCCTCCTATCCCCACCCCTGGCTCATGAAAAACTTCTGGGAGTTCCCGTCGGTCAGCATGGGGCTGGCTCCCATAGAGGCGATCTACCAGGCCCGTTTTAACCGTTATCTCAAGCATCGAGGTATCCTTGACACGGATGGGTGCCATGTCTGGGCTTTCATGGGAGATGGGGAAATGGATGAGCCTGAGAGCATGGGGGCTTTAACGCTCGCCTCTCGAGAGGAACTCGATAACCTCATCTTCGTCATCAACTGTAACCTCCAACGACTGGATGGTCCGGTGCGAGGCAACGGGAAGGTCATCCAGGAGCTTGAGGCCGCCTTCCGTGGAGCTGGCTGGAATGTCATCAAAGTGATCTGGGGAGGGGATTGGGATCCCCTGCTGGCAAAAGATGATGAGATGCTTCTCCGTCAGCGCATGGAGGAGACTGTCGATGGCCAATACCAGCGTTATTCAGTGATGCCCGGTGATTATATCCGCGAGGACTTTTTCGGAGTGCATCCCAGGCTACTTGAAATGGTGGAACACTTATCAGATGAGCAGCTCCAGAAGATGCGCCGGGGTGGGCACGATCCCGTGAAGGTTTATGCGGCTTATGACCGTGCGGTCAGAAACCAGGGATCCCCGACCGTGATTCTCGCCAAGACCATCAAGGGATATGGATTGGGTGAGGCGGGAGAAGGGCGGAATATCTCCCACCAGCAAAAGAAACTCAACGAGCAGGAGCTCCAGGAGTTCCGCGACCGTTTCGACATCCCGATAACGGTCACCGACCTTCATGACCGCCCATTCTACCGTCCCCCCGATGACAGCGAGGAAATGCAGTACTTGCTCGAACGCAGGCGTGCCTTGGGAGGTTTTGTTCCATCGCGCTCCTACAAGATCAAGAAACTCAAGGCCCCGCAGGCAAAAACTTTCAGCAACATTCTGGGTGGCAGTGGTGGACGTGATGAATCAACAACGATGGCCTTTGGAAGGATCCTCGCGCAAATTTTGCGGGACAAGGAAATCGGAGCCCTGGTGGTTCCCATCGTCCCCGATGAGGCGCGCACCTTCGGTCTTGATTCCCTCTTCCAGAAATACGGCATTTACAGTTTCCAGGGACAGAAATACCTTCCGGTGGATTATCCCGGCCTGCTCTACTATCGTGAGGCAATCGATGGACAGCTGATCGAAGAGGGGATTAACGAAGCCGGGGCTATTTCCTCTTTCATCGCCGCTGGAACCTCTTACGCCACGCACAACCAGCCAATGATTCCCTTCTACATCTACTATTCGATGTTTGGTTTCCAACGCATCGGTGATCTGATCTGGGCGGCATCGGATCAACGCACTAAGGGTTTTCTGCTTGGCGCCACGGCCGGAAGAACCACTCTCGCCGGGGAAGGTCTGCAGCACCAGGATGGCCACAGCCACCTGGCCGCCAGTACAATACCCAACCTGATCGCTTATGATCCCGCCTGGGCCTATGAAATCGCCATCATCATCCGCGAAGGCATCCGCCGCATGTATGAAGAGGGAGAGGAGATATTCTATTACCTGACACTCCAGAATGAACCTTACGCCCAAGCTCCATGCCGGATGGAATCGAAGAGGGAATCCTCAAAGGAATGTACAAGTTCCGTGCGGCTCCTGAAAATGGGACCCGTCACCATGTCCATCTTTTGGGAAGTGGAGCGATCCTGCGTGAAGTCCTTCGGGCCCAGGAAATTCTGGGTGAAAAATATGGTGTGGCAGCGGATGTCTGGAGTGTGACCAGCTATAAGGAACTGCGCCGTGAGGCGGTCGCGGCGCGGCGATGGAACCTGTTCCATCCCGGTGAACAGGCCAGAGTCCCTTATGTGACTCAGCAACTCCAATCCGAACCCTGGCCAGTGATCGCGACCAGCGACTACATGCGGATTGTCCAGGAGATGATTGCTCCCTTTGTTCCGGGCCCTTATTATGCCCTGGGCACGGATGGTTTTGGCCGGAGTGAGGCACGCCGCGAACTACGGCGTTTCTTTGAGGTGGATGCAGAGTGTATCACCCTCGCTGCTCTTACCTGTCTCATGGAAAAGGGCGATATTCCAGTACAAACGGTTGAGAATGCAATCAAAGAACTCGGAGTGGATCCTGACAAAGTGGATCCCTTCACAGCCTGAGAGGAACAACAAGATGCTGCCTCCCTATGAAGTACAGCCCGTCGAGAACGGTTTAGTCCGGATCACCTTTGACCCCCCTATTACCAAGGCGGCGCTCGGAATCCCTTTCTCCTATCTGGTGATGCAACGGAAAGAAACCCAGCTTCGCTCAAACCGTTTTGGAAGGATCCAGGAAGTCACTTGCGAAGCGAGCCATTGGGTCTCCTATCTGAAAACCCTGGGTGTTCCACTGGAAGTAGTCAACGATTTCAAGGAAACGGTCGGTTACCAGGAGCCGGAGCCTGTGCCTGAGCCGGTGGCCGAAGCGGTGGCAAAGGAATAGTCTCCGTTTCTTGTCCCAAGGGATAGCGAAAAGTCTGTGATCAACAGACTGGATGATCCTATGTCCATCAGGAATTCCGAGGTCTGGTTCAGTTTTCTTGAGAGTGTGACAGACAAAAGATCGGTATCGGTGTCGATTTGGACTGAGCCGTTAAGTGATTCTCCATCAGGAAGATGTAACCTCCATCACATCGAAAGCCTCAACCAACCTCAAGACCAAAAACGATCCAGCCTGACCCTCGCCGCCGCCGTGGTGGATGAAGGCCCAGTCACCGGTGGGATCCGCAGCGGTGATCCCTCCATCCCTTTGATGAACCTCGATTCCGCATTTCATACCCTCCGGGCCGAATTCCCTTCCCTCCCCTTGCTGGCCCTGATCAGACCCGAATCGTACCGTCCCCGCAGCCATGCCTGGATGTTGGGCGAGTATCTGGCCGAACGCGACCTCCTGCTGTGGGCCGATCTCAGTCACCTGCATCCGGCGCGCATGGCGGACTGGGCACGTAACCTTTCCGAATGCGGGCTGGCTTCGCCCCGTGCGGTCATCCAGGTGACAGAACGCCTTTCCGCACGGGATTTACCTGTCCTTACCGGAACCGGTGTTTGGCTGGTGCGTCCGGAAACGAGAGCGGTCACGAATCGACACTCGATGGAGCAGTTGGTGTAACCTCCAAAAAAACTCTTTTCTAAGAAAACTCCAGTTCCTGCGTCTACAAAGCAGAAGGAACTCCAACCTCTGGAGGAAGCATGAGGGCAGACGATCAGCCGAACAGGACCGAGTGGATCCGTTCGCTCCTTGAACGGTTCGAGGGACCACTGGTCCGTTATGCTTCACGGCTTCTGGGAGACATCGACCGCGCGCGGGATGTTGTCCAGGACACCTTCCTCAAGCTTTGCCGCGAGGATCCATCCAGGATCGGAGACCATCCCGGCCCATGGCTTTTCACTGTCTGCCGGAACCGCGCCCTGGATGTCTTCAGAAAGGAGAGACGCATGAACCCGCTCGATGAAGCACACATCGCGGTTCTCGAATCCGGCGAGATGAATCCCGCCGAAACCTATGAGCGCCAGGAAACAGCGAATCAGGTTCTCTATGTCCTGAACCGCCTGCCCAGACGTCAGCAGGAGGTCATCCGTCTGAAGTTTCAGGAAGGGCTGTCCTACAAGGAGATCAGCCAGATCACCGGGGACAGCGTGACCAATGTCGGTTTCCTGATCCACACCGGGATGAAAACCATCCGTGAACGCCTCGCCCAATCACCGGCGAAGGTGTGAAGGAGGAAGACCATGAATCGAATCGATCCCAATGATCCCAGATTGACCGCCTATGCCCTCGGTGAGCTGGATGCAGCCGAACGGGCGGAGTTTGAAAAGCTGCTCCAGGATTCCGATGAAGACATGAGCCTGGTTGCGGAGTACCGGAACCTGGCGCAAGTCCTCTCCCAGGAGCTCGCCAGCGAACCGCACCCCGTTCTCACTCCCGAGCAGCGCGGAGTGATCGTGCAACGCCTTGCGAACTCCAATGGGAAACCCACATCAGGGTTCACAGGGTGGCCCTGGTTCTTCCGGCCCTACCAGCTCGCGGGAGCCCTGGCCACCTGCCTGGTCCTTGGCCTTGGTCTCCTGTTTTTACAATCCAATGCCCCTGCACCTCGGAATCAGGCCAAGGTGGAAACCTTGCGCAGGATGGAGGTGGCGAAGGGAGCCTCAACTACTGTGGAAGAGATACATGGCATTTCCAATCTTCAAAGTGAACCGCCGCAGGCCGCCACAGAGAGATTTGCGAGAGGATTAGAGGTCAAACCCGAACCCACTCTCACAGTGGGCTTAGCAGGCAGACCGCTCGTGGAAACGGGCGACCAGGTTGCAGCCGTGCCCGCAACCGCTCCGGTTCCGCCTTCTGTACCTCAACCCGAAGCAGCCAGAGTGGTTGTCGCGCGTGGAGATAGAGCCAGGGAAGAAGGTCAATTCGGAGTCGCTTTATCCAAAGAACTCAATGAATCTGAGCATCCCACTGTGGAAAATGTCTCTGCCCCATTCAAACTAGAAGCTGCAGCAACAGAAGGAACCACCATAGTCGATTTTAAAAAGAAGGATGTCGATTGGGACAGCGCTGGCCTGCAGGAGTCAAAGGAAGCGTCTCCAAAAGACAAGGTTGCCAGTATCGCTGCGAATTCCAGACTTTCAGCACCTTCACCTGGGGGAAAAGAACCATCCCGTGAATCAAGAAGATCACAATCTCGGTTGGCCGGCGCGATCAATGAAAGGATAGAAAGCTTGGCCAAAACGCTCGAACAACCCCAGACTGAGGTCTCCAAGGGAACTGGGAAACAGGAGATTGATTGGTTCTACTCATCCCCCGCCACAAATACCCCTTCTGTTCCCGCATCCTCTATTCAGGGCGGGGCATTGGTTCAGCAGCCAGCACAAACAGGTGAGGGGAGACTCAACCTGAATGCCCAGATTCCAGCGGAGGTGGCTGGTTCTGGAGGTATGGCGGGTATGGGAATGATGGGCATGGGGATGATGGGAGGTGCAGCCCCCCAACGACAGGTAGCAGCTGGTGGAGAGCACAGGTTTGATGGTGCAGCCAACTTTGACACCCTCCCGCGCCAGACGGCCGATGGCCCCGGCGCGGGCAGCCCACCCATCCTCCTCCGGGAGAAAACAGAAAGCATTAACCCCCCCCGGTCCCGAGGGGGAGTATCCCCGAATGGGAGGCTTTCCTACCCGGC
>CAYZUX010000096.1:0-20384 GCA_964481775.1 uncultured bacterium | reverse complement strand
GCACGATTCACATATCCCCTCGCGGCCTGCCTGATCATCATGTCCCTTTATTATGCCTTTGCTGGCATGTGTCTGGCCTTGGGATACATGGGAACCCTCGACCCCATCCTCTCAGCCTGGCTTCCCAACATGGTTTTCGGGGTGCTGGGAATCTGGTTTCTGGCCAGGACATAATATAACCAGCCTAAAGGTCCTTGACATCACCTGTGATACTGCATATAAATGCACTATGACCGCTTCGGTGGATCTCCTCCTTCGTCATGGTTTCCCGCGTGGAATAGTCACCGCGCTACGTGAAGATGGAATCACAAGCCTGTTGGAACACCAGGTCGAAGCGGTGTTGCGGTTCCAATTATTGGGGCAGGAGGACCTGCTGGTTTCCCTCCCGACATCCTGCGGCAAGACCCTGATCGGAGAGCTTGCGGGGGTTGGGGTGGCCTTGCTGGGAAAGCGGGCGGTGTTCTCTGTGCCGCTCAAGGCCCTTGCCAGGGAAAAATACGAGGTCTTCTCACACCGTTATGGAAAATATGGCCTGCGGATTCGTCTGGCGACAGGCGAATTTTCAGCACACCAGCGTGATCTTCAGCGGGGCGATTATGACATCGCGGTGATGATCCATGAGAAACTCAAGCACCAGCTGATCCGTGAACCGGGTTTCGCAAGGGGTATTGGCGTTGTGGTTCTGGATGAGCTCCAGGGAATCGAGGAATCCTCGCGTGGCCCTGAGCTCGAATTCCTTCTCGGTTTACTTAAAAGCAGCAGACCTCGCGTACGCCGGATTGGATTGGCCGGTAACCTTGCTCCTGATGATCCACTGGTGGAGGATTTTGGACGACGGGTCCTGACTTCGAGAACACGGCCCATCGATCTGCGTCAAGGGATTGTTCTGACCGATGAGTGCCTGGCAAAAACAGCGTTAAACGAGTATGGCATCGACTTGCCAGAGGATATGGGGAAAGGTTGGGTCTCGGTTTACCGTTCCCATAACTCAGGGGTGGTGGAAGCCGAGGTTCTTCCGGTTTCAGCGTCATTCGGAGATGGAGATTGGGAGTTTTTACGGCTGGTGCGTGGGATTGTTCAGCAGGGGGAATCGGTCCTTGTCTTTTTGCCCACACGCCGTGAAGTGGAGCAAGCCGCCGCCCAATTCGCTGAAAGCAGACCGCTTCTTGAGGAGACACTCATCCTGTCTGGAAGGGAACTCCCCGATGATGATCTGCTTGCTCACTGCCTCTCTCGCGGGGTCGGCTTTCACCATGCGGATTGCTCCCCTTTGGCACGGAGCCTGATCGAGGAAGCCTTTCGCAAGGGACAGATTCAGGCCCTGTTCTGTACATCAACGCTGGCAATGGGGGTGAATCTGCCGGCAAGGAATGTGGTGATTCATCCTTTTGTGTGGAATCGGCATGGACAGGCGGGAGAATTATCACTGCTCCCGGAGACGGTGCTGCGGAACATGTCGGGACGCGCGGGGAGGCTCGGGCTGGGGGAGGACCACGGCCGTGCGCTGCTCCTCGCGCGCACCGAACGTGAATGGGATCTATATCGCCGTTGTTACTGGACGGACCTGGCTCCACGGCTTCGTCCCAGCCTCCTGGCAGGAGAATTGGGACCTTACCTGCTGGCTGCTGTGGCCCTGGGCCGCAACCGGGTACCTGCTCTGGTTACCCTCTTTGAAAGTCTGTTATCGGCAAACCTGGAATCCCATGTTGGCAACAAGGTTCAACAGGCTCTTCATCAGGCTGAGAATCTACGCCTTATCGAGGTCTCCACAAGCCAGGGAGAAACGGACCCCTGCCTGAAATTGACTCCACTCGGTGAGGTCACCGCACTACGCGGGCTTTCCTTTGAGACGGTGCATCAATTCAATGAGTGGACCGAGGCCTTTGAAGGGAACCAACCCTGTGATCTGCTCTGTCTGCTGGTGACTTGCGCCACAAGGGAGGCCCAGGACTGGAATTGGCCCCGGGACCACCATCCCGGGATCCGCGCTCATTGGGTGGCCCAGGTGCGTGATCATTTACCGGTCTCCGATCTCCTGTCGTTGGGGGGAAACTGGCCAGTTCAGGAAGCCCTGCCCAGACGGATGGAAGATGCCGCCATGTTGGCGATGGTCCTGCTTGATTGGGCTTCCGGGGAGCCTTTGAGTGCAATACGTGAAAGAGCCCCTGGAGTGGGTCTGGGTTGCCTCCATGCCGCGGGCGAGGGGGCACGTTGGCTGCTCGAATCGCTCGCGGATGTCTGGCAGGCGGGTGGACGGGTGACAGAGGGAGCATCAGCGATTCGTCTTCTCGCACGGCGGGTGGGAGCTGGATTACCCGAAGCGATGCTTGAGTGGGAGGTGATACCATCGGATCTTCTCGACCGCGATCACAAAATTGCCCTTGCCCAGGAGGCCGGATCACCTGAGCATCTCCTCGATGCGGACCTGGATAACCTTACTCAAATCCTTTCACTGGAGCATCTGGAACGGATCCGGCAATTTCTTTCTGATGCATTAAGCTCCCAGACAGTTGCCAGGAACACTCATGAGGAGAAACCTGCGATCCATCTTGATGTGGACTTATTGGAGGAAGGCCCCGTGTATAAAGCACACACCTGGAGTCAACCCGTGGTTCTGGGAATGCGTGGTGCCGAGCTCCTGCTTCGCTTGGTCAGACATCGTTTGAAAGCGAAAAGTGACGGTTGGATACGCAAGGAGGATCTCGGTATACCCCCTGAGCATCTGTCGCAACGGATCAGTGATCTCCGGGCACGGTTGGGAACTCCGCCACCAGGCCTGACTACCTGGATTGAAAGCGACCGGCATGGTCATTACCGGATCACCTGTAAGCCGGAATTGATTCGCTGGAGCCCGGAGAGGACCCCAGCTCCTGTCAATGCCCTCCTGGGCTAGATAACGGATATCCGCTTTTCCCGTTGCTAGCCTTCCCCCTGTCGAATAGACTCCCTCTCTGGTTTGCCTTACCCCGGAATTCCCTCTCCTAGGGCAAAGGGACTTGGGGAGGGCGAGGCTGGAGAACGGGTTCCAAGTGGAGAAATGAATTTTGTCCGAGTTACGAAAAGATCCCATCACTGGCCGGTGGGTGATCATTGCAACTGAGCGTAAAAAGCGTCCCAAGGAATATCACATTCTCCGTGGGGAGTCGCGCCCGGGAACGTGTCCCTTCTGCTATGGGAACGAATCGCAGACACCGCATGAGGTTCTCGCTTTCCGTCCCGCTACATCCAAAGCCCATGCGCCTGATTGGTGGGTAAGGGTTGTACCAAACAAGTATCCCGCTCTTGCCCATGAGGAAGATGTGGTGCGGCGTGCGGATGGGATGTATGACCTGATCAATGGGGCTGGGGCACATGAGGTGATCATTGAAACCCCCGGGCATCATACCTCCCTGGCGGCGCTTCCACAGGACCATCTGCGCGAGGTGCTCTGGGCTTACCGTCTGCGCATGGAGGAACATTCCCGTGATCCGCGCATCGGTTATGTTCTCATTTTCAAGAACCATGGAGCCGCGGCGGGTGCATCACTGGAGCATCCGCATACCCAACTGATTGCCACACCTGTTGTTCCGATCCGGGTCCGTGAAGAACTGAAAGGGGCGGAGGCTTATTACGAATATAAAGACCGGTGTGTCTTTTGCGATATGATCAGCCACGAGGAGCGGAATCCTGTACGCCTTGTGGAACAGAGCGACTCATTCGTGGCCATCAGCCCCTATGCCTCCCGGTTGCCATTTGAGACCTGGATACTGCCGAGACGGCACCTGTCGCATTTTGAGAAGCTGCGGATCGATGAAATGGAGGACCTGGCTTTCCTCATGCACCGGGTTATGGGGAGAATCTGGAATGCTCTCGAGGATCCACCCTATAATTTCATGCTTCACGTCGCCCCGCCGAGAAGCGGTGATTGTGTGTATTATCACTGGCATTTTGAGATCATCCCGACACTGACCACGGTGGCGGGATTTGAATGGGGAAGCGGATTTTACATCAATCCAACTCCACCCGAGGAGGCCTGCCAATACTTGCGCAACGCGGAATGGAAGGTTCCCGATGACATTCCACACCAAGCATTACAGATGGCTGGAAACTGATCCATGTTCGACAAAGTTTTGATCGCCAACCGGGGTGAAATCGCCCTGAGAATCATCCGCGCCTGCCGTGAGCTCGGTGTCAGAACCGTGGCAGTTTACTCGGAAGCGGACCGTGACTGCCTGCATGTCCGCTTTGCGGATGAACATATCTGCATTGGACCGCCACCCGCCGCCGAAAGCTATCTTGCAGTCCCTAGAATCATCGCTGCCGCTGAAATTACCGATGCCGAGGCGATTCATCCGGGATATGGTTTCCTTGCCGAGAACGCCAATTTCGCGGAGGTTTGTGAATCCTGCAATATCCGTTTCATCGGGCCCGATCCGGATACGATTTCCAGGATGGGAGACAAACTCTCAGCAAGGGCCATTGCCAAGAGCGCGGGGGTTCCTGTTTTGCCGGGGGGAGATGGACCGGTTCACACCCTGGATGAGGCCAAGGATGCCGCCAGGCACATTGGATATCCAGTCATTTTGAAAGCCTCTGGCGGGGGTGGGGGACGAGGGATGCGTATTGCCCACAACGAACCGGCATTGGCTAATGCTTTCGTAACCGCACAGAATGAGGCACGGGCCGCTTTCAAATCCAGCGATGTGTATGTCGAAAAGCTGGTAGAGAAGGGACGCCATGTGGAGGTTCAGATTCTCGGTGACCAGAAAGGGAATGTGATCCACTTGGGAGAGAGAGACTGTTCCTCGCAACGCCGCTACCAGAAGCTGGTGGAAGAATCACCAGCCCCGGGCATCCACCCCAAGGTCCGCGCACGTTTGCACGAGGCTGCGGTGAAGCTGGCGCGCGCGGTACGTTACCAGAGTGCGGGAACCATCGAGTTTCTGCTCGCACCCAACGGAGAGTTTTTTTTCCTGGAAATGAACACGCGTGTCCAGGTGGAACACCCCATCACTGAAATGGTAACTGGTGTGGATATTGTCTCCGAACAGATTCGGGTGGCTTCCGGAGAGCCCCTGCGGTACCGTCAAAAAGACATAAATCCGGTCGGTCATGCCATTGAGTGCCGAATCAATGCGGAAGACCCCGCCAATGGTTTTGCACCGTGCCCCGGAGTTCTGGAAACCTTTCACCAACCGGGGGGGCCAGGTATTCGAGTGGATACCCATGCCTACACGGATTACCGGATTCCAGCCAATTACGATTCACTCATCGCCAAGCTGGTCGCCTATGCCCCCACACGTGAAGAGGCCATTGCCAGGATGAAACGAGCCCTGGAAGAGTTTGTCGTCGAAGGAATCCGGACCACAATCCCCTTCCATCAGCGGCTGATGAACCACCCGATCTTTACCGACGGACGGGTTCATACTGGGTATGTGGAGGAGATCCTTGCACAGTCTCAGGCTGCTGAGGCATAATCGGTACTTCCGGAGGATTGAGGATGAAAGGTTTCTTTGAGACAGAACTCGGTAAGGTCTACATCGACCCCTCGATCATCACGCGTTTATGCGTACTCCCTGAACTGGGTTTGTCGGATGTCTTTGTCCTTCCCAATGGCCCGGTTTCCAACGAACCAGTGGAGTTAGTCAACCGGAAAGGGGTCGACCGTTATATCCAGGTCGAGTTCAATCCGGATGGCCTGGTGCTGGTGGAACTACGGCTGATGGTCCGTTATGGTCCCTCGATCCGATCCTCGGCGGCCCTCTTTCAGGATAAGGTCATCCGCAGTGTAGAGGCCTCGACTGGTCTCAAGGTGGCACGCGTAGATGTCAAAATCGATGGGATCTATCGGCCCCCCGCTCCGGCTGCTCTACCGGCCCCCCTCGAAAATCGTGCCCTTCCCTATGAAGATGTCAGGGAGTCCAATTCTTGAGTCATCGTCCACTCAACATTCCATACCGCTCCATCGCTCAATCAATCCTGTACCTCTCGGCAGGTGCCTGCACGGTTGTTGCCCTGATGATGGTGGCGGCATTCACTGGATGGGCGACAGGTTGGCAGGCTGTGTTGTTGTTCCTCCCGGTTCTGGAAACCAGTTTCATGGCTTGGAGTTTCTCTTTATTCGTAACGCTCATAGTACTTGGACTGGCCGTTTACGCTTTAACTCTCCCCTGGCTTCCTCAAAACCGTCCGGATTCCGTCCTGATCCGTTCAAAAAAAGGTGAAGTCACGATTCCTTTGACCACTATCGAGGAATATCTGCAACGTGAAGCAGTCCGGATCCCCGGGGTCAATCATTTGCGTTTGCGAACCACCACTCTCGATGGTCTGCTGGTGTTCCACATTGAGGCTTTTGTGACTGACCAAGTCAGTATTCCTGGAATTACCGGAGAACTACAGGAATTTGTGGAGAAGGAAAGCCAAGAGGTCATCGGTCTGGATAGAATAGGCCCGGTTCATGTCATGATTAAACGCATCTGCGGCGATACACGGCCGGTGCCCTTGCCGATGCTGGCTCACCAAGCGGGCCGGGAGGCGGTTCGGCGCAGTCAAACTGGTATATCCTGAAAAAAACCATGGCTCGAAGAAGACGCAAGAGACCTCCTTCCACACAGGACCGGCAAATCTCACAACAACCTCAAACACCAAGGTCCAACATGGGGGGTGGAGGTCAATCCACCAAGGGAAAACCATCCGTTCACCCAGGAAAATCCCCGTCTGGAGGTGGCGGACCAAAGAAAGATTCCCGGTCCAGCACGGACTCCAAAGACCGGCCGGCAGCCACCAAATCAGGTCCCGTAAAGTCACCAGTCAAAGGGAAGCACCCCCCCCAGAAACGTCCCGAAACCCCGGAGTCGATGGCGCTGAGATTGTTCCGCACTTTCCCCCCGAAGGTCAGTGAGATTCCGGAATACCTGAAAACCTGCCGGGCTGTGCAATCCGCGTTGAATTCAGGAAAAATTACGAAACCCAAAGCGGAAGAAGTTTTCTACCTTATCGCCAGCTGTGTGGAGACCCTTGCTGAAGAACGTATCGACCGTCTTTTCGACTCCGAGTACCGTCAACAGCTCCATGAAATGCGGACCAAAGCCGGTTTGGGTGAAAATGAGTATTTCACCCCCGGAGATCCCCGGATGCCCCCGGAGTACCAGGAACTGCTCGATGAGTTTCGCCGCAGGAAATGGGAAATCCTGGCCACTTTTTTTCGTGAACATGGGCAACACCAGACGGCCGCGATGGTGGTCGAAGACCATGCAGAATACCGCCGTCAACGGGATGAGGGGCGCAAGTCCTTCATTTCCCATGACCCTCTTGATCCTTTCGTCGCACAGGTTATCTCGGGAGAGATAAGCCCGGGTGAAAGGGACGAGGAGGAGAAGGATCAAGAGCCTCCAAGCTGAGATGGTGGAATTGGCGCGAATGGATTCGCGATTCCCCCGGAGCGCTCCAGCATGAAGCCACAACTGGTCTACTCCCTCGATACCCTGGAGTTTACAAAGGTCCTGGACCTCTTCGAACGGTACCTGAGAACTCCCCTTTCGCGCCCTCTTTTACGGGCTTCCACGCCCACTACCGCCTATGATTTCCTGTATGCCCGTTTCGCTGAAATGGCCGAGGCCCGATCCTTTATTGAAACCGGACGCCGGTTTGCGTTTGAGGGCATCGGCGACATCCAGCCGGTATTAAATAAAGCCGCCATGCCCGGCTCCTTCTGCGAAGGCCCCGAGCTGGTCAGGATGCTCGATGCCCTGCGCGGAATCCGTCTGCTTCGCAAGGGGTTGAGTGAGACCGAACGGCCCCTTGGCGCACTCGACCATTACGCTCACCGCATCCAGCCGATGGATGACCTGGAAAACCGGCTGGCACGTTGCCTGGAAAGTGATGGAACATTAAAAGATAACGCCAGCCCCACCCTGGCACGACTGCGTGACCGCATCCGCCGTCAACGTGCGCATATCCAGAAACGCCTGGAAGACCTCAGCCGCCACCCCGATATCCGTCCGCTTCTCCAGGAAGAGTATTTCACCGAACGCAATGGACGCTATGTGCTGCCGGTGCAATCGAATCAGAAACGGCGGATCCATGGACTCCAACATGGAAAATCGCTGAGTGGAACCACCACCTACATCGAACCTCTGGAACTGGTTGAACCGGGCAACCTGTTGGTTGAGGCCATTGAGGAGGAGACCCTGGAGGTGATCGCCATCTTCAAGGAGTTGACCGCGCTTTTGAGGGAGCGATTGCCGGTTCTCGTACCCACCTTCGAAGCGGTGGCGGAGTTGGACCTGGTGGTGTCACTGGCGGAATACACCCTGGTCTCACGGAGCGCGCTTCCGAAAATCGTGCCTAAGGGGCCGCTTGAACTCAGAGGTATTCGTCACCCTCTCCTTCTTTCTCAGTTTCCCCTGGAGCAGGTGGTGCCAAATGACCTGGTACTGGAGGTGGATTGCTCCGGCCTGGTCATCACCGGGCCGAACACGGGTGGGAAAACAGTCGTCATCAAAACCGTGGGGCTGGTCTGTCTGTTGGCTTTGTCGGGATTGCCCTTCCCCTGTGAAAATGGAACTTCGATCCCGCTCCTGGGAGGAGTTCTCGCGGACATCGGGGATGAACAGTCTATCGAGGAATCGCTCTCCACCTTCTCCTCGCATGTGTCGAGAATGAAATCCTTCTATGACACCACTTCGGCGATCCAGCGTGAGGGCGGGTACCGTCCCCTGGTCATCCTCGATGAACTTGGAGCTGGAACCGATCCAGCCGAGGGAGCCGCGCTGGGACGTGCCCTCATTGAAGACCTGATCCGCCTGGGGGCATGGGTACTCGTGGCCACCCACCTTGGAGAACTCAAAATATTCGGTTACAGCCATCCCGCGCTCAAAAGCGGAGCGATGCTCTTCAACCGCGAGACTCTTTCGCCCACCTATCAGCTGCGGATGGACTCAGTGGGTGAGAGCCATGGATTGGAAATCGCGCAACGGCTGGGGCTGCCGGATACCCTGATTGTCCGAGCTGAAGAGCTCATCTCGGCCAATCCAAACCAGGCAGTCTCGGTGTTACACCGCCTCAGCGAGGAAGAGAAACGGGTCCAGGAACTGCGTATGGAATCGGAAAGGTCTCTGGCGGAGATCGAAGAGAAGAAGGGCAGCCTGGTACGCCGCCTGGAGCAGACCGCGCGCGAGGAAAAACGGATTCTCGATGAAGCACGCCGCCAGGCCGAGCAGAAAATTCAGGCCGCCAAACGCAGGATGACAGCCATCGAAGACCATATCCGCAAGGAAGAGGAGAAGCTGCGGAGAGGTTATGATGGACGTGAACAGGAGCTCGAACGGCGCGAAAGCCGTATCTCCTGGATGGAGAGAGAGCTTGAACGCCGCATAAAATTGGTGGGCGATCTGGCCAGAAAGTTTCCCAACTTCAGCGCGGATCTCCTGAATCCATCGGAGCTCGAGCGTCTATCACGCTTATCGGAACCGGAGTGGAAGACAATCCTGCGTGAAATCAACCAGGAAGAAGAAACCCTCAAGGAGGAATTCCCAAGGAAAACAAGGGCCATCCAGCCCGGACAAGAGGTCCGCCCGGCCTGGAATGATATCCAGGTGGGAGATTCGCTCCGCGTGGAGGGTGTTGAGAATGCGGTCGTTGTTTCGAGTAGAGATGAACGCAAGAAACGTCTCGATGTGTTGCTGGGCAATCTCAGTATGGAAGTCCCCTACAAACGGGTTCTGCAAAAACTGGGCAGTGCCGCTCCACCACCTCAGAGCCCATCGGTGAGGATCTCGAACCTGTTCAAATCCGATACCGGGCCTGAGATCAACCTGATTGGAATGACCTTGGATGAAATGGAACCCACTCTCCTCAAGTACCTGGATGATGCCTCGCTTTCCGGGAGGCCCTCGGTACGGATCATCCATGGTCATGGCGCCGGGATCCTCCGCAAAGGTGTTCAACGAATCCTCAAGGAGCATCCCCAGGTGGCCAAGTTCCACGAAGCCGATCCCAACGAAGGCGGCGCTGGAGCCACTGTGGCGGTGATGAAGAGCTGAGGGGGAGGCTCGCTCCCACGATGACGGAGTAATCATGTCGCTTGGCGACACCCGCAAAGCATGAAAATGGCCCATATTAGCTGGTCCAGGAGTTGCCCTCCTGGACCGGGCCCTTCTGTGGGAGTTGTACTCCCACGTGGCTCCACTCCGGTGTAACAACCAGCGGAGTCCAACTTCGCCAGAAGGGTTCACCCACGAGTACAACTCGTGGGCGAGCTGATGAGGGGGGAAGGTTTAGATCAACATTGACGGAGTAGCGATTTTATTCGCCTTGTATATTTCCTTCGGACTCCCTCACACCTGCGTGCCACCATGCGAATAAATTCGCTACTCCGGGGTTGGGGTGTCCTCTCTACTTCACCGACTGGTAGCGGTAAACCACCGCCATGGGCCGTTCCTCCATGCTCACATGCAGGCCCTGTTCCATGAGATCCTTCCCGCTTTGCTCGATCGGTTGCCCGCCTGCGGTATTCCAGACTTTATAGATCTTTTCCTGATCCAGGGCATTCAACCGGAAACGAGCGGTTTCAAACACACTTTCAGCACGCCGGAAGGCTTGAACCATCCCTTCACCCACTTCAGGACGATTGAATTGCCAGGCTATCCACTGATCATTGGCGAGGGAATATGAGGTCAGCGGATAGTAATCCCCCAGGAAGTTGGGAGCATACTCTTTCCATTCCCTCACGATGCCCGCGAGCCGTGGCCAGTCAATCTCCTCACTGCGCATATCCCAGCAGGCATTGAAGCTCGGACAGAGAACACTGAGTACTTCATAAGTACTGGTCTTCGAAGTGCCTGTTCCGTAATACGGGAACCAGAATGAGAGTGCATAGGTGTGGCACTGGTTGCCGACTGGTTCCATGATGTAGTCGCTGCGTAAGAGTGGGACTGCGCGGCGTAGGGTTTCGAGATCATTACGCCTTCCACCACTCGCACAGGAATCGATGAGTATCTCCGGGTGGCGCTTCCGGAGTTCATCCCAATAGGCAAAGTAGCCTTCGACATGGCGGATCTCGGTGATTCCCCGACGATCCTCTGTATCATTGGCGCGCCAGTAGGGAAGTGGGTCCATGTTGAAGTCCTGACGGTAGAAGTCGATGCCGCCCTCCACCAGGATCTTGTCCACATGGTTGGTTAACCACTCGCGTGCCTCGGGATTCCCCAGATTCAGGAGTTTCTGCTCACCGTCCTTTCCCAGCAGCCATTCCGGGTGTTGCTCATACAGCCAGGTGCCGGGAGTGACCCGTTCGGGTTCGAACCAAACCAGGCTCTTCACTCCCTTTGAGTGAATGTGGTCGGTGATCGGCCGGAATCCGCCCGGGAAACGTTTCTGATCTACCTCCCAGGTACCGGTGTTAGGCCACCCGGACTGGTTGACATACCAGCCGGCATCCATCCACCAGTAATCGAGTTGCATCCCTTTTTCCAGATAGCGGTCCACAAAGTACTTCTGGCTCTGGCTGTCGGCGTTGATCATTTCGCCGAACCAGTGGGAGCTGCAGGCTTCCATCATGGGGGCCGGAGGGAGCTTCCCACCGGGGCGTGGCAGGTTGTGTGCGATCATCCATCGCCGCCAGAGATTCTGCGCGGTCAGGGGATCACCTTTCCAGAACATGAGCACGATCATGGGGGAGCGGACTTCCTCGCCGGGATGCAGGACAAAGTGGGTGAGTTCCTGCCCCGCGGAGACTCTCAGACCAAAACGTTCATCGCGGGTGAATTGGGCTGACCACTGTCCCGCCCAACTGACCACGATCAGAAGGCCTTCCCGGGAAGTTCCTACATTGAAGTAAGGGAAGGCGCTTTGTGTAGGGCGTCCCCCCGTGTTCGCAATGGTCTTATGGGTGTTCGGGGCAAGTACCTCCTGATGAGGCTCATAACTGTCGGCCGTGCACAAATCACCGGTGTGATAGCGCAGGGTGTATTCACCTTCGCCGCCTCGCGTGAAGCGTGTGTCGAGAGGGAGTACCTTCTCGATCAGCGGGGTGTCTTTTGTCCCTGTGTTTTTAAGGTAAAGGGTCCATTCAATGACTGGGAAGTCCTTGTATTCCACAGCTTCAAAACGGGCCTGGAGTCCGGTATCGGGATCGGTATAGATGAGGTTCCGGGCATATCGGTTGTCATCCAGCTTGATCATGCTGCGTTCCCGAGTCCAGGCATGGAAACGATCTCTTGAGGAGCGATCCGCGTAAACGAAGGAAAAGGGGTATTCATTCGTGTAGGGTTGGGGCCGTGGAATCACAAGCGGCAGATCACTCAGCCAGACCTCCTTCCCCCCCTTGAGAATCACCCGTGCCTCAGCCCAGTCAAACTGGTCACAACTGATTCCATCACCGCTATCAGCCAGGATCAGGGAGAACCGCTTCTCATTCTTCAGATCCACAGAGACGGGAACCAGGGGCATCCCCTCACGAAGTACCTCGGATTTCCAGGTGACGACCCCATCGATCACCAACGAAGCGATCACACTGCCTCTGCCTCCGCTGGTTTGATCATTACTGTCGATCCCAACCAGGGCTTCAAATCGTGATCCCCCCTCTGGGATGATGACATCAAGGTGGCTGGGGGCATGGCAATAGAGGCCCTGGTTGTATTCCTTGCCGGCAAGGAACATCGGACGGCCATTCCGGTTGTTGACCTGCACGGGATCATGATTTTCCACCACTTCAATCCGTGGTTCCCCGATTTCCACATAGGTCTTGTCCTCAAACTTGGCTCCAATCCAACTCCGGAGTTCATTCATCTCGGATTCCTTGACATCCAATGCCTGAACAGATAACGGAATCATGATGACGTACATGGCTCCCAAATTGAAAAGTCTTCTACGCATGGCAAACCCTCCTGAGCAGATTGATGGAATACCTCACCTCTCTCTCTGAACCCTTTCCACCAGCAGACGGACCCTATCCAGGACATGTGGCGGGTAATCCTCGAAACGGGTGAGGTGAGCATATTGGAGCGCCCTGTGGAAGTGAGAATCACCCAGCTCCGAAATCTTTGAGGCGATATAATGCAGGGCACGTCCCGCCGCCTCGGCATTGGCATGAAGATGCCCGATGACTATATCCACCGTGACATCCTCTTCAGAGACATGCCAGCAGTCATAATCAGTGGCGAAGCAAAGCGCTCCATAAGCCATTTCGGCCTCCAGGGCGAGTTTGGCCTCGGGCAAGGCGGTCATTCCGATGATCGAGGCACCCCAGGACCGGTAAAGGTGTGATTCCGCCCGGGTCGAGAAGAGGGGCCCCTCGATGCAGACATAAGTGCCACCCCGGTGAGTGACAATCCCGGCATGTTCCGCGGCATCGGCCAGCAATTTCGAAAGCACCGGGCAGTAAGGGTCCGCAAATCCCACATGTACAGCAACCGGATCAAAGAAGGTGTTGGGACGGTGCTTGGTGCGGTCGATGAGTTGATCGGGAATCACCACATGGCGTGGGACTATCTCCTCACGCAAGCTTCCCACCGCGCTGACCGACACCAGCCATTTCACTCCCAGGCTTTTCATCGCCCAGATATTGGCCTGATAGGGAACATGGGTGGGGTTGAACTGGTGAGCCCTGCCATGACGTGCCAGAAAAGCAGCTTCCTGTCCCTCCAGGCGTCCGATCACCACTTTGTCGGAGGGCATTCCGAAAGGGGTTTCAATGGCCCGTTCCTCCAGAATCTCCAAACCCGCCATGTGGTAAAACCCCGAACCGCCAAGAACTCCCAGTTGTATCGCCACGGCCATGCCTCCCATGCAATGAAAGAAGAAGCCTACACTGCCCGGAGTTGAGGGGACAACCCTCTTGCCCTAGTATCTATCAGGCAAACACACATCTTGCACTCGCAGCAGCCAGCGCACGAATGTTCTCAGGACGATTTCATGGACCCCCTCAACACGTCTTTTCCGGATATCCAGACCATCGCTCAGTTGTTGGGTTCAGCGTGTGGAAAACACCCGTTTTCGAATGCGGAAGGACAGATTCTTGAATGGGCAATCATGCAGATTGCCCTGGAGGGATCGGGACCGGTTTCCGAGGTTCTGCGAAGTTACCACTCTTCTTTGCTGGCAGGAGCGGAATGGCATGCCTCGGTCGCCGCCGCATTACTCCAAATCCCGCGCCTATGGGGCTCCGACATTCAAGCGGCGATGACCAGTTTTGATGAGATCCGTAAAGACTACAGGAACTCCGATGAGGCTGTGTTCCTGTTTGCGGACCGGATCATCACCCGCCAGGCCGGCCAGATCCCCCCCCTGCCGGGGTATGTGTCTGTCAATGCTCCGGATGATCCTCGCCCGAGACGACTCATCGAACTTGCCGACCAGTCGGATGTGGCCGGTGAGACCATTGAACTGGCCAAGGTACTCCAGGACCGTTTCCCGCATGTCCTCAAACGTCCCTACAAACTCAACTTCAGTGGTGCGTTAGCGGCCTTGTTCTGCGACCTGGAGATTCTCAACGACCGGATCCCCCGGCTTCTGACAGTCTCCGCTCTGGTCTCTCTGATCTTCAAACCTGTAAGGGCTATCTGAGTTTTTCGAGCAACTCGTCTACCTCCGCAACCGGCGGCAGACAGGTGGTTCCCCGGCAGAGATAGGCCAGGGTTTTACTTTTCGGGGTCTTCCCAACAAGCAAGGGAGACAGCCTGGTTGTCTTCTCTCCATCCGCTTTGATCCACAAGAGGTAAGGCGAGAATCTTCTTCGGAGCGGTTCGAAAAACTGGTTCCCATCATCGGCTCCGGAAGGGATAATCACCAGTTGTTCGCCCCCCTCGGAGAGGAGATCGAGGGCAATCAGCATCTGAGAGTAAGCTGTTCCTGCTGTCCTCAGGATCGCTCCAAAGGCCTTGAGAGTGCTCTCTGAGAGATCTATCAGACTGGGATCTCCAGTGAGGTAACCCAGCTTGAGGCTCACCAGGGCGGCCACTGAATTACCGGAGGGAACCGCTCCATCGCTGGCTGACTTGGAACGGAAAAGAAGATCCTTCTGATCAGCGAGAGTATTAAAGAATCCACCCGCCTCCGGGTCATGGAACTTTTCCACCATCTTCCTGTGGACCGCGATGGCCGCCTCAAGCCATTTGGGCTCCAGGCTTGCCTGATACAGGTCCAATAATCCCAATGTCAGATTGGCATAATCCGAGAGCATCCCCTCCAGGTGGGAACGTCCCACACGGCGTGTGTGCAACAGGCGGGTGCCATCCCACTGGTACTCGAGGATCGACTCCGCGGCACGAATCGCTGACTGGAGATAGCGCGGCTCCGACAGCACAAAGGCCCCGAAAGCCATCGCTGAGATCATCATTCCATTCCAGTCAGTGAGGATTTTATCATCCAGTCCGGGGGGTACCCGCTTGAGACGTTCAGCGAGGAGTTTCGGACGGGAATGCTCCACGACACCCAGCAATTCATCCACCGATATCCGGAGTTTTCCAGCCACATCCTCGGGCGCTTTGGGGATCCACAGGGCACTCTTGCCGGTATGTTCGAAGTTGCCTCCCGCCCGGACATCGAAGTATTCACAGACCACTTTCGCCTCTGCCTCACCCAGGACCGCCTGGATTTCCTCTGGGCTCCAGACAAAAAACTTGCCTTCCTCGCCTTCGCTATCGGCATCAGTCGAGGAGAAATATC
The DNA here is from genome assembly GCA_964481775.1 of uncultured bacterium. Taxonomy (GTDB): domain Bacteria; phylum Hinthialibacterota; class Hinthialibacteria; order OLB16; family OLB16; genus OLB16. The sequence goes on along the minus strand of CAYZUX010000096.1, from coordinate 4,739 downwards.
CCCCCTCGGATGACTGCATCTCACGGATGACATAGTCCAGGGTTTCGCGGGCAATCCGCGCGAAGGATTCCTCGCCTGTCACCTGGAAAGCCTCCAGGTATGTGCGTGCCAGCAGCGCATTGTCATAGAGCATTTTTTCGAAGTGCGGGATCAGCCAGCGATCATCGACCGAGTAACGGTGAAAACCGCCACCAAGCTGGTCATACATCCCGCCCCGTGCCATCCGGTTGAGGCTGTGGGTAACCATCTGGAGGATTTCCTGGTTGTGGGTACGGCGGTATTCCCGCAGGAGGAGCATGAGATCCATGGTGTGGGGGAACTTGGGAGCTCCCCCAAAACCACCATACAGGGGGTCATAACGATCCTGTAAGGCTTCAGCGGCCACGGATACCCATTCCAGGGTGACACTGGCCGAGGAAAGGTTGTCCGATAGAGCGTTTTGAACCGACCGCGTGATCTCGCGCGCGGTCCTCTCGATCTTGTCCCGGTCGGAATGATAGGCATCCGCGAGTGACTCCAGGACACGTCCAAAACCAGGCCTTCCCCATCGATCGTTGGGAGGGAAATAAGTCCCGGCATAAAAAGGTTTCAGATCCGGTGTCAGCCAGACCGACATCGGCCAGCCACCTGAACTGGTGACCAGCTGGGTCGCCATCATGTAGATCTCATCGAGATCGGGACGTTCTTCGCGGTCCACCTTGATGCAGATGAAATGCTCATTGAGGATTTTCGCAATGGCCTCATTCTCGAAAGACTCCCGTTCCATCACATGGCACCAGTGACAGGCCGCATAGCCGATGGAAAGAAAGATCGGTTTGTCCTCCTGGCGTGCCCGTGCAAGAGCTTCCTCTCCCCAGGGATACCAATCGACCGGATTGTGAGCATGTTGAAGGAGATAAGGGCTGGTCTCATGAACCAGATGGTTGGTGTGTCTGGGGGTTTCGACGGCATGGGACATGGGGTGGTGAACTCCAATCAAAGATATAAGGCAGGCGCTTGTGATGTTGAACCACCATTGCACCCTGCGTTCCACGAAAGTCAGGCATGGATTTTGGGTAGTCACGTGACTGGTTTCCGGGTTTGTGCCTTCATTTTGACGGTCACAGAGGGCTTTGGGAAGGATCAGGGCTTCTGGTAAAGTAGGTATTGGGGAAATCGACGGACTCGCCGATAAAGTGGGGGATATGATGCAAGACCGACTCCGGACCGTTCTTCTGGGGGTGTGCCTGACAGGTGTGTTCGTATTGGCTTTTGGAAGGGATCTCCAAGCAGAAAGCCATCACCACCGAATGGAAGTCACCGCCTATTGCAGCTGCTCACAATGTTGTTCGTGGGAACGTGGCAGCTGGCGTTATCTCAAACTCGATGTCTGGAACAAGTATGTGGCCACGGGAGAACGGACAGGCAAACCCTATGATGGGAAGACAGCCTCAGGCACGAAACCCCATGAACCGCAACCCGGCTTGTTTTCGTTCGACAGTTTGAAACATCCCTGGATGATCCCCCCTCGCGTGGTACTCTTTCCATGGAAGCTGCTCCCCAAAAAGGGAACCATCGCGGCAGATACAGCCCACTATCCTTTCGGGACGCGGATGTATGTCCCAGGATATGGCTGGGGAGTGGTGGAGGATCGCGGTTCGGCAATCAAGGGTCCGGACCGGATCGATATCTTCATGAACTCCCATGGTGAAGCCCTGGAGTGGGGCAGACAGACTCTTGAGGTTGAGATTGAGCTTCCACCCACCCCCGCCAACCCTCTCCCGCAAGGCAAGAAGGACTTATGACTTTCCGCAACAATGTTTGTACTTCTTTCCCGATCCACAGGGACAGGGACTGTTCCGTTGGGGATGTGGGGCAGCACGATTTGCCGGTATGGGCGGTGAATGAACCTTACGCAGATGACGGACGATCTGTTCACGCTCCTCGAGGATCCGTTGTTCGCGTTTCCATTCCTCGGCCAGTCGTTTCAGTTCCCTGTCGGAATGCTCGAAGAAGCGGATAAAGGAACGGCAGAAGTGGTTCGAGCCTTTATCGGCTGGATCCCGTAAACGGTCTTTAGTACAGCCCCCATAACAATGGTTCTTCCACTGGCAGGGGTAACATTCCTCAGGCATCCGGGCCTTGAGCAGACCAAACTCCTTTTGGCGCTGGGAGTTGAGCATCTCAAGCAATGAGCCGGTGAGCACATTGCCGAGTTTCCATTCCTCCTCGACAAAGAAGTCACAGGAAAACACATCGCCATTGTATTCCACCACCACATAGTTGCCACATTCCGGAAGCAGCGTGCATTCTGGCGGGGGAACGTTGACGTAAGTGTGGAAAATCGAATCGAAGTAACGGATCGAAGTGGTGGGACGTCCATTTTTGAAATCCGCTTTCCAGCAATCGAACAGATCACACAGGAAGTGCCCGTAATCTTCGGCGGAGACCGAGAAACTCGCGGCGCGGCTGGGGTTCTCCGGATCACGTTCCACGCAGGGAATGAACTGCATGAAACGGATTCCAAGGTCCTTGTGGTGAGCATAGATCTCTCTGGCAAACTGGACAGAATAATCACTGACCACGGTGAGGGCATTGTATTCAACATTCCTGGCGCGCATCAACAAAGCGGCGGCGCGGACCCTCTCATAAGTGGGTTTGCCATTCCGTGTAATCCGGTAATGATCATGGACATGCTGAGGGCCATCGATCGAAAGGCCGACCAGCCAGTTGGTTTGCCGCAGGAAATCGCACCAGGGCTCATCAATCAGAAGCCCATTGGTCTGAAGTCCATTTCCCACCACCTGCCCGGAGGAGCCATATTGACGTTGCAGGCTGACAATACGCTGGAAGAAATCCAGCCCCGCGAGGGTTGGTTCTCCCCCCTGCCAGCCAAACGAGACCTGCTGGCTGCCGGCACGCATGGCCTGACGGATCAGGGCTTCCTGAACTTCGCTGGACATTCGTCTGCCCTGCTGACGATGAGGACCGAGTGCTTCCTGGTACCCGGGGCGGGGCGTTCCCGCACGGTCCAGGTAAAAACAGTAGGAGCAGTCGATATTGCAATCCGCACCGGTGGGTTTGATGAGAATCGAGTTGAGAGGTTTATGGACAACGAGGGGTTTCATGTTCTGTTGGGAGTAGCGAATTCATTCGCTTTTTTACGCCGCGCGAATGAATTCGCCACTCCAATAATACCTTTATCTTGGTGGAGACGAAGGGGAAGGTGCGCTGGCTTCAGGAGGGCTGGAACCTGGCGCCGGACCCGCCACGGAAGGCAGTGTCCCGCCGCTCAACAGGGTGTCCAACTCCTGTTTCAGCATATCCTTCAGGTTGAGCGCCATTCCGACATGAACCGAGGCCACCTTGCCATCCTTGCCAATCAGGACTGTCTGCGGAATGCCACTCACATAATACTTCATTCCACGTTCTCCGGACTGGTCAAGACCCACCGGGAAGGAGAGTTGTTTCTTTTCCATAAACGCCTGGATGACTTGCGGTTCATCCCCCTGATTCACCGCGACAAAAACGACACCCTTGTCTTTATACTCATTGGCCACCTCGGACAGGATCGGCAGGCCATAAACACAGGGGCCGCACCAGGTCGCCCAGAAGTCCATGATGATGACATTCTTTCCCTTGTGATCAGCCAGGTTGAACTCTCCACCTGAAAGCAGCTGAGCACGCAGATCAGGTGCATCCTTTCCAATCAGTTCCTTGGGATCTTTGGGACGGTTCATGTCGGCGAAGGAAGTTTTTTCCTCGGCTCCTTCGGGAGGGGTAAACCGGAAGGTTTCTGTTGCCAGAGCCGGATTCACTTCCCAGCCGCTGTAGACCACATGCATGTCAATTTTCACTCCAGGAAGGCGTTTGGACATATTGGTTTCGAGAGCCGCTGAGTCCGGAGCAACCTTACGGATCAGTGGTTGGCCGCCGGTCTGGAACCACAGGTCCACATTAACCGGACGCCGATGAATGCGCAGGTGATGGCAATCAGTCCCATCGACATTTTCAACTCCGATCATCTCCACACGTGATGCCCCCATCACCAGAGAGGCGTAGGGATCGCTGGTCATGTAAAAGAAATCAAAACGGCCATCACCTCCCTGTGGAGCCAGCTTGGAAACATACTTCAGGGCCATTTCCTCAAGGTTGATCGGCGCTGGACGAGACATGTAGGCATTCAATGCCGGGACAAAAAAGAAAGAGTCACTGCCATCGCTGATAATTTCCAGAGATTTGACCCCTTGTTGAACCTTGATCTGGAAAAGGTTGGGACGTTGCATCCAGACTTCGGTCTTGGTGCTGGTATCTTTGGAGAAAGCCTGGGACTGGATGCTGACAGTCCCCATCGTGGTGTGATGGAAGGAAGTCATTCCTTGGTAGAGCTGCCCCATTTTTGTCAGAACTTCCTGAGCGGTTGGGTCGATGCTGGGAACTGTCACCTGGGGAGTGGAGGTCTCCTGTCCCCAGCTGGAGTGAGTCCCAGAGCATACAGCCAGAAGTGACAAAACCAATAAAGTCTTTTTAACCATTCCTATCTCCTTTCCGGGTTTGCCCGGAGCCATGCCTAAGAGTCCATCGAAGCCAGACAACCATGTAAATGGAACGGTAGATCTCATTCGGATTGATTTTCGATTTTCCTCTCAAACGGTCCACGAAGCGGATGGGTATCTCATGAATTCGCGCCCCCTCCAAATATGTCCGGTAAAGAACCTCCACTAGGAATGAATAACCCTCGGCGATCGGAAGATCGTCGT
>CAYZUX010000095.1:4671-20520 GCA_964481775.1 uncultured bacterium | reverse complement strand
TCTCCATGAGGGAGTAGAAACGCTTAAACATCAAGGATGGGATAATGGCATGGGGATGGGACAACTTCGGGGGAAGGCTCATGAGAAAGGAAAATGTTAGGAAGTGTCACACGGGAAGGAGGTTCAGGGATGAGTCTCCATGAGATCATGGTTCCCAATCCGGCGTAGCAACAGGCCACGTCCTTGGGGTAGCACGGTACACGAGATACGTGTCTCCCAATTTACTCTGAAATGGTATATGCCTTGATGGCCATGAAGGGGGGAATAATCCGGCCGCCCATCTCTCACCAAGGCTACCGTACCCCCATTACCTTCTTGAAGCAGACAACTGACCATGGCAAGGGTTTCCTGAATCTCGATCTTCTCTGGATGATTTCCCCAGTCACGGAAATCATTTCTGAAACGTTCTTCATAGCTGATGAAGGGAAATTCGAGAAGGTTCTCCCCCAGCACTGAACGTTTGATCTTATCCCAAATTAGAATACCCCATCCTGAAAGCACAGCATCTCCATATTGATCAACTTCCAATAAAGCGTCGGGCATATCTCCAAGATCCGCTCTTGGAGGGAATAACCCTTGCTTCATCATTGCCACCTTGACCGCATACTGTCTTAAGGAGGAATCATCGATCATAATCGGCAACCGTGGGATCTTGATCAGGGGTAAACCTTGTCCCTCGAAGATGTATACAATTTCATCGGCGTAGAACATCGCAATGGTGTTCAGGTAACCTTGCAGGCTCTTGAACCCGCCAACAAGATTGAAAATAACCTTGTAACCACCATTCCTGATCTCATCGATGTTTTGGCTCGCAAACCAATGCAACAAATCGCGAATCCCATTAGAGAAATTTTCCGTGCTTTCGGTGGACAATCCCACGGGAGCTTTGATCTCAACACTAAGGATCCCATGGTGGTTCAGATGCCCTTTGACAAGACCAGCAGTGACCTCGCCTTGATAGGTGTCCGTGGTGATTAACCAATGGATATCCCGCCTCGCATTGGCGGGGATGTCTCCATCATAAATCCCGTAAATCCCATTCAGCTCAGCGCTGGCATCGGTGATATTCTTAACGTCCCCGCTGAGCTGATTTTCAGCAGCCTTTCGGCAGAGTTCGACCGCCTCCAGTTGTTGATCCGTGTATTCCTCTTTCTTTTTGTTGGAGGAGTTACTGAGATCTTTGGAGTCGGTCCCCAGAACTCTCGCCTGATTGGTGAGGAGACTGGTTCCGACGGTGGAGACGATGAGATTGGGCATGGATGGCCGTTTCCTTTAAGGGTTGCGAGTTGCCACAAGAGTAACAAGGCTCTTTTCGCTCCCATAATAATCTTAATAAAAATAACAAAAGAGCAATTACTGGGGCCGAACATACTTGAACTGGATCTCCCGTTCGTTGGAAGAAGCCACCACTAATTCTATTACATCTCCCACATTGCACGTGTCAGGCATATCCTGATATTGTTGGATTGATCCCGATAAGCCAGTTGGCTCATGCTCAGCTCTCCAGCCACCCCTCCGTGTCCTTTCTTGGAGCAATTTTGCACTTACAATCGTTCCAGCTCTGGGTGGAACAATATTCGGAACTGGTTTATCTTGGCGTTTATGACGAGAAGCAAGAAGCACATTATCGTGAGCCCCATTCTGAACGACACACATCCTTCCATATCCCGAATTCGTCTTCCCGCCGATTCCCCATTCCTTTAATGCCTCGGTTAAGAGTGTGAGCGCGAGTTTGGCCCATTGTTGTCCGCGTTCGTCGCCTACATCACAGCTTACCGCCACCTTGAAGGTTCCCTGGACACTCAAAAAGGGTATCGGAGTAGGATCATCGAAGTCCGTGGGAGGTTTGGCCCCCATGTAATAGTCTGGGTGATGGACGGTCATGACATCGAGACAGAGAGAGTTTTCAAGGCACCCGGGTAGAATCCAAGCATCATGAAATATGATATGGCCAGCGTCCTCTTGGGAGCCAAAAAGGATTTCGAGATATTTCCCAATACGGGTCTTCTCTTTGCCGTTTTCTATATAATCGACTTTCCTACGATATTCTTCATTCCCAGGTCCCCAGACATCCGCCGCATAGTGATACGCCAAGCCCTTCAGGGCTGAACCTGGGATGATCGGAGTACCATAGGTGTGGTGAAGGGTCAGACCAGTTTCGAGGACGCCTTCGGAACCAAGGCCGATAACGAGACGGCCAAGGACCTTAAAATTACCTGAGAATGTTGGCATCCGTGCATCGTCTTTTTTGGGAAGACTGGATTCCCACTGATTGAAAGCTACTTCATAGAGGGGCTTAACTTGATTGGAGGCGGACTTCGCCGCCACGAGGAGATCCTTTTTGGCTTCTCCTTTATCATCAAGATCTTTCGCATAACAGGCCAAGAGTAGACCGGGATGAGCTGCAGTATTGGCAGTAACATTACACAGAGCATTGCGACAAGCAGGCATGTTCAACCCCTCCTATCGTCAGTCGCATCCACTTTCAGTATGGCCTCCGCGTAACGCTTGAGCCACTGGGCACAGGACATAGCCTCACGAGAGTAGTGCATATACTTGACCACATCGAAACCACGTACTTTACCTGCAAAGTCTTCAGCCGTTCTATGTTGATTGTCGCATTCTGGCCAACCCATCATATCGGCCAGATCAGTGAGAACACTTCTGAAATAGTCTTTCTTCGCACCTTTTGCCAAGAAAAAGGATATCGCCTCACAGAGGCCACACTGGTGAATAAGAGCCGGTAAGTGATAGCACTGTCTTCCATAGTCATCCTTTGTTGCGGGTTGTTGTGCTGCAGCGGAGACCTTTTCGTAAGCTTTCTGGGCTCTGATCTGATCACGAGTAGGAGGCATTACTGTCCACCTCCTTGAGGGACGGCATTAGGTGTGAAAACACATCTCACCCGCCCCTTCCCAGTTGTTGAATGCCCACCGATCTGGAGAATCCGCTCACCGTTACAGAATTGATTCATGATTCCGTCGACAGTGGTTTCCTTCGAATACACCTTGTCACAACAAGCTAATCCTGCGAGTATCACTTCGGCTGGAAGGCTCTCTTCATACCACAAGGCCCCCTTCTTGACAGTCTTTTTGTTCTCATCAATACAGACCCTAGCGTTCACCTCAGTTCCTGCTTCAGAAAGGAAGTTGAAAACATCATCGTGGGCAATTGCTAGACGCTTTTTAAATTCATCGATCCAAGTACCAGAGAAGAAATGGGGAGCAAGGGAGTTGGCAATGTCTTGAGCATTTCCAATTGGGGTCAGATCAAGGTCTTCGAGATAAACTCTACGGTTATTATTTTGACCTGCAGCAAGACACGTATCAGTAGTACAGCAGACCTGTTCTTTTTGGATTTCACAAACCACAGGGAGGGTGCCTCCTCCTGTTGCCTCCAAATCCCGAGAAAGCCGTTTCAATACCATTGGGCATGTCACCCATGCAAACGTCCCATAGAGGCTCCGAATTGGCAGGCAGACAATCCTGGCATCAGTAAAAACCAATGCACCCGAGTTAGAGTTGTCATCACCAGAGGTTCCAAAGGCGGCCTTGAGAATTTCATTGCCATTAAGAGTGCGAGCGTTATCCGTGGCGCCGAAATGGTCAGCGATCACCCCTTTTACCGCCGAGCCTGGTACCAGCGGCCAGTTGGTGACCTTCTCCCGCATGATCGGTAGATCGATAAATCCCACCCCACGTCCCGCGCCGACATGCAGAGGTGTCAGGGCGTGGATCCAATACATTCGTGTTGTCATGCTTGGTGCGCCTCCTGTTTATCTTGTGCGTAATCCCACGTACCCCACAGGGCCAGACCGAAACCATCCCGGCGATCCTGTTCCTGGTCACAAACTGATTCGAGCCACAACTTCTCCGCAACTTCTTTGGTGTTTCCTTTATCCACCTCAAAGAAGAAAACGCTGCCTGCTGGCACCAGACGCCGGATAGCCTTTGGCCCCCTCTTCTCGTAATCCCATCCAGAAATCGGTTTCCAACGGTCCACAATCGCGGACACAAGTTTCAACTTGACGCCGCTCATTCCAGGTTGACACCTGGTTAAGTTGTCGTCCAGCCAGTCCGGTTTCCAACCACAATCGAAAATCGCAGGGGTGGCCAAGACCATGCGGAGATGATTGGACTTATCGATTGATGTTAACAACGATTCGGGGATCTCCCAATCACTTGGTCTCTCATTCTTCCAAGAGGCCAAACGGCGCTCCCCACCCAATGGATGAAGGTCATTGAGTTTCTTAAGAAGACAGTCATAGGGGCTGTTCTCAGTACGCACCCGTGCGGTGAGATCGATTCCCTCGGGAAGGCGCAGGCCGGTGGTGGCGAAGAGCTGTGTGTCCTCGGCGGCACCGGTTTCGGGTTTAATCTTCACATGGGTGCGCTCTTCCTTTTCGATAGAGTGAAGAAAGACATCGCTCTTTTCGGGCGGAATAGGAAAGCGATCACCGGATGGATTCGTGAGCCATTCGATCATTTGATTTTCTGGCCAGAAGGCGGGAACGGTCTCGGGCTTCACATCATCGGTGATTTTGATAGGGACGAGTTCCTCAGGGAGATCGGTACCAGAACCCTTCGATATTTCTTTCAACGGACGCAGGGGCATGAGTTTGCGGTCTTTTGTCTTGTCTTCTTTGTAGATCAGAAGATCTTTGGGGGCCGGAAAGAAAAGGACATTTCCTTTGACTGGGAAGACTCCCGTTACCTCAATCGATTTGAGCGCCTCAATCTTCTCCTTTGTGAAGTCACCTCCATTGAGCTTCCCCAGCATCGTGCGCAATGAACCAGCCACCACCGAAGGGTAAAGCCAATCGAGGGATTTCATACGGGTGCCAAGACCGAAGGGGCGTCCATCCCGGGCAATAAGTGGATCGTGAGGAGTGATGTGAAGGATATATTCAGGCATTGTGTTGCTCCTCGCCTTCCACCGGTGGTCTATCACCAGCCTGTTTCTTCACTCCGGCAATCATGCGGGCAATGATAAGCTCCTCGGCGAAACGCATGAGAATGGTATTGGGTTTCACCTCACCAGCATCTCCATTTGGATTGGGTTCAGGTTGAGTAGGTAAAAGGCCGTCGAGAACTCCTGTCAAATCTCTTCCGCCTGATTTTCGATTGAGGACTCGAATTGCATCAGCCTTCATGGCGTTTAATTGAGCCTGACGAGTTTCCGCTTTCTCATTTTCAGGCTTATCTTTGGCCCAATCGGAGTCATATTGGTTCGCCAGTTCACGCAGGTCATAGGCTGCCTTATCGGATAAGGCTCCTTTCATGTAGGTCTCCCATCCTTTTTTAAGCCGCCCATATATGCCACTTTCCCATTGCCCACGTACTTTAGTGGGGGCACCGCCACGGGTATGAAGATGGATGGCCAAGCCATTACGGTCCGGTTTCTTGGCATCCTTCTCCGCCTCTCGTGCCCAAGCCAGGAGATCCTCCAGGGGTTCAAGATGGTGACCGATAGCAATACCGACAGAAAGGGTGGGGGGACCCTCTTCCGTGTCATACCCAGTCAAGGATGCAGAGAATGAATCATGTAATGCTTGTGCACATTCCAGACAAAGATCTACAGGCACAAACGCAAGCACATCATCACCACCAGCATAAACCAGGGCACCTTGGTGTTGTTTCACAATTTCTCCTGCTTTACTCGCGAAACCAGAAAGTGCAGTAGAGAGTTTGCGATGCTCATCAGCAGACCCTCTTTCGGAGATCGCTTTTCCCATCCGGTCACCATCAGCGAGGAGGACTGCGAAGTAAGGATTGGGTTCACCATGGCCAGACCGGCGAATCTCCTGAAGCGACTGTGAAATTTCTTGAAGTTGTGCTTTCTCTACCCCAGATTTTTCAAGATCTGGATGCCGACTCGGATATATCACTGCGCCTTCGTATGGGAAATCTTGATATTGAGGTGCACGCGTAAGCAACCCATTCGCACACAGTTCTTCGCAGATAGTTGAAATTTGAAAAAATGAATCATACGTCTGTGGATCTAAGGCAATCCCAATCAACCAAGGATCAGCTGCAACACGGGAAACCGATGTGAAACCCTGTTGACCGCCCCCTAATCGTTTGACCAGCCCCACCACATCCAACTGTTCATTATCTTTTATCCGCGACCAACGAGGTAATCCGTTTCGATTCTCGTTTATGACACTTTCACGCGCCCCATCCAGAGAAGACTTGGGAACACCAGCTAAGCCATTCGGCTGTATAAAATCCCTCAGCGCCTTCCTTCCCGCTAACAGACGCATCAGTTGTTTTCTGGCTTCGCTGTAATTGCCATTCACCGGATACCAGGCAGCATAACACTCGATAACATCCTCGACCTGCGCGTCCCATACCTCATTGCGAATGGAATTCTGGATGTTCTGCTTAACCTGAGCTGCTATATTTCTCCATTTTTTTTGGGCGGCTTTCTTCGCCGATTCAGATAAGGTCTTTGGATCACCATTCGTCACTTCCGCGAGGATCACGTTAGCAACATTGAATTGGGGATTCGAGAATTCTGGTGCATCATTATTGAGAGCCGGAAAGATCAACCGGACCCCATCAGACTCTGCGAGTTTCTTGGCTGCCGCCTTACTGATCTCTGAGAGCAGCTGCGAGCCAAACCACAAATCACGTGTACGCCTGGCCGCTGCAATGAAGTCCTGGACTGGACCGATGGAAACAACGAGGAGGTGGCTCATTGAGGATTTCTCCTACCCTGTTGTTGACGTGGAGTATTTTGTTGTTGTCTGTTTCCATGTTGCGGATTGAGTGAATTCCGTGCATAGATCATAAAAGCATCAAGGGCGGAACCGGATTGAGATCTATCGTGCAAAGGCGAATTAACATATGCAGAAAGCAACTGCGATCTTATTTCGCCTGCAGGAACCTGATGGAGTTGGGGAAGTCCTTGACCCGAAATGGTTGCGGATTCTAGCTGAGCCACACTGAGCCTCATAATGAGCGGACAAGAGACAGGTTCATCATTGTCTCTGACGCAGGCGATCGGTTTGAGGATCACAGGTGACGACATCCGAGTTGAGTCGGTTGCTGGTTGAAGTGTTGGTTTCAAATCTTCGCCCCGTATCTCGAAGATGATCGGCATTCCAAACTCAGCACGAGGGAAGAAATTTGTAGGAATGTTTTCATCTCTGGGATGTTGGCCCTGACGGTGCTGATTAGACAACTCTCGTATGGACTCGGGTTCTGGCCAACGTGATCTTCTAGGATGGTTGTGCTGGCCTGGATCCCGTCCGATACCTGCTCCCTGCCGGAATTCCTTCATCACGCCAACCGCCCTAGACCATGCAGCAAGGTGATTATTAGATGGTCCCAAAATCAGCCAGTCAGCTGGCGGTAGTGTTGGCCACCTTCTCAGTTCATTTGGCAATGTGATGTTATATTCCGTAAGTTTATTCGTATACCATCGCCGAAGGGAATCTGCATTGACAGCATCTGCTTGTGTTGGGGCATAATCCGCACAATACAACGCTCCGCACCCGCGTCTTGTCCTTGAGCCAATACCTCCAAAGTTCAACCAAGCCCAAAGGGCCGAGTGAACATCATCAAGGAGACCTTCTGGTGCCGTAATTGATAGAGCAAATGTAATATTGTTCGTACAAGTAGCAGGCTCTTTTTCTATGCCACCAGGATTTTTCTTCCCTTGGAAAGGAAACAAGGCATAGGGGGGATGGTCTTTCTCGAACTTTGAGAAATTCCCATGAGGTGGAAATTGTGCACAGCTGTATGATCTACCAAGATTTTGAATAGAGACAGAAAGCCCGACCTTACTCGGTTCGCTCGTGGTTCCCCAAATCTCTCCTTCTCTACGCTTCAGCTCATCAGCATTCGCACACGCGGCTCCCCGTGTGGCCCGCCACCAGAAACGGAGATGGCCACGGATGCTGGAGCCACGGATGAGGGTCACGGGGTCGTTCATCCCCGCTTCGACCCCTCCCCCAAACAAAGGAGTGATGACTTTAATCGTGAGAACTTCTCTGTGAGAACCAGCTGGAGTATCTGGCAAGCCATCCGGGCGGCTTTGAGGCGGGGCAACACCAATGCTACGCGGCATAGAAGGCTCCTTCCAAGATGAAACAAGACATCAAAGAACAGCCAAGGTGGAAGCCTACGCTCCATGACGATCGAGTGTCAAGACGCTAACTACAAGAAAAACCTAAGTTTTGTCGAATAAAGGATTAACGAAAGGCTTGAACAAACGATAGGCTAGGAGCACAATGCTTAATTTTATAAATTTTCCACAGAATGGAGAGAATTCACTTATGTCTCCAACACCCTCCACACCACCCTCCACGCTTCCCAAGGAGATTTGGGCTCTATGGATAGAAATGGCTCAGATTCCAGCCGATCAGGGCGAAGAGGCCAGGCAATACTATGATCAGAAAGTCTTTCCAGCGTTAGTCGGTTTTCACGCCAAAGAGGCCTCCCAAAGACGGAAAGCCAGCCTCCTGTTCATCAATGTGGGAACCCAGCCCTATTCACCGGCTCTAGGGTTGGTCGCCAATCCACATGCCAAGGCATTCCTGCTCTATACAGACGAGACGAAGCGCTTTCTGGAACAGGTCAAGGCTCTCGCTGGGGATTACCGGGGGGATTGCGAGGAGGCCTATATCGGAGATGGAACCCAATCCGCTGAGGCGATGAATGTGCTCCATGATTTGTACTTGCGGGAGGGTGAGCCTCATCCCCACGATGTCGTAGTGGATGTCACCAGTGGGCGCAAGGCCACCGCGGCGGCCATGGGAGCTATATCCGCCGCCAGGGATTTTCGTCAGACCTACCTGGAGGGAGATCCGCATATCCCCCATAGATTGTTCGTGTTCACCACCCGCTTCGTGCAGTTGCCCAGCGCATTATTACTCTGTGGGCAAGACCTCCGCTGGAGGATTGAAGCCTTGGTCCAGGCGGGTAACCCCCGCGCCGCGCTCCAGGTCTCCAAACATCTCATGAAAGAGTCGTTTGCGGGTCAAAAGGATCACAAGAAACATGCGGCTCTTTCGCTGTGGAATGGGATAGCGGATGCCGACATTGTGGAAGTGAATCGATGGATCAAAAAGATCATGAAGCTGGATCCTCCCAAGGATCTGAAAAACGCAATCGAAGGCCTTGGCGGCCAGGTCGAATCGTCTAAGACCGTGGAAATGCTGTGTGCCGCTCTTTTGGAAAATACCCTCACCAAGAAGCAGGAGGAACTTGCCGCCAAATGTGTTCTGACCCTCTCGCCAAAATTGGGCGGTTCTCCTCAGGAAGTGGCCGGGAAGGTTTTAGGACGGCGAGGACAGGAGCAGACCGCACGAAGTACCCGCGCGCTGATGAAGGCGCTGTGGAAGGAGCTCAGCCATGGATATTGATCGATTCCGCGCGGCTGTCCGCGAGGTTCACCGGATTCAATGTAAACCGACAATAATTACGATTGCCGCGATTGATATTGACCCGGAAACCAGAACCCTTCTCATCCACCCAAAGAAAGAGGGGGTGGTAAATAATCTCCCGGATGATTATTACCTGGATGGCAATTGTGTCATCGATCGACCCGAGAAAGAAAATCTGTTCCAGGGGGAGCTCATCCGGATTGATGAGGACAAACAGTATATCTCTGTAAAATGGAACGCTGGTTTGGAACCTACAGTGGGAGAGGAGATGTGCATTTTCCCCCCGGATTATCTTAAGAAAATCCTGGAATGGTCCGAGGGGCTTGAGACACTCCCTCCTCTCTACAAGCGTATCGAATCATCCAGTTGGCCTAACGAGGAGGAAACCCAAGACCGGATACCTGAACTGGTTTCAGTTCCTGAGAACCTACGCGAACGTCAGCGGGTGGCACTCTCGGTGGGACGTAAGCAAATCGGTCTCATTTGGGGGCCTCCCGGCACCGGGAAGACCTACACACTGGGAGCGATCGCGGGAGCTCACATCCAGGAGGGGCGCAAGGTTTTAGCAGTGGGCCTTACCAATCAGTCAGTCGATTCCATAGTACTAAAAGTGGATGATGCGGTCACTCACTCTGGCCACAAACTGGAGGATGGAGTAGTTTTAAGGTTGGGGTATCCCCAGGATCCAGAATTATTCAAGCCTGACCGAGAGCATCTGCTCCGTTTCCAACGCATGCTTCATGAACTAGCTGAGGTCATTTCAATCACCAAAGCAGAGAAAGATCGGATCGAACGAGAGATACAGATCAAAAAGGAAAAGGATCCCGATCTGGAGGCATATTTTTCTATCACCCGAGACAAACTTCATGAGTTGGAGGACCAGCGGAAAGGAATCCTGGATAATCTGTTACCCAAGGCGAAAATGGTTGCCACTACAATCGCAAGCCTGACCAGTAAACCGAAGTTGTATGGAGCGCAATGGGATGTGATCATCCTGGATGAAACCTCGCTAGTGGCGCTTCCTGTTGTGGCGTTCCTGCTTTCCCTCAATTCCAAACAGTGGCTCTTTGCTGGGGATCCGGCGCAGCTTGCGCCTTTTTATTATGACAAAAAAGTAAAGGAGAACTGGCTCAAGGAACCCTGCAACCACCTTTTCAAACGCTCCCTGTTTGACCATTTACATGTGCTACCAGGGGAGCGAGGTGACCGGAGTGAGGACCTGTTCAGGGCGGGAGTGATGGTTCGCCTCAATCAACAGAGCCGGATGAATGAAAGCCTGTGCCAGTTTATCAGTTCCACTTTTTATGATGGGGATCTCCATGTGGTGGACAATCCCCGTGATCCTTGGTGGAACGATCCCTTACCCTCCAGTCCCCGTGTGGTGGTGGATCCCACACACATACTGGTAGGAGTGCCACGTGGCGTTACCCGGCCATCTGGGAAAGCTAGAAATCCCAAATCAGCACAGATCGCGGCTGGAATTGTCAAAGGAATCGCTCGCCTTGTCGATGACCTTCAACCACCTGTGAGTATCCTGGTGCTTTCACCCTATCGTTACCAATCCGATGCTCTGAGAACGCTTCTCGCGGGAACTGAGGGGATTCAGGTCCGGACTGTCCGCCGCGCACAGGGGAGTGAAGCCACTCTGGTGGTTTTGGATGTGGCTGAGATCAATAACTTATACCTGACCAAAAGTTCCGAAGCGCGGAAGGTTTGGAATGTCGCTATCAGCCGTGCCCAGGCTCAGGTTATCATTGTGGAAAAACGCGAAGACATAAAAAAGAACGGTCACATCCGGGCCTTCCTCAATGGAGCTCAGGATTGGTATCCGGATTGGAATAAACTTCTTCGCTAAGTCTCTGCAGAATATTGGCGCCATGGACTCCCGTTGAAACGGGCGATCATGGCGCCTTTTTTTCTGCTGTCATCCTCTCACAACCGGGGATAAGGACGGAAGGAGACGAACTCGAACTTGTATGTCCTAAGTCCACCTTCCTCGTACATTACTTCACGGGGTGTGGTCGCGATGACACAGACAATATTTTTCTCTTGGAGTTTCTTCACCAGGATTGTAGTCAGTGTAAAATCTCCTTGAACCATGGCAATGGTGGTATCTTCCTCCACCAGTACATTTTCCATGATTTCTTCGGCCTTTTTCTCGACTTCGGCGAGGGTTGCATTGGGTGGCACATTGGGGAATTGGATGTCTTTCAGTTTCCCTGCAAGTTGGAGTGCCGCTTTCTTTTGGTTTTCATCCCACTGGTCGACTGGATGGTTACTGATATTGAGGAAGGTTCCTCTACGTGTCGCTTTCCGGAATTTATCGGACCATTCCTTTGCCTCTCGGAAGATCGTGTCAGGAGCCCTTGGATCGCTTCTGTAACCAGCGTGTTCGAGGTCATTTCGGAATCCAGCAAGTGTATCCGCATCTTTCCCCTCGGAAAAATGCCAAAGTGCTTCCGAAACTTTATCTCGGATATACATGTCAAAACCTCTTTTGTCTCCCGGGCAATCACTTTTTTCGTTGGCATACAGCGTGATCCACCCCTCGCGGATGGTAGAAGCCGCCTCCATGTAGCGACCCATTGAGAGGTACAGATCAGCAAGGTTGGCGAGGACTTTTTGACCCTGAGGGGTATTAAGGTGTTGCTCATCGAATCTCAATTTCTTGGCCATCTCTTCGATCCGGTCGAGGACATCGGCGAGGGGAGGAAAATGTGTTTTAACCTCCTCACGGGTCTTTTCTATCGCCTCGTGGAGATAACGAGCAGTTGAATTATCTCCAAGCAGGAGGGAACCCGTCCTGAGGGTGATAAATTCATCACCGAATTTCTTAATTGCTTGGCCCAGACTCGTGAGTTCAGGTGGGTTACCTTGCATACCACCATTGGCCCACCCCTTCCTAAGGGTTCTGCCAAACGACTCAGTGGGTTGGGCAATTCCTTCTGCTTGGCCGCTACGCAGGAATGCGGTAATGGCGTTGGTCCAGTCAAGTAATTCCACAAAGGAGGTTAGTTCCCAGATTGGAGCTTCTCCCGTTTCTTTATTTAGAGCACCATAGACGACTCGTAATTTTGAATACTTCGTGTCAATGGCACGAATAAAGGAGATGACAGCTGCTGCGAAGAATGGTTGGGCGCGGAATCCATGTGTAATGTCGAGGATTATTTCAGGAGTTTCCTCTTCAGTTGAACGAAGACATTCCTTAAGAATTTCGAATTGCTCCCAGAGATCTGATGAGGTACTACCAGAGGGAATCAATTTCCGTTCCGTATTATTAAAACCAGCCTCTGAAAGTATGTCGGATAGTGATTTCCAGTTAGTCTCTGTTTCCGATGTACCCAATACAAATATCTCATCCGGTTTTTCGATGCTTGCTAATGCGTGGCAGACAAATGAGGTGGAGACGGATGTTTCTTTTCCGAGGTCGGTGGAATAAAAGTATTTTACTTTATCATAATTTGTATTCCCCAGGAATGATACTAAGCGCTTTGCCATTATCTACTCCTTTCAATCTCTTTCATATTGATTTGTTCCAATATTATATGGTCTGAAACCAACATTGTAATTGGGACTACCTTCCGAACCGAATTTCAATGGAGCCACGGCAATTCAGCCGTGGGAACTATATTACCGAAGATATTACTTGACATATCACCCAAGTTTCAATGGAGCCACGGCAATTCAGCCGTGGGAACCAAGTTCAACGAAGAGTACTGAGAGGATTAGAGCGAGTTTCAATGGAGCCACGGCAATTCAGCCGTGGGAACTAAAGGTCTAGACAAGCTTCTCTTGGTTCACTTGGGTTTCAATGGAGCCACGGCAATTCAGCCGTGGGAACTCCCTATACTCATAAAGTAGCCTCCCACGTATGACGAGTTTCAATGGAGCCACGGCAATTCAGCCGTGGGAACGATATGAGTGGAGTGCGGCTTGGGGATTTGTTCGACGTTTCAATGGAGCCACGGCAATTCAGCCGTGGGAACGCGGGGAGGCATGAGGGAGGTACTTGCATCATCCAATTGTTTCAATGGAGCCACGGCAATTCAGCCGTGGGAACTCCAATTAAAGAACATTGGCATAAGCAATGTCTTTCGTTTCAATGGAGCCACGGCAATTCAACCGTGGGAACAGTGGAACCAATCCTAAATTTGTTATCATAAAACCAGGTTTCAATGGAGCCACGGCAATTCAGCCGTGGGAACGAGTGTGTCGGGCTATCGGACTATAGCAAGCGGGTCGTGTTTCAATGGAGCCACGGCAATTCAGCCGTGGGAACCCGCGAAAAAGAATGAGACACAGGTGGAAGTGAAGTAGTTTCAATGGAGCCACGGCAATTCAGCCGTGGGAACCTCCAAAGCAAAGAGAAATGCTGAGGGCTGAAACGTGTTTCAATGGAGCCACGGCAATTCAGCCGTGGGAACAAGTTTCCGAGTGGCGTGAGCGGGCCTTCAAGGCGGAGTTTCAATGGAGCCACGGCAATTCAGCCGTGGGAACTCTGTTGTAGTTCCTATAAGCTATGCCACACTAGAGACGTTTCAATGGAGCCACGGCAATTCAGCCGTGGGAACAGGAAACATCGGTTTTGCGAACGTAGACGAGATTCGGTTTCAATGGAGCCACGGCAATTCAGCCGTGGGAACTCAATCAGATTACTGTAACGGACTGAGGGTGCTGCACGTTTCAATGGAGCCACGGCAATTCAGCCGTGGGAACGTTTTTGCCAATTGACAGATTGCATCAGATACAGGTGTTTCAATGGAGCCACGGCAATTCAGCCGTGGGAACTCGAATCGGGAAGAGAAGTAGAAAGGAGTATCTAATAGTTTCAATGGAGCCACGGCAATTCAGCCGTGGGAACCCTCACTCCAGGTTCCCTGGAACACGTATTCATCCGGTTTCAATGGAGCCACGGCAATTCAGCCGTGGGAACTTTGTCAGAATACGTTCAATATTGCGTTTTCGGACAGTTTCAATGGAGCCACGGCAATTCAGCCGTGGGAACTCCAACTGGTTTTCACGCGCAGCATAACCGGCGGCCTGTTTCAATGGAGCCACGGCAATTCAGCCGTGGGAACGAGAGTCAGCTGTGTTTAATAGCCTTGAGAGGTTCGGTTTCAATGGAGCCACGGCAATTCAGCCGTGGGAACTGGAGGACATCATGCCTGGATGGTACGTTCTGAAATAGTTTCAATGGAGCCACGGCAATTCAGCCGTGGGAACCGCTCAAACCAGGAAACGAGAAACCTGCGCATCCCGGTTTCAATGGAGCCACGGCAATTCAGCCGTGGGAACATCCCGGAAGAAACCTACACCTTTGGTCAGGACTCTTGTTTCAATGGAGCCACGGCAATTCAGCCGTGGGAACTTGGAAGCTTTCAACTGGGGGTGGTCGAGAATTCCAGTTTCAATGGAGCCACGGCAATTCAGCCGTGGGAACGGTAGGTCAGAGCCTTGCTGATATTGCTGACAGGCTGTTTCAATGGAGCCACGGCAATTCAGCCGTGGGAACTTGCCAGAAGGAGCAGATATTGTCTTCTGGGAAGTGTTTCAATGGAGCCACGGCAATTCAGCCGTGGGAACCAAAACAATCTCAGGGGGAGTCACCTCCTATGACTCGTTTCAATGGAGCCACGGCAATTCAGCCGTGGGAACTTATCCTCCCGACGATAATAATAGAGGTATGATCTACCTGTTTCAATGGAGCCACGGCAATTCAGCCGTGGGAACATGAAGTTACCGTCAACGATCAGACTTGCAATGAAGAGTTTCAATGGAGCCACGGCAATTCAGCCGTGGGAACAGGAAGAAGCGTGGGATTACTTGCGCGAGGAGTACCCGTTTCAATGGAGCCACGGCAATTCAGCCGTGGGAACAAGGTGATGAAAGTTCTGAATGCGTTTAGTATCAATAGTTTCAATGGAGCCACGGCAATTCAGCCGTGGGAACTGGTATATCGGACACACACATGAATTCACCGGAAACAGTTTCAATGGAGCCACGGCAATTCAGCCGTGGGAACTATTACTCTCATTCTCTGCCAGGTAGATTTACCTTTGTTTCAATGGAGCCACGGCAATTCAGCCGTGGGAACCTATTACACCCCAACGTTACAGGCCGCCTATGACTTAGTTTCAATGGAGCCACGGCAATTCAGCCGTGGGAACTGCGAAGCGATGAGAAAATCTGCTCCTCTTCCTTGGGTTTCAATGGAGCCACGGCAATTCAGCCGTGGGAACTCCGGGTTTACCTTGTACAGGTCAACCCACGCATCCGTTTCAATGGAGCCACGGCAATTCAGCCGTGGGAACCAAACCCACCAGCCCCACCTGTCCACGCATTATAAGTAGTTTCAATGGAGCCACGGCAATTCAGCCGTGGGAACCATTGTGTATCTCGTATGAATACCTGTGGGCAGATAGTTTCAATGGAGCCACGGCAATTCAGCCGTGGGAACC
>CAYZUX010000095.1:0-4571 GCA_964481775.1 uncultured bacterium | reverse complement strand
AGTTTCAATGGAGCCACGGCAATTCAGCCGTGGGAACCGCTCGCCTCACAACCCCTGTATTCCCAACCACTTACCCGCCACTTTCCGAGACGTGACCCTAGATGCACTTCGATTTTCGCCATGAGTCCTCCTTTCTTGATGCTAAGTTCAGTCTTTTCAGTCTTCGAGCGCTTCCCTGGAAAAGTGTCACCACCGGACCTCTCGCAGGGATGTTTCGCGCTCCCCCTTCGCCTTTTGGGAGAAAGGGGGTGGGGAGATGAGGTCACGTTATGGGTGGAAACTATACCACAATCGCATGCTTTTCGAGAAGGTTGTACGGTTTTCCCAAGGCGGTGATGCTCTCCTCGGTCTCCCCGCCGGCTGGTCCCAGAGGAATGATCAGGACCTGATCCTCTTTATGGTGAATCAGTTGCTCCAGAGCCGTGATCATCTGAACCCGTTCCTTATCGGAAAGCTCGCAGCGGAAAACAGAATACTGCAGGTGATCGCCAAAACCGCGCATGGTTTTGTGAACACGCTGAAGGCGTTTGGATTCACAGATATCATAACTGACCAGGTACAGGTGGCGCATGGTGTCACCTCGTCACGAAAGAGGGTGGATCTGACAATTCCCCCTCCAGATATCTCGCCAGCAGCCGGGCCTGGACTTCAAGGACCCGCCGGTAGCTGATCCGGTAATCAAACACGGGGTGAGTGATCAGGCTGTCCATCCTGCGTTCATAGGCCAGGATCACCTTCTTGCGTGTCTCGGAGGACATCGAACAGGCGCTTCCCACGCGCGAGAAACCCTGGGGGGTCACCACCCCGTTATTGATGCACCAGATCACGGCACTGTCGGCGATCAAGGGACGGAAGGGTTCCATCATGTCAAGCGCGAGCGCGGGGCGTCCATAGCGGGGACGATGATAAAAGCCCAGATAAGGGTCGAATCCAACCGCGGCCAGGGCGATGGTGAAATCCTTGACCAGCAGACTGTAGGTGAAAGACAACATGGCGTTGACTGGATCTTTTGGGGGACGGCGGTTACGGGTGGAGAAATCAAAGGCTTCGATCCCGGACTCCCGTGTTTTCAGCATTTTCCCAAAGTGTTCAAAATAGATTCGGGCCACATTCCCCTCATGCCCCAACAGGGTTTCAAAATCGGTGCAGGCCTCGATGCGCTCGATCTCGCGTTTGAGCGCGGTCAGGGGCTCCTCGGGGCAATCGGGTATATTCCGGCGTAACAGCGTCCGGCTGTTGGAGGCTTTGTCACGCACCAGCTGGCGTGCGGTCCGCAGACTCCGCGAGGGATCCTCAAAAGCATGGAACTGGGTGATGCGCCGTTCGATATTCTTGTGCCCGAGTCCCGTGGTCATTCCATAAAACCAGCTTCCCTGCGAGAAATAGAGGACAGGAATTCCGCGCCCCAATAATTCCTGGAGACACTGGGTGGAAACCTGGACTCCACCGTACAACATGACTTGTGAGACATCCATCAATCGGGCCTCGGTGACCACCTGGCCCTCGGCTCGAACCTGCAGGACCTCTCCCTTTTTCCCCAGGTAAGCCCCCTGCTGTTGGATCGCCAACGGCATGGCGTCATCGCGGCTGGGAACAAGGCGGCGGATCTCACCCTCGACCACATGGGTGATCAGATTGGTTTCATCGGGCAGGCAAATGCTGACCAACGAGCAGCGGGGGCATTTGGGACTATCGGTCAGTGGGGGCGGGATTTTCCCGGCCAAGGCCACCTGCTTCATCTCCGCGAGGAGTTGCTGGCAACGCGCGATCAATTCCTGCGTAACCGGAATTTCGACGCGCCGCCTGGACCCTGCATAATAAATGATTGCCTTTTCACAGCCATATCCGTTCTCGCGCAAAATGAGTGCCTGAGCGCACACCTGCATGCGTTCCGGCTCGTAGGCCAGCTCGGGAATATCGGGTGCCTTGCCTTTCTTATATTCGACGGGTTGAACCAGACCGCCATCGGATTCGAGCAGGTCGATCCGTGAGATGATTCCAATCTCAGGTCCCGACAACATCACTGAGGTGGCATGGATCTTCTCAATAGGTTCTTCCCCACCGTCTTCAGCCTCGGGTATTGTCCCTTTTTCCTGGTCGACCCGCTGGTGGGCGAGACGTCCTTCCAGAAGGTCGGCTGTCTCCTCCGATTCGCATTGAACCCATTTGAGATAAGCAAGCCGTGGACAATAAGCAAACTCGCTGAGGATGTTGGCTGGAACCAGGTCGGGCAAGATAAAGGAATCGGGTAAATGGAATTGAGATTGAGGTTCAGGAAGCGCAGTTTCGTCCATCAGCGGCCTTTCATTGATGCAGATGCGGGGAAGATGGATTGCTTCCCCGCATCTTTTTTACATCACGGGTATGACAGGATTCCCTGATCGACGGCTGAACAGCAAATTGTCAAAGACCAACGCTCCGGTATCAGTTGACCCGTTGCGATGCTTCCCTCTCCGGAAGGAACAACCCCAGGCCGAAGTGGGAGGAATGGCCCAGACAGAGCGGGCCTTGAACCGGTTCACAGAAGGTGATGCGGAAGTGGGCCGAAGCCCGCCGCCAGCCATCATCACCGTCCTTGGACCTGGTTAAAACAAAGCGTTGCCCCTGGCTACCCTCAGCGGAAGGAGCAGGCATGATCTGCACCTCTGCTATTTCAGGGAGCCCGGGGCGTTGTGCACATAAACGATGCCACTCTTCTCTGAGCACCAGTTCGGCGAAACGGGGACGGTTCTCATAACCGAGAACCTCGGATGAGTCCCGTTTTTGTCCTCGCACCTTGGCGTGACGAGTTGCGACAAAAGGAGTGGTGCTTACCCAAACTGAGGACCTGGCGAATGGAGGGGCCTGCACCTCACTCTGGCAACCCAGGCAGGTCAGCATGAGAGGCAGTCTCTCATCATTTCCCCTCCAATTAAGCAGGGTGAGGCGTTGAAGCGCGCGGATCTCAGCGGGGCCGAAACCTTGAGCGGTAAATACCGAGATGTGGTCCAGCAAACCATCGCCGTCCTCATCAGTGGGAAGGTAGTATGCGTGGAGGTGTCCTTCAAGTGGATGCCCATCCTCATCCTTCCCGGAAAAGATACGAGAACGAGGCAAAGGGGCCTCCTCAGGGATCTCGGTTCCATAAAGGCGGCGCAGTTCGATGCGGCTGAGGAGACCCATCAGGGCACGGCGAACGAGGCTGGCCAGAGGAAGAGTCAGTTGGACCGGTGGGGGACAGGCCCCACCAAGGACATACCGGGCTACCTGAAGCGTGGGTGTCGGCGGCTTGAGAAGCATGGCAATTCCTCTCACTCCGGGAAGGGTACCCGACTCAGTGGGGGAGAGACCCCCCACAAGAAGTGCCATTGTAGTCATTTAACAGGAAGAATCCACCCGGCAGTTGGTATTGGTTATCGGTCAAACTGATGTCTTTGAGCAGGTTGTCTTGTTGCAGGCTATTGTGATTAATTTAGAGTTATTAGCAGAATAATAGGTTGGATGGTAGCGATATACTATAATTTATTTTTTGCTTATTTTAAGATTTTACTTGACTTTTGGATAGTAAAATGCGATAGTCGAGTGCATCGCGATGGTAAAGACTAACAGTTTCGACCCAAAAAGTCAAGCTATTATGCTGAAAGGAGAGTATGTATGAAACAAAGTGTACCCTCGGTAGCAAGAGTAGCTTCTGTAGCTCAGTGTATGATTGAGACATCTTCAAAACCCATTTGCTGCAAGGAAATCGCTCATTTGTTTGGAATTAGTCAAAGACAAGTGATGAGGGACATCGCCATGCTTTCCTGCTTGCCCTTGACTCACAGGAAAGGATCCGCTGAAGGAGTGCAGTTAAATACCGGGTGTTGGATCGATGTTTGCCCACAGAAATCAGTGTCTTCAGAGCAAGGCTCTCTCTTGCTTGCCCTTTCGAAACATTGTTCTTTTCACGTTTCTAGGATTGCAACCGCACTTGCCTCACAGGTTTCTATTCCTGGTTTTCCGTGCTCCGTCAATCTGTCGGTAAATGGCTGGAGTGTTAAAAAGATAGTGAGCAAATCAGTTTCGCTTGTCCAATACGAACTGATGGTTGTCATGCTTGATGGGTTCACCTCAATCGAAGTTGGCAGGCTTGCGAAACATTTGAGGGTCACCAAGCCAGCTTTGGTGAAGTTCCTCAAGAAATTTGACGCACTTGACCCAATCAATGTTGAAAGCTTCTGCCCGTATCTTGACTCTGACGGTATCGTGCACGTGGATTGGCATCATCAACCGGCCCTTGTTATCTCCCCAGCCTCTGCCGGTGAGATCGAGGCAACCCAGAAAGCCATCGCGGACTTGGTTACAATCAACCCGTCTCTCGATTCCGCAGCCTCGTGGTTTATTAACACCTATCTCAAGAAGTCAACGAATCAAACCTCGGCGAGTAGTCCAGCAGCTCTTCATCCATTCACCCCAACCCCTCTGCCGGTTGGGGCTATTTCCTCGATCCAATAGGTTCTCAGTTCTTTTTTCGCTGTTTGGGCCCCGATAGATCGACTTTCGGGGAAACGGGAAAAGTTTGTCACAGGGGTGTGTAACACTCACTGTCTGTC
>CAYZUX010000094.1:0-20617 GCA_964481775.1 uncultured bacterium | reverse complement strand
CAACAGAGTCGCCGTTTACCGAGACTCCGACTCCAACGGATACTGCTACTGACACCGCTACGGAGACTCCGACGGAGACCAGTACTGATACAGCTACTGAGACGCCGACCTTTACGGTGATCCTAACTGACACGCCGACGGAAACTCCGCTTCCGCCTACCGAAACTCCAACAGAGTCGCCGTTTACCGAGACTCCGACTCCAACGGATACTGCTACTGACACTGTTACGGAGACGCCGACAGATACCCCGATCGTTACGGAGACGCCGACGGAGACCGAGACTCAGACCGAAACCGCAACCGATACCCCGACCGTCACTGAGACCTTCACCCCGACGTTTACGGATACGGCCACACCAACCGTCACGTGGACACCGGGATGCGACAGTGGTGCCTATGAGCTGTTGACCACAGGTCAGATCGAACGGATCGGTCACCCGCCGCTGATCGTGGGTGGCTTCTCCTATCCGAACGACTTCGCGCGTGATCTGGAGCGGGCTATCGCCAACAACGGTATTCCGCCGAAGGAAGACCTGGTGGTTCTCAACGGTGAAGGTGTTGCCTCCTTCGTCGAGAACACGGGTGACAACATCCCGCAAGACTTCCTGTTCCCGGCCACACCGGACTTCCCGATTGGCCGTGCCGTCGACATCGAGATGTCGCAGAGCAGCGAAGGCTTCTGGGTGCTGACCGACTTCGGTGGAGTCTACCGTGCGGGCGATACCAAGGATGCCGCTGAACCGGCCTTGGTACCAGGCACCGATGGACTGCCGCTTGGCTACGACATTCCGTTCGGCGCCTTCCGTGCCCCATGGCTGGCCAATCCAGGTGGCGCCAGTATCCGTGCCGTGGCTCTGGTGGTGATTGATGTCAATGCACCGCTCAATCGCGCCGATGGTTATGTCATCTTCGACAGCCAGGGTGCTCGTTACCAGTTCACTCCGGATGCAGGCCCGGTCATTCCGGGAACCTATGCCGGACTGCCGGTCAACGACCCGCTCAAGCTGCTCGAACCCAGGATTCCTTCTGTAGCCGCGGGTGAACCCTTCGACTACACCGATTCAGGATATGTCTGGCCGTTCTTCCCAGGCCAGGATATCAACCGCGACGCCGAGATCTTCCCGGTCACTCAGGAAGGCCTGGTGGTCTACGATGGATGGGGTGGTATTCACCCGGTGCCGGTGGATGTGCCCACGAATCCGGTGTTCTTCACACGCAATGAAGACCCGAACAACCTGGGTACCCTCATCACCACGGTGGGTATGCCATACATCGTCAACGGCTTCGATGATCCGGAGACAGCAGGGGTCGACGAAAGTGATCCCGCAACCTACGGTATCGATGCCTACTCCATCTTCGTGGACTTCGACTTCTCGGCGGGCTGCCCGGATGGCGGGTTCTACACGCTCGACAAGTTCGGTGGAGTGTTCGTGTTCGGTTCGGCTCGTGTCACACCGGACAACCTGCTGCCGGCCTGGTCGCTGCCCTTCATCGCCAGCCAGAACGCCATCGACATCGAACTCTATGGTTACAACGAGTACGGACCGGGCAAAAAGCAGTAAGCCAAGTCCAAACCATAGCTGATTGAAGGTTCAGGGGTGGAATTCCTTCGGGGGTTCCACCCCTCCTCATTTTGTGTTTCCCGTTGAGGGACTCACCCCAGTCCCGAGGTCATTCTTTCCATGATATCCAGGGAAAGTGGGATCACCGGCAGGTTTTGAGAAAGGATCAGGAAAGCAAAAGCGAACAGGGGGCCCAGAATCTGGACCCCCCGTCAGTGGACTGCTTGGTTTGGAGAGCGAGCGCCAGGTTGTCCCCGGACTTACACAGTGATCTGCATCACAGTGTTTTCCTGCTCCCCGTACAGGCGGTTAACAGGAGCGCCGGTCTAACCCGGACTGCCCTCCCAGCCACCTGCGCTCGCCGAAACAACTCGACTAAACGAACTCCGATAGATACTACTACAACCTTCTATCATTTAGTGACCACCTCCTTTCCGCGCTTGATATCAATATGGCCTGACCAGGAGCCTTGTGTCAAGAGAAAATTCAAAAAACCGCGACACCCCTCTCTGATTCTCATCGGCCGTTATCTCCCATAGAATGCTCACATCAACCATGACAGAACAGACAAAGATCGGTGTTTTCGGGGTAGGGCACCTTGGCAAACACCACGCACGGATTCTGAACCATCTCCCGTCTGCTCAGCTGGTGGGGATTCATGATAGCGATCCCCAGCGTGGAGAGGAGATTGCCGAAAGGGAAAAGGTCCCCTTTTTTCCCCGCTGGGAAGATCTCCTGGCGATCTGCGAGGCAGTGGATGTGGTGACACCGACTACACATCACCATGCCTTCGCGGCTCCCGCCCTGGAGAGTGGCAAACATGTCTTTGTTGAAAAACCAATGACAAAAACCCTGGATGAGGCGGATGACCTTATCCGGCTGGCCGGGAAATCAGGTCTTGTCCTCCAGGTGGGTCACATTGAACGTTTCAATTCAGCGGTCATGGAGATCAAGCGTGTCCTGGACCGCCCACGTTTCATTGAGGCCCATCGGCTGAGTCTTTTCAGTCCACGGGTCAAAGATATCGGGGTTGTCGTTGACCTGATGATCCATGATCTCGACCTGATCCTTTCGCTGGTCCCATCCCGTGTGGCCCGGTTCGATGCGGTGGGGGTCCCGGTTTTGACAGGCTATGAAGACATCGCCAATGCCCGGATCACCTTCGAGGATGGCTGTGTTGCGAACCTCACCGCCAGCCGTGTCTCTATCCAACCTCAGAGAAGAATCAGGATCTTTCAGAAGAACACCTACATCTCCCTGGATTATCAGAAACAGGAGATTGCCGTCTTCAAGAAGCTCAGCGACAATGAGGAGCGGATGATGGGGGACCCCATGCCGGGGATCAACCAGTATGTCCTTCACATGAATCGTGAGGAGGACGCCCTCACCACGGAGCTGGCGGATTTCATTCGTTGTATCCAGGAGGGGAAACCGCCCGTGGTTTCAGGAGAGGATGGCCGCCGTGCTCTGGAACTGGCGATTCTGGTTACCGAAGAAGCGCAAAGGCACCTGGACATGGAGTTGGCCAGAAATGCTTGAGCCTCAAGATTGGGGGGCTATGTCAGACATGATAACATCTCCCTGGATGACGAAAAATGAGCTGCGATGGCGCCGTGGGCTGGGGCAACTCCTCTGCCTGATCGTTTCCTGCGGCGCACCTTCCTTCACCGCAGCGGATACGTTGACAGGCACGAATGGACTCACCCTGACCGGAGAGATCGTGTCGATGTCGAATGGAGAGCTATCTTTCAAGACCCAAGTGGGTACCCACACACTGCCCATGAGCGAAGTGAAAAGCTTCATGATCGACCGGACCACCAGCGCAAAGGCCGTTCCCTCGGCATCCTCGGAAAACTCACCGGTGAGCGAAAAACAGATTCTTTCGCGGTTGGACACCCTCACCGCCACCCTGGCGAATCTTGAAAGGCAGATTCTCAAGATCCAATCAGCCCAGACCACTCAGGCTCGTCAGATCGAGCAGCGCACCTATGATCTCTATCCTGAGAAAAACCTTAAAGTGGTCAATACCCGGGTGGTCAAACGTACAAGTGCCACAGCCGTGACTGGACAGATCATCAATGAATCGAATGTGGCCATGTCCAATGTCCAGGCAGAGGTGGTCATCTATGGCCGGACTGGCAGGCTTCGTCTGAGTGGCGGTGAGAAACGCCTGGTCGTTCCGGTGAATCCGGTGGTCCTTGAACCAGGCCAAACCGGGAGCTTTACCGCTCAATTTGAGAGCGGACTGGTTGTGAATAACTTTGAAGTTTTCCCCCGCGCACTTACACCGGGGGGATATAATAGTGAATTGCGGAATCAACCCAATGCCACCCAGTTTTGAGAGGTCATCCCCGATTTTCCAATGAGCATCTATCCACAGCCCCTTCCAGCCCCTCGACGCCGTCCAGCGGCGCCACACTCAGGACCCTCACTCGTCATTGGTGCCTGCATCCTGTTTTTACTCCTGGCTGCCATGGTTCTGGGAATCTTTTTTCTATTCCTTCCGGATGATGGGATCGGTCTTTTTCATGAGAAGGTAGCCGTTGTGCAGATCTTCGGAACTATCCTGGATGCTGAAGATTGGGTCGATCTCCTGGATGACTGTGTGGAGAGCCGGTCGATCGCGGCAGTGGTTCTGCATGTCGACTCGCCTGGGGGAGCTATTACACCGACTCAGGAGATTTATGAGGCGGTGCGAAAGATCAAAGCAAAGGGGAAACCGGTGATCGCCTACATGGGATCGGTCGCGGCCAGTGGCGGCTATTATGCCGCCTGTGCGGCCGATGAGATCTTCGCCATGAGCGGTACTCTTACGGGCAGCATTGGGGTTTTCATGAAGCTGGTCAACATCTCCGACCTGCTTGAAAAAGTTGGTGTGGAACTCGATACCATCAAAAAAGGTGCCTTCAAAACCGCTGGTGATTATTCCCGGAACATGAAGGGTTTCGAACGAGCCATGTTCCAGGCAGTGATTGATGACTATTACAAACAGTTTCTGGATGCGGTTACTGAATCGAGAGAACGGAACCGGATTTCCCTGGCCAAAGGATGGAATGAACCATTACCTGGTGGTGCTGTCCCCGAAGCGACCGGTACAGCCTCGTTGGAGGGAGTTCTCTATCCCTCGAGTGCCTGGGGAAATTTCTCCTCCGGATGGGCCTCACCCGGCTTTGTGGTGTCGGCAACGGAAACCATTGAACAACAGGTTGAGAAAGCCTTGAGTGTGCAGACTGCCTCTCAAAATGTCACCTCCAGCACCGCCACCGTGCTGCCTAAACCCGCCAAGCCGGATGTGGAATTGCTGGCGGAACTCTTTGCCAAAGACCTCACCAAAGAAGCCATTCGTAAACGGGTGGAGGCATTGGCAGAGGGACGGATTTACACGGGACGTCAAGCTGTCTCCGTCGGTCTGGTGGATAAGATCGGCACCCTGCAGGATGCGATTGACCGTGCTGGAGTGGCCTGTGGTCTGGGAAAAGATCCCAAAACCATCACAAAGAAGATCAAGGAACCCAGTGGACTTTTTGGCTTGAAGGCAAAGGTGGACCTTTTCACAGGTTCCAGGTTTCTTTACCTGTGTCCCTACGGGATGTAGCCTGAAACCACGTTCAGACTTTCACCCAGGCCCGCAAGGCGGCATGGTAGACCACGCTCATGGGAACCCGGGCCTTCTCAGCTGCGGCCTTGACTGCCCTGGCTTCGGGGGCAACCTTTCCAGCCACGCCGGGCACAACCTTGATTGGGATCATTCCATACTCGGTATCGACTTCAACGATCTCACGTTTGAGGATAGCCCTTTCACACAAGCTGCGCCTGACTCCGAAGGTGGTGGTATGGTCAAGCAGTAGTTCTTCACATGTTTGCCGATGGACATCAGAAACGAGTAATGTGATGAGTGTTCCCGGGCGGCCCTTCTTCATCTGGACTGGTGTCAGGTAGAGATCAAGTGCCCCCCGTTCAAAAGCCAAAGACCACAATGGCTCAAAGAACTCGGGGAGCATGTCATCCACCTCGCACTCCAGAACCCAGACGCGATCCGAGCTGAATCCCTCCTGGGAGGTTCCCAGAACAAGCCTCAACAGGTTGGGGAGTTCGCCCCCTTCCTTGGTTCCTGCGCCCCAGCCAGCCCGTTCGATCGTCATGGTTGGCCAGGCTCCGAAAGAGTCAGCCAGGGTGACCGCCAAGGCTGCACCCGTGGGCGTGACTGATTCGAAGGGAACATCAATTGGATAGGTGGGAATCCCTTTCAGAAGTTCGACTGTGGCAGGGGCGGGAACCGGAAGAACTCCATGATCCATTGAGGTGGTGCCTCTTGAGAGTGGCAGGGGGGAACATTGAACCCCCTTCACTCCAAGTTCATCCAGCGCCAGATGGGTACCCGTGATATCAAGGATTGCATCAACTGCCCCTACCTCGTGGAAATGAATCTTTTCCGGAAGGGTGCCATGGACCTTGGCCTCGGCTTCCGCCAGCAAGCGAAAGGTTTTGAATGTGTTTTCGACAACACAGGCGGGAAGATTTGACTTGGAAAGGATTTCCTCGATGTGGTGCAGGTGGCGGTGGTGATGTTCATGCTCCGCCCGGATAATCACCTGACGCGCAGCGATTCCCCGGCGTTGTACGGAGTTGATTTCCAGTGTGGCGTTCTCGAATCCCAGCCGTTGGGGCAATTCAGTCAGGACCTCAGGTCTTAATCCCAAATCCGCCAATGCACCGAGGAACATATCCCCGCTCAATCCCGCAAAGGCGTCGATATAGAGAAGATGAGATGACACGAGCATGATTTCTCCCCTGCTTCACCCTTCCAGCACCAGCATGGCATGACCATCCACCCTGGGTAAGGTCACCCACACATACCCTTCACCTGTTTCGAAAGGAAGTGCTTTCCTCTCTGGCGCAAGATATACGTGCTTGGGTGCGGGAAGATGAACGCCGATACGAACCTCGTGGAGTGGAATCACATCCTCGATGACGGGAACATCGCCACAACGGTTTTCAGGGATATAGTGCAGAACATGAACAATGTGACGATTCTCTTTGGGTTGTTCCAGTAAAGTCACTCGTGCGGTACTGGGCGCTGTGGCCTTGATGAGTGGATTGGGAAGTAACAATCGTAACGCATTCAGGAAGAGATCCTTGTACACCTTTGCACCGTGACGTTTGTACATCCCGAAAAGGGGATGGGCGAAGTAGATGATCTGATCGCGCTGGATGACAGCCGGCATTCCACTGGGACGTTCACAGGGTGTTTGCGCATGCGAGCAGAAATGCTTCCACTCCCGGTTGAAATAGGGCCAGCCAATTTCGGCCAGGACCTCCGCACCACTTACAGGCGCCACTTCCAGCGAGCGTTCATACATCACATGGGGTGTCTGGGGAATACCTTCTGACAAGGACTGGCCTGCCAGGATGAAATCAGGTGAAAAGCTTCCCTCTCCACGCAACACACAAGGCATTTCAGGAAGCACAAAGGTGGAGGGGGCATCGCTGCCAGTCCCGGATCGATGGGACAGGATCAGCCTCCCCCCACTCTTCAAGTAGTCACTCACTTTGTTCACAAGATCTGTATCCAGGGTAATCTTGTCCGGGAGGACCATCACACGGTAGGCGGTCCAGTCGCTGGCCTGATCCACCACATCGAATTGGTGATGGCCTTCAGCCAGCATCAGGGTGACACCCGCTAGGGCACTGTCGATCTGTCCATCCTGGACTCCCAAAGCCTCTGGTGTGAACACCGCGATCTCGGTGACCGGATGAGCCTTCACACACCAGGGCTCCTTCTCTTTGACTTTTTTGAAGACACCGCCGATCAGGTCATAGGTGGCCTTGTCTATCTTTCCGCGCGGATGCAACTGGTCTCCGACCGAACACCCCGATCCCTCCGCCAGGGCACTGAAGCATTCGTATTCGAGAGCTGCCGGATTCTTCATGCCCCCGAAGTCACCCCAACTTTTATGGAAACGTCCGGTCATCCCCAAGGTGGGAAGTCCCAGATTGCGGGCAAAGCGAACTGTCACAGGGAAATGGGTGTAGCCCCATCCTCCGCTGGGAAGTGACTCGATTTCCAGGTGGGTGAATGTATCCAGCGCGGGACGGAAAGAGGGCCCCACATGTCCGGAGTTGAAAAACAGGCTGCAGTCCTTGTTAACCTCCCGAACTGCAACCGTCATACGGCGGCGGAAACGGTTCAGGACCTGGATTGCATAGAGTTCCCTGTGAGCCGGATTGCCTGGATCAAGCCCCTCTTTCTGCATACCCTCCAGGCAAGAATGACACACACAAGGCCACTGCAGGATGATATCGAAGAACAACCCATCCACTGGCATCGTTTCGAGGACTTCATGGGTCTGCTCGATGACATAATCGATATAAGGTTGTGCGTTCAGGCAAAGCTTTTTCCATCCAGCCTGGAGCGGGCCAGCAAAACGCGGTGTTCCCTCGGGGGTGGTTTCAACCCATTCGGGATGTCTCTTGGCCATGTACTCATCAAATCCCACCGTAATGTAAATGGGGACACGAATTCCACGACTGTGGCAAGCCTCAATCTGTTCCGCCAGGAGATTGCGTTTAAGTGAAGGGTGATGTGCCGGGAAGCGTGTGTCATGGTAGATCATCCCGTGGTGACAGCGTGAGAAACAGGTGACTGAATCGACACAAGCCTCGGAAAGGATTTGGGCAAACTCTTCCGGATCGAAATCCTCGCCCACTCCAGGGATCAGCTCGCTGGTGTGAAAGTCAAGATGTACCTGCCGGAAACGTAGATCCATGGTGTTTATTCTCTCTCCCCGGTTCTTTCTCAATCCACCAGTTTTCGAGTTTTGGCCTCAGTTGCGGTCGGAAAATCCTCCGGAACCTTTTGGGACACCTTGCCGGTAGCAGCCCATTCCGCACCGCGTTGTAGAGTGACAATAAAGCCCACGCACTCCATGTTATGGGGATCATGTCCAAAGACGGTGTGGAACACCCTCCCTTTCCCATAGGCAATGGTGAAAAGCATCGGTTCGTGTTCCCCGGTTCCGGCTTTATCCAGGGGAGTGAGAGCAGTCGCAAGGACGGTCAGGTTCCTGGCCGGTCCGCGCAAACGGTTATAGATCTCATCCTTGGCATGCATCCACTTTTCCGGGAGTCCCGCCATGATGGGGTGTGCGGTATCTCTGGTTACCACCTGGATCTCATGCTGTGGTCCATGGGACCCCCCCGGTCCCGGGGTCATGTCTCTCACCAGGCCATTTTCGCGCCAACGAAGATAAGGTCCCGACTTCTCATCACGTCCATTCCATCCCCCCAGGCCGATCATTTCGTTGTAAGCTTTCCAGTCAGGAAACGCGTTATCCGCGGCGTGAATCACCACCAGACCCCCTCCTGAAGTCATGTATTCCTCCAAGGCTTTCTGCGTCTTTTCCGGCCAGGGATCACCCGTGTAGTTCAACACGACAACCTGGTACTTGCTGAAATCGGGAACAAAAGAAGACATGTCCTGACCCTCCGCGGGGGAAGTGACGATGTCCACCACGAACAAGCCGGTTTGTTCAAGGATCTTTTTGAGAACCGGAGTTGTTCCTTTCCAATCATGATTATTCTGTCCATCGACAATCAATGCTTTCATCTGTGCTGTCTCCTCAGCGGTGGTACTTACTGCGAACAGTATCAGGAAGAATGTCATCATTTTCCCGGTGAAGCGCATCATTTCTTCTCCTTCTCCAGGATCTCGATCGATCCCAATGGATACCGGCGATGATTGTCTTCCCCCTTCAGGGGAAGCGAAATCTGAGGTGTGCCATCCAGCATACCCACAGAGACAAACACTTTGTATATCCCGGGTTTCAGGTTCGCTGCCAATCCAGTCGACCACTCCACGGTTTTTACCGGTGCTGCTCCGGGGGGGCCAACCTCCAGGCTTTTCACATCAAAGTCTGGATAGACCATGACCGCCACAATGCCATCCTTCTCATCTTTCAAGGTCAGGGCTGCATGACCGCCCTGATAGCATGGTGCAACGCCCACATTCACCCATTTCATTTCAATGTTCACGGAGCCATCGAGGGGAGCTTTCTCCGGCCAGGCTGCCTCACGAAGCTCCAGGCGGTACCCAAGCCGCTGATTGATCTGGTGAATCAGTTCCCGTTGTTCTGTCAGGAATTCCCTTGGCCACCAGTGGATGGAAGCATAACTGGCATGATACTCCTCAATCGCCTTCACTAACAAAGAGCCATCGCCCCAGGCTCCACGTTCTTTTGAACTTCCATAGTGTTCGTTTTCAAGGATCACTGGCAGCCGTGGCCAGAAGTCCTGCGCCATCGCGGCATGAAAATAACTGTTAGGTGGGGGCTGAACCAGGATGCTGTCATCACGCAATGTCATCCCTTTCTCACGGGCGTAATGGATGGTTTCCTCACCCTGGAATGCAAAATCATCATTGGCCGCCAACAATGTTTTCGTAAAGTGCCTGGCATACAGATCGATGTGCTTCTTGACCGTCTCTGGAGGGTATGTGATGCGAGAGCTGGCAAAGGTGTGTCCCTCTCCCCAGACTCCAAAAGAACCGACATCCACAAAGGCCACATTCGGGTTGCCGTCATACCGCTCCGCTGCTTTGGCTACAAATCGATCAAGTTTCTCAAGGAAAATGGGATCATTGTAATCGGGCTCCCAGAACACCCCCTCAGCGGTGACGCCCACTCCAACATTGAAGTCGTAACCCTTGGCGCCCGCCTCCTGAACCCACTGAGGAGTGGCATACCGCATCCAGGACTCCGAGCAGGAAAAGCGATAAGCGGTTTTCATCCCCTTGTCGATCCAGCGTTGCGCGGGTGCATCCACAATGGACCAGTTGAATATCCCCTCCGAAGGTTCGATGTAGGACCAGGGAAGACGCAGGTAGATCACGGAAAGCCCCGGAAAATCATCCAGGGTATCTGAGGGAGCAAGCCTGGAACCATAATTTTCAGGGATATTGGAATAGAAAT
Organism: uncultured bacterium; assembly: GCA_964481775.1. GTDB lineage: Bacteria > Hinthialibacterota > Hinthialibacteria > OLB16 > OLB16 > OLB16. Next base: position 10,089 of record CAYZUX010000094.1, on the reverse strand, counting down.
GCATCGTCCATCCCATGCCGGGATTGACTAGCGCCTGGCTGTGGTTTTCCGGTTGGACACAGAACCGCCCGGGATTGAGGTTTTGAGCCGGGGATGAGCAAGCCAATCCAGGCAGAAGGATGAAAATCAGAGGTATGGATCGCAAGATGAATCTCCCAAGGAAAGTGATGGGAACGATTCTAGGCAAGCTCTTAACAGGAGACGAGAGGGAGTGGACGGGAGTCATGAGGAAGAAAAAAAAGCCCTCAGTGGCCAAACCGAGGGCAAGAGCATGAAACGGTCTTGGTTGCGTTTTGCCTTGGGGCCTTCATGACCGTGAGCCAGGCGGGGAGGAACAGTCGGAGGGTGTCCTCCCCACCCGCCACGGACCTGTCAGCCCGGGCTCTTATTTCAGAAAGTCATCGGGATAGGTGACGGAACCCTGGACACGTTCCCGTGCCGGTCCAGAGGGTGGTGTCTGGGGTGCATTCCCCATCGCCATGGAATTGCCAGCAGGCCTTTGGAAGGCTTGATTCCAGCCGCCCTGGCAAGGATCCGGGCAAGGTGACGGGCAGGCCGGAGCACATGGCTGCGGGCAGCAGCCACCATAGTAAGGCTGGGTCCGCCAGCACCCGCAGTTTCCTTCGAGGCTGATGTACTCTGGGCAAAGTAACGGCGAAAAGCCTGGAATCGGAAAAGTAACGGCCTCATACAGGCCGATTCCGGTTCTTTCCACGGCACGTCCAAAGCCACGGAAAAAGCCAACCGCCGCTCCCTCGAGTGGAGTCACATTGCAGCTGAAAACTCCCATGATGGTGTGCTTGGGAAACTCCATCCAACCTGTCAGGGCATTTGTGACACCACGTCCAAGCTTCGTGGCTGGCGAGCCACACGCACATGGATCGTACCCATAGCCACATCCAGGACCCATGGGGCCGCCCATGTAGCCAGCAGGACCATAAGAGGCCAGAGCAACCTCGGCTTGAGGCGCCTGGTAGTACGGCGCCGTGTAGACTTCCGCAAGAACTCCTTGGACAGGGACTACCATGGCCACGGCCAGCAGCCCTGCTACCAGCATCATCCTTCTCCTCATTTCAACTCCCCCTCTCAGTCGTACTTCCCAGCCGGTACCCCAAGAAGCCTCGGCCGCTCCTTCACCGGCTGTGGTGCCTCCCGATTCCCCTCAGAGAGGCCCCTGTTGTCGTGATCTCGAAAAGGTTGATCTTCATAATCACCTTGAGATCAGCATCAACAAGACGAATGATGTCATAGGGTTGCGATCGAGTCAAGTAGAAACGAGAAAAAATATTATGTATCGGCACTTATCTCCAGTATCTTGAGTTATTTGTGATCTAAAGTTCTCCCCTGGAAATGCCGATACATAACGGTTTCGGTGAGGAAGGAGTGATTCTTTTTCAGCCCTGCTTCTCTGCTTTTCAGGGCTCCATCTTTATTTCGATTGCAACCGGCGAAGACCATGCTCACCAGGAAGAAACCAGAGGCGAGGTAATCCAGGGAGGCTGAACTGAACGGAAATTTCTGATATGAATTGGTTTGTATTGACTTTACGTGTTTCAGCCGGGTAAAATAAGGGAACCTAACACACCGGGAGGAGTTTCAAAAAAAATGGCGCTGCTTTATGGAAAGCCGACTGAGTATGCAATCCGTGCACTCACCTATCTGGCCGCTCGCCCCGAACAGGAAATCGTTAGTGTTCAGGAAATCGCTCAGGCTGAGGAGATCTCCAGCCACCATCTTTCCAAGGTGATGAACCAGCTTGCACGAGGCAAAATGGTTCAGCCCCTGCGCGGACCAGGCGGTGGATACCGGCTTATTCGTAAAGCAGACCAGATTACCTTGTGGGAGGTCATGGGTTGTTTGGGAGCACGGGATGTTTTCGAGGAGTGCGCGATTGGCTGGTCAAACTGTTCCGACACCGACCCATGCCCTTTGCATGAACGTTGGGGCAGTTTACGCAAGGAAATTCAGATCTACCTTGAAACTGTCAAGATTTCCGAGCTGGCCTCGGTGGCGGTTCACAAGGCCAATGAACCGATCCCAATCAAGGTATTTTCGTGAGGGATCGGGTACCCTTCAGGGAGCGTTAGGATCATAATTCCCATCACCGGCATCTGGTCCACGATGATCAGGCATGAGGTTTTACCCCGCTCAAGAATTTTTACTCAAGGAATCTGCAAGGCCTGCCGACAATACTTTTTATGAGGGCGGTGTTTCCGTGTGAGCCGTTTCTCTTCGGGGAGGGGGAGTTGCTGGCTGAATCGGGATCGTGAACGTGAAACGCTCCATACAACCGGACAGACTTCATCACCGAATCGCTTCTCTTGAGAACCTTCCGACGCTTCCCGCTGTCGCTGTGGAGATGATCAGGCTCTGGAATGAGCCGGATCTGTCAGTCCGTGAAATCACCGAACTCCTCTCCAGAGACCCCAGCCTTTCGGCGAAAATCCTTCAAGTTGCCAATTCTTCCAGTCTCGGCCTGAAAAAAAAGGTCACCTCCATCAACCATGCCGCAGCCCTGCTGGGATTGAATGCGCTTCGCTGTGTCACCCTGGGTGTCACCGTCTTCCAGTGTTTTTCCGGACACAAGGCTGATTGGACCGAGCGGATGGATCTGGATGAGTTCTGGCGGCACTCCATCGCCGTGGCGGTGGCGGCAGAGATGCTGGCGGTACGCCTCGGGTGGCCCAATCCCGAAGAAGCCTTCCTGGCTGGCTTGCTCCATGATATCGGGAAAATCGGCCTCCTGGCGACGATTCCCCAAGACTATGTGAATGTCGTAGAGCGAGCCTCGGATGCCCAGAAATCCCTGATCGAGTATGAATCCGAGGAACTCTCGGTAACTCATACTGAGATCGGTAAACGAATCACGGAAAGGTGGGGATTCCCGGATATCCTCCGGAATGCAATCTGGCTTCACCATCAGCCCCCACCCATGGGAAAAATGGATTCCCTGGATCTTCCGGGCCTGATCTATCTTGCGGATCATATGGCCAGACGTTCCCGGATTGGCGAATCCGGAAATCATGTCTTTTTCCATGATGACTCCTGGCTGATGGATAAGCTCAGGATCACGGAAAAAGAACTCTACGAGTTCACTGGAAACCTCCTCATCCGCACTCAATCAGTCGCTGAGAAACTGGATCTTCCCCTGCCAACCGTGGAGATCTACCTCAAGGCACTCGAGGAAGCCAACCTGAAACTTTCCAGAAATGGCTTGAAGGCTGACCAGGAAAACCGACGGAGTCTGCGGACAATCGAAGTCCTTTCCACAGTTTCCGAGATCCATCAGATGCGTGTCCAGGAGGATCTTGAAGTGGATCTTCTGGCCAAGGCGGTGGAGCTGATCCGTCAACGATTTGGTCTTCCCTGGATGGTCATCATGACCCATGACACCTCCCTCATGACCCTGGAAGGTGTCATCAGCTCAGATCACCTTGGACGAACGCAGACTTTTTACCGGTCAGTGGACTCATTTGAGAATCATGAAGAGATTGGCTCGATGAGCCGCAAGGGAATTCTGGACCTGTTGGGTGAAACTGTCCTTTCGAGTGGGAAAAGAATCAATCTACGCGATGAAGTCTGTCGTGTACTGGAAAATGGACAACTCTCCGCCATCCCCATAGAACTGGACCAGGTCTACCGGGGTGAATGCCTGGTGGATACCTCGGGTTCGAAAGTGGTGGATGCCGAAACACGTCTCTCACTCGACACCGCGGTCGAAGCCGCTTTCGCACTGCAGGAGAGATCACGCCTCTACCGCCGTCTGCAACGCGAAGCTGAGGATTCGGCGGAAGCCGCACGGCGGGAATCGGAGGCCATGCGGCAGGTCTTCCATGTCGAAAGGTTGGCCTCGATAGGCCGTCTGGCCGCGGGTGCGGCTCATGAGATCAACAATCCATTGGCGGTTATCTCGGGGAAAGCTCAGATACTGGTCATGGATGAGACGGATCAGAAACGGTCCAAGACACTCCAGGATATCATTGACCAGACTGAGAGGATCTCGAAAATAATCAGTGACTTGATGGGATTCGCGCGTCAGGCCCAACCCCTCGTTACCGATACCAACCTGTTGGGATTGATTGAGGGGGCCCTTCAGATGGCCCATCACCGTTTCCCGAAATCCCAGGTTGTGCCCGTTGTGGATGTGACTCCAGATCTGCCCACGCTCCGGGTGGATGCACGCCAGATTGAACAGGTTCTGGTGAATTTGTTCGTCAATGCCATCCAGGCCATGGGAGAACGTGGAACGCTCACTATCCGCGCCACACATCTCAAATCCACCAATATGGTGTCCATCCAGGTCACTGATAATGGACCGGGCATCCCCGGCCCTGACCTTCCAAGAATCTTCGATCCCTTCTTTACCACCAAGCGGGAGGGGGAGGGAACAGGCTTGGGTCTGGCGGTATGTCAACGCATCATCCAGACCCATGGTGGTCATATCTGGGTGACCAGTCATGTGGGCAAAGGGACTACTTTTACCATCCAGCTTCCTTGTGGAGAGGCGGAGGAGGAAGTTCAGGTATCACGTCCCAAGACTGTCCTGCCTGGCAAACGGCCGACCCGGAAAAGAGTCCTGCTGGTCGATGATGAACGTTCTCTATCTGATCTGATTCGAGACTTCCTGACCAGTGCGGGGTATGAAGTGGACCAGGCTCTGGATGGCGAGGAGGGAATACGTCTCCTCAATGAAAATGTCTATGATGGCCTGGTCATCGATATTCGAATGCCCAGGAAAGATGGGCTTGAGGTCTTGGCAGAAATGCAGGGAACGACCCCGATTGTTCCTGCGCTCATCATCACCGGCCTGGCCACCAATGAGGAAATCGATCAGGCCAAGGACCTGGGAGTCAACCGGGTTCTGCGGAAACCATTCCAGCTGGATGAGCTCCTCCAGGCCGTGCGTGAGATCACCAAAACCACCTGATGGATTGGTCCCCCCGGGGCAACTGATTCAACTCCCGAATGCCCCTTTATGGTAGATCTCTTCTCTTCCGAATCCTTTCAAAATGGCATCGACGATTCTTGGCGCGGCAAGTCCATCTCCATAGGGATTAATCTTCCGGCTCATGGACTCATAAGCTTCCTTGTCTGTCAACAGGCGCGAGGCCTCCTGCACCAGGAGCTCCCGGTTGGTCCCCACCAGGAGGACAGTCCCGGCCTCAACCGCTTCCGGACGCTCCGTAACTTCCCGTAAAACCAGCACCGGTTTCCCCAGAGAAGGGGCTTCCTCCTGGATACCACCGCTGTCAGTCAGGATCAAAGTGGAGCGCTGCATCAAGGCAACAAAAGGGGGATAGGGTTGGGGCTCGATCAGCCTCATGTTGGGAATGCCAGTCAGGTGCCTGCGTACCGGATCCTGAACATGGGGGTTCAGATGAACCGGATACACGAATCGTATCCCCGGAAACCTTTCACACAGTTCCTTAAAAGCGAGGCAGATCGACTCGAATCCTTGACCGAAGGACTCACGGCGATGTGCGGTAATGAGAACCAGGGGCTGTCCATCCGGCAGGGGACCGATGAGGTCTTCAATGAGATTCTGTTCTCTCTGGACATGATCTCGCATCCACAGCAGGGCATCGATGGCGGTATTACCAGTGACATGGATGGACTTTTCCGGGACAGCTTCCCTGAGCAGATTGCTTCTCGAGGTGGAGGTCGGCGCGAAGTGGAAATCCGCCAGCCTCGTCGTCAGGGCACGATTCATCTCCTCCGGGAAGGGAGCATACTTGTTCCAGGTCCTCAGGCCTGCCTCAACATGTCCCAGGCGGATCTGTCCATAATAGGTTGCCAGGGAAACCGCGAAGGTCGTGGTGGTATCTCCATGGACCAGGACAAGATCTGGATGGAGATCTCTTAAGACTCCCTCCATCCCCGTGATCACCCGTGCCGTGAGATCATAGAGCCCTTGCCCTCCCCGCATGAGATCCAGATCGACATCGGGCCGGATCTCATAAGCCTCCAGCACTTGATCCAGCATCTCACGGTGTTGGGCTGTGACGCAAACCATGGGATCGATTCCCGGTGTGGTCTGGAGTTGCCTGACCACCGGGGCCATCTTGATCGCTTCGGGACGGGTGCCAAATACAGACAAGACTCGGATGGGAGGTGACATAGGAAACCTTCTGTGCGACTCAAGCCGGCGGCAGAGTCTGGATCGACACGATCAAGGCGACAAAAGCTCCGATTGCCGTATTGGTCAGATTGAGTATTTCATTTCGCCAGGTAAAGTCGGTCCGGACCACTGCGGCTATCAGACTCTCCGCACTCCCTCCAATGAAAGCAGCCATGATAATCAAGGTAATGGCTCCGGCGGGGACTGCTCCAATTCCCCAGGCGATGACTGCCAAAATGATCGCACCGAACAATCCCCCCAGGGTTCCCTCCATCGAAATGGCACCCTCAGTTCCAATGGGAACTGTCTCGCCAGTAGTCGGAAGCACTGGATAGCGGCCATACACCTGGCCCAACTCGCTGGAAAGCGTATCAAAAAGAGCGGTCGCCAAACTGGCCACAAGCGCGATCTTGAACCACTCGGGATAAGAGGTCGCCGCCACAAAAAAGGCGCATAAGGTCGGAATCCCACAATTAGCGACCACATGCCGTGCCCCACGCCGTCCCTGATCTTCCTGGGCCACTCCTCGCCACAGTTTCCGTTCATACCCATGCTTGGTGGCAAGGGTCCCAAGGACAAAAAACAGCACCAGGATCAGGTAGCATCGCCATCCTCCGCCTACCCAGATAACAGACCCCAGAATCACTCCCGCCCAGGTTGCACTTCCGTGGATAAGACGGAAACTGGTCATGATGGAGGCGAGAATGCCATTTCCGGCAACCGCCACCACCACATACCATCCCTCCAGCTGCATCAGGAGTCCTGTATCCACAAAACCGGCTGCCCACAAAACCGATGCTGCGGTGTAAGGAACGGTCAGATTGTCATTGATCGGAAGGGGCAAAGACTCCACCCAGGCAGCCAGCGCCGCTGCAACCACCGCTGCAATCCCCCAACGTTGCCATTCCTGCAATAACTCCGGCTGGACAAACACCATGAAACCATAACAGGTGAGGGCTGAAGCAATAAAACACGCCACTGTCCCCTGGCTCGTCTTTTTTTCATTCCAGCGTAATGGCATTGGCCTTCCCAGACGGCCCACCAATGTTGCCATCCCATCTCCGAAACTCAGAACCGCCCAGGCTCCTGCCACAATGTGTAGGTGATGGGGGAAAATGAGAATCAGGGAGGTGATTGCCATGGGGTAAAAAACTACACCCCTCCGATCACCGGTGATTCCCCTCATAATGGATGGAATCATTCGTGGCAGGAAAAAAAGGTTAAAGAGAATCCCCAGCAGGCAAAAGGCCAGCAATGCCCAATAGGGCAGGAAACGCAGGAAGACAATCAGCAATCCTGCCGCCATGTGGACACTCTGGCGTTTCCACTCCATACCCCGGATACCCTTTCGAAAAGAAACCGTCTCGCATTGCCCCATGGGACACTTTACGAGAAAAACTCAGGCCTCTTGCGGTTTCTTGCGGCGTTCAACCCAGTAATGAATCACCATCGGCAAGAGCGAAATCGCAATCACCACAATGATGACCTTATCAATGCTCTCGATCATCCAGGGGAAGGCAGTCCCCAGAAAATAACCGAGAAGAACCATACTCCAGACCCAGCCGATCCCACCAAACACATTGTAGGAAATGAAACGGGAGTAATTCATCGTTCCGATCCCCGCCACGATCGGCGCGAATGTGCGGATGATCGGAATAAAACGGGCGATGATGATCGTTTTCCCGCCATGCCGTTCATAGAACTCATGGGTTCGCTGAAGGTGCTTGGGATTGAAGAGCAGTGATTTCTCCCGTTTGAATAACATGGGACCTGTTTTTGCACCGAACCAGTACCCCACACTGTCGCCAATGATGGCGGCGATGGAGAGAACAGTGCAGGTGACAAGAACATTATTATCAAAAGTACCCCGTGCAGTTAACAGCCCGGCGGCCACCAGGAGAGAGTCTCCTGGCAGAAAGAAACCAGCCAGAAGACCGGTTTCAGCAAACACAATCGCAGTCATTCCAATCAGGCCACCCCAGTGGATGACCGCCTCAACATTATAAATCTGGGTGAACCAACTTATCCATTCAGAGATCATGGGCGGAAAAATTCTCTTTCTTGATTCAATTTCAAAACATCATACCAGATCAGGGCATTGTCACTAGTCATTCCTCGATTTACTCCATTGCTTCGATCACCTCGGCGAAATAATGGAGGATCAACAGATGAGCCTCCTGGATCCTGCCAGTATCGGTTCCGGGGACTACAATCGCATAATCACACAATTCCCTTGCGGTTCCTCCATCCCGGCCCAGCCATCCGATGGTGATTAGTCCCTTCTCGCGAGCCTTCCTGAGAGCCGCCACGACATTCGGGCTGGTTCCACTGGTTGTCAGACCGATGAATACATCCCCTTTCTGCCCCAGTCCATCGACTTGCCGTGAGAAATAGGGATCTGGACCGAAGTCGTTCAGGATACAGGTGGAGGCAGCGGGATCAGTCCCCAGAGCGATGGCGGCGTAGGGACGCCGATTGCCACGGAAACGACCGATTACCTCGCCCACAAAGTGCATGGCCTGGGAGCAACTACCCCCATTTCCGGCCACCAGAAGTTTTGATCCAGCGGCGAGACGTTCGGCCACCACCTGGGCAGCCTGGGTGATGACAGGCTCGATTTGAGCCAATTGATCGAGTTGGTTTTTGGATGCCTCCACAAGGGAGGACAGGGTGGGTGCTTTCGGCATGAGTGGGAGAGTCTCTCCTTGTTCATCGTTTGGTATGGGGTGCCACCGGCTCCATGATAAGAAGAAAACCCTCATAACAGGATGGAACTGCGGTGTTTCCAATGCGAATAGTGTTTCAAGGAGACAGGAAAGGCAAGGTCGCAATGCGGGAATGACGAGACAAGCAAATTTCCTCGGAAATCGTCATTCCCGCGAAAGCGGGAATCCACAACCTCATCGCAAGAATGAGTTCTTTCAACAATCTGCTAACATCTACAGGGCCTGTCACCCAGCTTTTTTTTCAGGTTTTGCGTTCGAAATTGATTTCCACGTTGGTACCATTCGCAGTGACATCATAGACCGGTGAGAGCTTGCTGAGAGCCTTTAGTCGATCCAGGTTTTTCTCGTCTGTCTTCACCCGGCAATTAACTCGGATATTCTGGAAACCATTCCTGACCTCATTGGAGAGACCGAGGAATCCCCGTAGATCGAGATCACCTTCCAGCTCCATCTCCATTTCCTCGATTTTTATCCCCCTCAGGGCCGCATGATAGACCACTGTGGTCATCATGCACCCCGCCAGGGCACGCAGCTGGTATTCCACGGGGTTTGCACCCAGGTCTTTACCAGCCAGACAGGGAGGCTCGTCAGCATCCATCACGAATGGCTCAGGCCGAGTCTGTTCCTGCCTGGCACCATAGTAACCGTTGATGGTCGCACGGTTATGTCCACCATCTATCCAACGATTCTTCGCACGGAACTTGAAAGCGGCTATTTCAGGATCCTTTCGGATGATATCAGCTGTTTCTTGGACAAGGGTGATATCCACACCATTCAGCAATTTGTTTTCTGTCACTTTTTGTCTCCTTACTCCGGGGATTTCATTCAACCATCCTCGATCTGGTAGAGGGAAAAGGAGGATGTAGCTGATTTGAGGCAGGCTGATGCCACTGACGCAGTGATTCCTTATTTTAACAGTCGATTACCATTTACGCAATATTATCACGGAAGGAGGACAAGCTTTTCCCGGTTTAAGGAACACATGCACAATATCCTTGTAAAGATTTTGTTGGTTGAAAACAAAAAAAAGGCGCCCAGGGCAAGGGCGCCGAAAGCCACAGCAGAGGTGGTGGGTGAAACTTACGCTTCCTGATAAAACTCACAGGGTCTCAGGATTCATTCCTGACGGCCGGGTGTGAGCAGTTTTTTAATCCTGTTCCAGGCTCCTTTCTTCTCAGGCGCTTCAGGCTTCGAATGAGATACCAGCATGGAGGCTGGTTCTGCGGATACCTGGGCGGGGGAATT
>CAYZUX010000093.1:0-20871 GCA_964481775.1 uncultured bacterium | reverse complement strand
TATCCCAGCGGGTCAGCGCATTGCCATCATCAGTCAGATTTGCGATTCGGCAGGTCTCGAAGGAACCGGAGCTTTATACAGCTTCTTCAAAGCCACGAAGAACAACTCCAAACCGGTCGGAGAGTGGAATGAAATGAAGATCCGTGCTGAGGGGCAGCACTACCAGGTATGGATGAACGGGGAGAAGGTGGGAGACTACACCGGCAACCGTGCCCTTAAAGGATACGTTGGTGTCCAGAATCACCATGTGGATGAGGAAGTCGCTTTCCGCAACATCCGCATCAGGGAGCTGGAGGTGAAGAAGTGACCGAAACCATCGACCGCCTGCTTCATGAGGACCGGATCTTTCCGCCCGACCCAGCCTTCACCGCCCAGGCTCATGTCAAAGACGAGTCCCCCTATGAGGAGGCCCGGGCTGACCGCCTGGGTTATTGGGCGCGATGGGCAAATGAACTGGAATGGATTGAACCCTGGAAGGAGGTCCTGGAGTGGAATCCTCCCTTTGCGAAATGGTTCCTCGGAGGAAAGATCAATGCCAGCGCCAACTGCGTGGACCGGCATGTCCGCGCTGGGCTCGGCAACAAGGCTGCGATCATCTGGGAAGGCGAGCCTGGTGACCGGCGTACCCTGACCTATTGGGACCTGCTGCGTGAGGTTTCCAAGTTCGCCAACGTGCTCAAGAGTCTTGGGGTTCAGAAAGGGGATCGTGTGGCCTTCTACATGCCCATGGTCCCTGAACTGGCCATTGGTGTGCTCGCTTGCGCACGCATCGGTGCCCCACATTCGGTGGTATTCGGCGGATTTTCCGCGACATCGCTGAAAGACCGTATTCAGGACCAGGAAGCCAAGGTAGTCGTCACCGCCGATGGAGGCTGGAGGAGGGGAGGGGTTGTCCCTTTGAAGCACACCGCCGACGAGGCCATCAAGGATTGTCCTTCCATCACACACTGTGTGGTGTTTGAGAGAGTGGGACCGGAGAAGGCCCCAGTCACCATTAAGGAGGGACGCGATCATTGGTGGCATGATCTTATGCACAATGCGTCACCCGTCTGTGAACCGGAGCCGATGGATTCGGAGGACCTGCTCTATATCCTCTACACCTCCGGAACCACCGGCAAACCCAAGGGGATCATGCACACCACTGGCGGTTATCTAACCGGAGCCTATGCCACGACAAAATGGGTATTCGACCTCAAGGGAGAGGATGTTTTCTGGTGCACCGCCGACATCGGCTGGGTCACCGGTCACACCTATTTTGTATATGGTCCGCTGGCCAATGGCGCCACCCAGTTGATGTACGAGGGAGCACCCGACTGGCCTGGCCGGGACCGTTTCTGGCAGCTCTGCCAGGATCATGGTGTCACGGTCTTTTACACCGCTCCCACCGCCATCCGGGCCTTTATGAAATGGGGAACTGAGCATCCTGCCAAACATGATCTCAGCCGGTTGCGTTTGCTGGGATCGGTGGGTGAACCTATCAATCCCGAAGCCTGGATGTGGTATTACACACACATTGGCGGGAGCCGTTGTCCAATCGTGGATACCTGGTGGCAGACCGAGACAGGTTCGATCCTTATCTCCGCGCTTCCGGGAGTCACACGGCTTAAACCCGGCTCGGCCACTGTCCCCTTCCCTGGAATCGAGGCGGAAATCCTCACCGACCGTGGGACTGTTGTGGAAACCGGAGGAGGATACTTGTGTATCAAAACCCCCTGGCCTTCGATGCTTCGAGGCATTTATGGCGATCCGGCCCGGTATGAGCAGACCTATTGGAGCCGGTGGAAGGGATTATATTTCCCGGGAGATGGGGCAACCCGTGATGAGGATGGCTATTTCTGGATCCTGGGGCGAGTTGACGATGTCATTAATGTGGCTGGCCACCGGATAGGCACGATGGAGGTGGAAAGCGCCCTGGTGGATCACCCGATAGTCGCGGAGGCCGCTGTGGTCGGCATTCCGCATGACATCAAGGGCACAGCGATCGCGGCCTTTGTGACAGTCAAGGAAGATGGTCACCCAGGACCGGAGCTTGAAAAAGAGCTCAAGCAGCATGTGGTGGAACAGATTGGCGCCATCGCCAGGCCAGAAAAGATCATCTTCTCCTCAGATCTGCCCAAGACGCGCAGTGGCAAGATCATGCGGCGTCTCTTGAGGGATATCGCGGAAGGAAAGACCCTGGGCGATACCACCACACTGGCCGATCCTTCGGTCGTACAAACCTTGAAAACCAAGTATGATGAGGAAGGTTGATACCGGTTCGAGGAGGGGGGTGGTCTTTACACCCTCCTCCATACAAACTTCCGGGTAACTTCAATGGAAATAAACAGACACCTCTCCTCACACCTGCTGCTTTCCTGTTTGGTTTTCTCCTTGTCTCATTGCATTGAGGCACAGGAGCCCCCGCCGGGCGTTACACACCTGAACAGACTCTTTGGAAAAGAACGGTTGACGAGTGAGGATGTGGTCTATTTCACCAACAATGATGTTTTGAAGGGTGAGGTTACCAACGAACTCCTGCACCTGACCGCACCCTACGGGGAAATTCTTCTCCCCTTGCGGAAATGCGCGGGAGCCTCATTCGAGGAAACCGACAGGGCCGGCGAAACCATTATCACAATCAATGCCAATACCCTGAAAGGGATTGTGACCGATCGGTTCATCAACATTCGAATCTCCGGCGCGGGAGCAGAAGTCCCCATCCGCAAGGAAAAGATCCGTCACATCCTGCTCCGGAAATCACCCATGGAACTGGGATATCTGAACTCTCCCGCCCCGACCGATTCATTCATCATGAGCAATGGAGATGTACTGACCGGGAAGGCAATCGATCCGGTGGTATCTGTCCGGACCGAGCTGTCCGAGGTTTCGACCAGCTTTTCAGATATTCAAAACATCAGTTTTCCCAGCACCAAGGGTGGAACCACCTTCATCCTGAAGAAAAACGGGGAACGGATCAGTGGTTCCATGCAGACTGAGGAGATATCCATCCAGCTCGATGCAGGGATTCGTCTGGATGCGGTTTCAAAAGACCGGATCACCCGGTACTCCGCGGGAGATGGGTTGAAAGTGGCATTAGCCAGGCTGGGTGGGGGGAATTCCCAGCTGGAGGAGCTCCCCTCGGAAGATGAAGAGCCGTTGCCCTCCCCCGAAGTTCCCACTCCATCGCCTACTTCCACTTTTACTCTGGCACCGACAGCCACCCCGACAATAACACCAACAGAAACACCCTCCGGCCCGGTCTCGAATGTGTTTGAAAGTGTGGAGCATGGTTTCCGGGTCGAACGTCCCAACAAAACCTGGAAAATCATCACAGATGAGGCCGAGCTCAAAGAGTTGAATGAAGATGCGGTAGTGGCTTTTGAATCGGAGGAAGGGATCTACTCCATGGTCATCATTGAGCACCTTCCTTTGGTTCCGCTGGATGAATATGTCAATGCAGTTTCCCCAGACCTGGATAATGTCGAACTTCTGAGCGATGAACGGGGAACTCTGACAGGTCTGCCAGCGCGCAAACGGGTTTGGCGTGGCAGTCATAAAGGGATTCCATTCCGCTTTTTCTATACGCTGGTAGCCAAGGGTGAGGACCGGATCCAGATTGTCTCCTGGTGCGCGGAAGACACGCTCACGGAGACCCTGGTCAAGCAGATCAATTCTCTGGAAGATAGTTTCAGCCCATATCAACCCCCTCCTACCCCACCCAAAACCCGGCCAAGAGGGATCCTGCAAAGAGGTAACACTGGTGGTTTGGCACCATCTCAATGAGATGATCCCTGAAGCGGGTGTGTGGCGGCCTTTACGGTGAAGTACTGGCAAGCTGCTTTTCTTTTATTCCTCATCCATCTCCCTCTTTTGTGGTTTTTCGAAGGGGAATTCACGGATGGCGTTTTGCAGACAGTCTATTTCGATGATCCTCTTTATGTCTGCTCAGAAGGAGGAGGATCTGCGCGGTATGTCCCTCCCCTGTATCCGGGGCTGATCTGGATCTTTTCGCATTTCGGAATCCCTCCTCTGTTGGCGGGACGGTTGATCTCACTCATCTCCTATTCATTGACGACATGGATTCTCGCCCAGGCCGGGTTTGGTCTTGCTTGTGGACTCGGTCTTCCGGCCAAAAAGGAGCTCCCAATACCCCACGACAATCTGACAGCTGAGGGTATCGGCTGGATGACCGGCGCTGCCTGGGCTTTCTCACCGATGGCCAACCGTTGGGCGCTCCATGCCATGACCGACATGACTTTCTGCCTGTTTACCACTCTCTCATTGGCCTGTTATCTATTGGCCACTGTAAAGAAAACCCTTCCCTGGGAAGATCAAGGTCACTCCCGGATTCCATCCCGCTCTCATTTGTTCTGGGGGGGAACCATTGCAGGTGTCCTCTCATTGTGGACTCGTTACCAGGGAATGGCCTTGCTGGGCGCCGGTCTGGTCTCATGGTTTCTTCTGCGAAGAAACCACCATAATGGCGGCCAAGATAAGCCTCACGGCGAAGGGGAAACGGCTCTCCCCGGCACCAGAAGCCTGGCCGAACACCTGTTGCTCTGGGGATTGAGTTTCCTCCTGATCAGGCGAGGACTGGGAATACACGCCGACCAGTTTTCCCAACGATCTGTTTATGAGTTTTCTCTTTACAGGGATTTCGCCATGGCTGCTTTCCGTTACCTGCCCTATGCCACCACTCCCCCTCTGCTCTTTCTGGCTCTTTATGGTATTTACCGTGTATCAAGATGCCGCGGGAATGCATCGATCTGGGTCCTTGCCGGCCTAACCGCCGGAGTCCTTGGGCTTTGTGTTCAGACCTCCTTTCTTTCTTTCCAGTTCCGTTATGGGCTTCCTTTCCTGCCATGGCTCAGTCTCTTGGCGGTACTGGGAGCTGTGGGTTTCAACCAGTTCATTACACGGAGCCTCCTGGGGGTTACCGGTATCTGGTTATTGGCGATGACCACCGCAGTGCTGGTCTATCAACATGAAACCTTCGCCGATATCTATAGGATCAGCCGTCGTGTCCCCGGATTTATCCAGACTGGCCAACAAGTGTGGGCTTGCGAAGAATACAATTCTCTCTTCAAGAACATCAAAACCTCGGTATGGTCCGGAATCTCGATAAAGTGGTTGGATCAGAAAACCCTGCCTGAGATGAAAGAAGGAGATTTGGTTATCGAGCCCAATGTGTATCCTCTCCCCCCGATGCTCAGAGGGGAACTCCGCAGGAAATGGCGGTTGGACAGGATCGACGAAGCAGAAAGCGAGACCTGTCCACTCTTCCCGGGTGAGGTTCTCATTGTTCAGATGGATTTAGGCAATGGTCCCATGATGATCCGCGCCACGAGTCAACCCGAACTGCTGGCATATCGCTACCAGCCGCAGATCTATTACACTCACCTCTACCGGGTTAAAGCACTTGAATGAAAAACCAGCGAGACAGCCCCGGCAAAGGGTGGACAATCCTCAGGCGGATGACCTCATGATGAATCCCTATGAACCGTCCCGTTCCCAAATCAGGCGGCTGAGATTTTATGAAGCTGGTTGTTTCCTGTTTGTCATTGGGAGTGTGGCATTCGCGATTCTTTTATACATCCTCGGTTCCTCCAACCGTTGGGAACGGTACACGCCATCATCTCAGGAGGATGCTTTCCGGGATGTGGAACAGGTGACTCTCTTGGGAGGGGGTGATTGGCTGGTATGGGTTTCGAGCGGAACCGGAAATTCATCCGATACCACGATCAGTCTGCTGGGAGGATGTGATCTCAGTCACCCAGGCCGGTCAGTTTTTCTGCGACCACCACCCAATACCGGAGTCCACCCTATCGAGGTGTTGGAAGGAGACCTCATCACGCTGGTAACCATTCCACAGGTAAAGCTTTGGGAAATCATCTACCGTGGCTGGAACCTGCTCACCACGAAAACCACACTCAGGGATACCCACCAGGAGAAAGACGATTCCACTCCCTGGCCTACTCAGGTGACCATACATCTACAGAGAGTCAACCTGACCACAGGCAGGGTGATTACCACAGCAGTTGGGGGGACCTATATATTCGATCTCCAAAGTCAAAAAACATCCTCACGTCCCAGTCCCACTGAGCTCACTGATTTTGAGCGTGGCTTTGTCAGCCTGTCTCCTGACCGGCTGAACCTGGCCTGGTGGAGCGCACGTGAAGAGGTAGGGAAATCTCCACTTTCGGCAACTGTCACTGAGAACCTGCAGATTCTTTCAACAGGTCCCAAATTCAGGAAGCTTTTCGGAGAGGTAATACAAACCGATGGAACACTCTCGATACGGTCACGATTATTACAAAGGATAGGGCAACCCGTATGGATCTCAAATGACCGTTGCCTGCTTCTATCCACCCTGGACGCTGGGAGTCTGATCCCCTTCGATTGTGGCGAGGGAACCACCGAGGCGGCCATTTCCCTGAGAACCCTTCGGCAGACCTTGAGCGAGGGTACTTCGCTGAACAACTTTGACCCCGAGGATCTCTTGATCATCCCCGGGGATAAGGGGCAAGAAGCCGGAGTACTGGTGTGGCTCCGTCTGCCCGGGGCACTTCATTTTTTCATGCTGGACCCTCTTTTCCATCTGATTCACCATACCCAAGTCGATGATAGGAATCTGGATCTTTCACATCCTCTGTGGTTGAAAAAGAGCCAGATCCTGCTTGTCGAAGACAACAGTTCTTCCCGCCTGGTTGGTTTTACTGGCCGGGGGGAACGCGAGGGTGTTTACCCCATCCCCCCAGACTGGGCAGAAAGTTTCCAGATTCTCGGCGAGAACCGGGAGGGAGACCTGATCGGGTACAACCGTGGTTCTTTCCTCAAGACAAAAAGTGGAGATGGAGCTTGGGAAACGATGGATCTCTTTCCTTGAATATCAGGAATCGAAAGAAGACTTACGTGTAGCAACCCTCATCAGCACTCCATTCACGGTATCTATTGCGAGCCTCCCACTCATTCGGTAAGCTGAAGTTGATCGAGGCGATCTACCCGGATTTTCTGCTTTGTTTTTTACAGCGGGAATCATTTCAACCGTACCTTCACCGTGGGTTCGTTTGTGAAGATGGAAGATGTGTTCCCTCAATGAAGCAAGTATCCCATTGAATCCTGCCCCCATTGCTGCGTGGTGCATGTACGGACATCAGGGATAGGGAATAACCAGCTTCCCTGGAGTCCATCCGTTTGTTGTTGAAAGGAGGTCCAGGTTCCCCGGAATCAAGTGTTGTTATGAAAACCACCTCTGCATCCACTCACATTGGCTATTGATCAAACTTACTAAAGGAGGATTGGTATGTGTTCCAAAACTTTCGGTCAATTCGTACTCATTTCGCTGGTGGTTGTTGTTTTTCCAGTCACCTCACCGGCAAAGATCATTGCCTTCCCGGGGATCGGATTATCGAGCGAAAATTCCTTAACTCCCGGGAACAACAGTGACGGGTTTGGAACCGTTACCGGGGTCTACAATGATGAATCCAATCAGCTTTGTTTCACCATGAGTTGGACACTGGACACCACCTCAACCGTGGTGACCAATGCCCATTTTCATGGCCCGGCAACCCCTGCACAAAATGCAGGTGTTCAAATCGGCCTAACAGGATTCAGCACTGCGAAGGTGGGTGCCCACACCGAGATTGTGACCCCCAATGAAACCCAGGAAGGGCAACTCCTTGCGGGGTTGTGGTATCTGAACATACACAGCGATCAGTTTGGCCAGGGCGAACTACGCGGGCAGATGATTTCCATACCCACGACCGCAAGTTTTGCAGAGCTTCCAGTCGACACCACCCAGGAGGGAATTGCGCCTACAGGTGGAATCGGGACCATCAACGCCGCTTATGACATCGCTTCAAAGCGGTTGACTTTTTGCCTGGAATGGACAGGGCTGACAGGTCCTGTCACCCTGGCGCATTTCCATAAGGCCGCGGCAGGCTCAAGCGGCCCTCCGACAATCACTATCCATACTTTGCCCAACTTCCCACTTGCGGCAGCTGGTACCTTTGCAGGATTTGTCACACTGGATGAGTCCCAGGAGGCTGATTTATTGGCCGGGCTCTGGTATGTCAATCTGCACACCGCGGCTCATGGCCCAGGTGAGATTCGAGGGCAACTCATCCCACACATAGAAACATCCGTTGATCACTGGGCCATCTACGAGCGCTGAATAGAACCACACACGAATCAATGAACTGAACAGGATCAGGCCCTCTGGGATGGGGTTGGAGAAACCAACCTCATCTCTGAGGAGCTTTAGTCAGGGGATGGATCCTTACTCATGGTTGCCTTATCGGGAAAGGGGAAACCGGGCAATTGGTTCATAGACAGGTCCACCCTTCTGGAGGTGACTCCGAACCAGGGCGATGTGATCGACGGTATGGGTTCCCCATTTGGCTTTGCAGGTCTCGGAAGGAAGCTGGATGTTCACGGGTATCTCCTTGGCGCGTGCGAGAGTGAGGTGAGCCTCAAAAGGCTTCCGGTCACCCGGACATCCACCAGCCACACACCCCTCTCGCACATCCTTCGCCAGATCAAGTAAAGCATCCCGGCCCTGCTTTACTCCCACCCACAGAACACGTGCCTTCGAAACACGAGGAAAACCTCCGATTTCCCCCAATTCAATCTCAAAGGGAACATGGCCACCAACAGACTCACGCAGAGCCTCGGAAAGATTTGGGATTCTGACAGCTGAGACATCTCCAAGGAACTGGAGCGTTATATGCCAGTTCTCCGGCTTTACCCACCTCAAGGGCCACCGGTGGCGCATGAGTTCATCCAGGTGCCCATAAGCCATGGCACGAAACTCATCCCAGAGTGGTATTGCCACGAAGAGCCGAAAGACCTCCCCCGAACTCGGAGTTTCCAGAAGCGAACGGCACTGGGTGCGGGAGGCTTTCTCAAGATGGGAATCCACTGGTCATCTTCTCCCGTAGATAGGCGGCAGCCTCTTCGGGGGCTGTCGGATTCACAAACATACCCGTAGCCCATTCGTATCCGGTGGGACGAGCAATTCTTGGGATGACCTCCACATGCCAGTGATAATCTTCTTCCAGGGTCATCCACTTGGTCCGGTGGGCTTGTGGGGTGGGAGCCGACTTGAGAACGACATTGACATCAGGATCCGCCAGGGATACCGCTAACACCCCGGCAACAGACCGTAATATTTCGGCAAGGTCGGCAATTTCCTCTCCGCTGATGGTCCCATAGTGATGTGAATGCAGGCGTGGGACGATCCACACCTCGAAAGGATTCTTGGAAGCGAAGGGGCAAAATGCCAGGAAACCACGATTCTGGACCACCAAACGAGACTTTTCCTCTCTCTCCTGATCAAGCAAATCACAGAAAACACAACGTTCTTTGTACTCGAAGTACTCACGCGCTCCGGAGAGCTCATTACGGATTCCCTGGGGTATAGTGGGTGTGGCGATGATCTGGCTGTGGGGGTGACTCAAACGGGCACCGGCACGCCGTCCCTGGTTACGGAAAACCGAAAAATACCGTAACCGGGTATCCCGCCGAAGGTCATTCAGACGTTCTTTCCAGGCATTCAACATCAAGCGTATTTGGTCCAGGCTGAATTCATGCAAGACCTGATCGTGATTCGGAGAGTCCACAATGATTTCATGCGCCCCCACTCCGGAAATCCGGTCGAACATTCCAATCCCCTCACGTTCGAGTGGGACTTCGGTCCGCAAGACAGGGAGACGATTGGGAATCACGCGCAAGAGCCATTCCGTGGTAGATGGGGCTCCATCGGCTTGAGGTCGGTAGACAAGAATCTCATGATTCGACTGGCTCTCCGCTCCAGGACAGAAGGGACAAAGCTCACGTGGAGTGGTGATCCGTTGAGCAGGCAAAAGGACCACACCAGCTTCCTGGTCAGAAGCAACCACCACCCAGTTTCCGGAAACAGGATCACGTCTCAACTCTGACATCTACGAGAAGGTCCTTTCCACCAATAGGAGGATGATTATCACCCCAACACAGAGATTCGGAAAGCACCCATCCAAGATGACCGGAACTGTCAGCTCTTCCCTGAAAAGAGATCCCGTTGGACAATGATGGTTTGGGGATTGATGCCTGGGCGGATCAACCCTTCAGCGGCATGACGGGGCCAACTCAACCTGATTGCCCACCCTGTTTTTACTTACCTGAAAGGATGAACCTGTGCCACCACGTACAGACCCAAATACAGCTAAGCCAGTCGACCTCCCCCCCATCGATACGGGCAGTGGGGAGATCGTTTTTCCCCAAGAACAGACAGATGCTACCCATTTCCTACTTCCACTCAGGGATGTGGTTCTGTTCCCGGGGATGGTTGTTCCACTTTTCATAGGGCGCCAGAAATCAGCGATTGCAGTTGAAATGGCTGCAGAACAGGAAACTCCGATCGTGGCTCTCACTCAGAAAGATGCGACCACGGATGAGCCAACAGCCGCCGACCTGTTCAGCGTGGGCACCCTTTGCAACATTCTGCAGATGGTACGTCTGCCAGATGGAAGCTTCAAAGTCCTTCTGGAGGGTGTCGCAAGACGAAGGGTTCTTTCAATCTCAGGTGGCGGCCAGGATGAGATCCCATTGGCGGCACGCAGTATCCCTCTGCCTGATTTCCACCGCCCCTCAGTCCGCCTCGATGCGGCTGTCCGTTATGTTTCGGATCTGTTCGAGAATTACGTCCGTCTCCAAAAAAAGATCCCCAAGGAAAACCTGTTGTCGATCATTGGACTGGGAAATCCATCCCAGCTTGCCGACCAGATCGCCGCACATCTGTATGTGAAAGTGGAGGTCAAACAGGCGGTTCTGTCCGAACCCAATACCCTCAGACGCCTTAATATCCTGGCCTCCTGCCTGGAACAGGAGAATGACATCCTCGAGGTCGAACGGAAAATCAAAGAGGAAGTCCGCGGCCAAATGGAGAAATCCCAACGGGAGTATTACCTCTCGGAGCAGATCAAAGCCATTCAACGGGAGTTGGGACGAGAGGGGGAGCCGGCCGATGAAGTCGATGAATACCGTGAAAAACTGGCCACCATCGAACTTCCTCAGGAAGTAAAACAAAAAGTGGAGAAAGAGGTTCATCGTCTCTCCAGCATGGCCCCGCTTTCACCCGAGGCCACCGTGGTGAGGACCTACCTTGATTGGATTTTCGACCTTCCCTGGTCTGCACAAACCGAGGAGACACTGAATCTCCAAAAGGCCGAACGGATTCTTGAAACCGACCACTATGGTCTGAAGAAACCCAAGGAACGCATCCTGGAGTATCTTGCAGTCAGAAAACTCAATCCGGTCTCGCGTGGGCCAATCCTGTGTTTCGTTGGGCCACCTGGCGTGGGAAAAACTTCCCTGGGGAAATCCATTGCGCGCTCCACCAACCGAAAGTTTGCACGCATCTCTCTGGGCGGAATGAGAGATGAGGCCGAAATCCGTGGCCACCGACGGACCTACATCGGTTCTCTTCCCGGACGGATTATCCAGACCATGCGCAAGGTGGGAGTGAAGAATCCTGTCATCCTGTTGGATGAGGTCGACAAAATGAGCGCCGATTTCCGTGGCGATCCGAGCTCGGCGTTGCTGGAAGCACTCGACCCGGAGCAGAACAAGCATTTCAGTGACAATTACCTGGAGGTGGAGTTCGACCTTTCACAGGTTTTCTTCATCACCACTGCGAATGTCCTCTATCCGGTTCCTCCGGCTTTGAAGGACCGCATGGAGGTCATCGAAATTCCCTCCTACACTGAAGAAGAGAAGGTCATGATCGCCAAAGAGTACCTGATCCCCCGTGCGATAAAGGAAAATGGAATCAGCAGGAAGCACATTGCTTTCCCGGTTCCGGGCATTCAGGAGATCATCCGTTCCTACACACGCGAAGCGGGGGTACGTAACCTCGAAAGGGAGATCAACTCAGTCTGCCGTAAAGTGGCCCGCCAGGTGGCCAGTGCTCCGGAGGAGGAGACACCGGTTAAAACTACCCTGGCTCCCATGGTGGTAAGGAAACTATTGGGAATCCCCAAGTATATCGATTCCTCCAGGAAGGCACGGCGTCCGGATGTGGGATCGGCCACCGGGTTGGCCTGGACCGAGGTGGGAGGTGAGATCCTGAGCATCGAAGTGGCGATCCTGCAGGGAAAAGGCGAGTTGGTGCTCACCGGACAGCTGGGTCAGGTGATGCAGGAATCCGCACGAGCAGCGCTCTCTTTTGCCAGATCACGTTCCAGTCAGTTCGGAATCCCCAAGGACTTCCATCGCCTGTATGACATCCATGTCCATCTTCCCGAGGGCGCCATTCCCAAAGATGGCCCATCGGCAGGAGTCACCCTGGCCACCGCACTGGTCAGTGCTCTGGCAGGTATCCCGGTACGCTCCGATATCGCCATGACCGGGGAGATCACTCTGAGAGGGAAGGTACTGCCAGTGGGAGGAATCAAGGAGAAGATCCTTGCAGCACATCGTGCCAAGCTCGTCAACATCCTGATTCCCGAAGAAAACCAAAAGGATCTCGAGGATATTCCCGCTTCGATACTCAAGACGCTGAATATCCAGACAGTCACTGACATGGATACAGTTCTGGCCACTTCGCTCGTAACACCTGTTGACAAAGGAAACTGAAAGGAACCTATTGTTATGACTTCATCTCTGGATTACTCGGTCGCGATACTCGGATGCCCATGCCGTCCTGATGTGGAATGGAACCGGGAGAATCTTCTCCGCCTGAAAAACCTGGGATTCAACACCCTGCAGCTCAACATAGCCTGGGGCGCACGTCCCGGCGATGAACCACTGAACCTGGAAGATGTGGTATCCCTTCCACCAGAGACTGTGGCCCTGCTGAAACAGCCCGATTACCTCCCACGTTCAGATCAGTCTCCAGCGGCGATTGCACGGCGCGAGGCCGACTTGCATCACCGCATCCGCCTGTCAAAGGATTTGGGCTTCCACAACATCTTTCATTTCGGTGCCCCCTATAACCTTCAATACTCCGGCACCATCGATGTGAATGGAAAACAACCGCGCTGCCTGATGGATCCCAACACCACTGAATACTATGTCCAGCTGATCCATGCCTTTGCCAGCAAATATGGAATGGTCGATGACCTGCTGGTTTACACTTACGATCAGGATGCGTGGCTGTGCAATGAATTTGGGACCTGTGAACTGTGCCGGGGAATCCCTCTTCACAAACGTGTCGTTCCTTTTATCAATCAGCTGGCAACCACCTGGCGCTCAATCAATTCGAAGGGGAGATTGTGGTGGTCTCCATGGGAACTCTCCTCTGGACAGGTGGTACAATGTGTGGAACTGCTTCAAACCGAGGGAATGGGGCTTGACCTGCATCCCAATATCGCCGAGACCATCGCCACCATTCCTGTGGACCGCTGGCTCAAGAATGTCTGCAGGTTGGCCCAGGAACGCGGAATCCCTGTGATCGTCGAAGGGTATTGGAATGCCCCTACCGAGGAGCTGGAGCCCTTCCACTACCTGGCCCATCCGCATGTGATTTACCGCCAGTTCAAAGCGATCAGTGGAACACCCGGCGTGCATGGAATCAAGGAATACTATGGACTCATCCCCACAAAGGAAGATCCCAATCTCCGCATGACCGGGATCTGCCTCACAGATCCCAACATATCCGAGGAAAACGCTCTTGCTCGTTTGGCGGAGCCCTATGGCCCCGCCGCCAAAGATGTCCTGGAATACTGGAGACTCTGCTCCCTTGCACAAGAGGTCTTCCCCTGGGATACCTCCTGGTTTCTGCGGGAGATCGGAAGGTCGGATGTCTCTCACAGTCTCTCCGCGGCGTTTGTCCGTGGCCAGCAGGTGAGCACTCCCGCCTGGGATTCTTCTCGCCGGACAGTCTTCATGAAGACCGACAGTGCGCAACCGCATCCCTGGCTACTCGAGGATGTCCAGCTGCGTGTTGAGCAGGCGGCACGGAGATACGAGCAAGCGCTTGAGGTGGGCACTCAGGCTTTGCCGTTGGTACCATCATCTTTGGCTTACGATTTCGAGCAGAGCCTGAAAGAATCCGCTGCATTCCGCCGCCGGGCACTGGCTTATGCTTACCACCTGCGTGAAACCAACCTGGCCAATATCTTCCGCGCATGGATCAAAGAAGGAAAAACCATCCCATCTGATCAGCTCCTTGAAATGGAATCCGTGCTGGAGAAAGACCTCGCCAACCAGCACGAGGATCAGGCCCATGGCCACGGGATGACTCTCGCCGGTTGCCAGTGGATCTGGTTTCCAGAACCTCCGCCAACATGGGTCTATTCGACCTTTATGCCGAAGTATTTCCGCCGAACCTTCGAGATACCTTCAGGCAAGAAAGTGACACGAGCCTGGTTTTTCGGCGCTCCGACAGAGAGTGTCCTCAATGTGTTCCTCAATGGAAAAAAAGTGGGAGTGGATGCAGCCTATCTGCGCCCCTTTTTCCTCGATCTGACCCCTTGCGTAAGCGAGGGGAGGAACGTGTTGGCCATGCGGGTACCAAAAGGAACCTCAGAGGGCCCCCGTCCCGCCCTGACCGGACAGCTTCGCCTTGATTTCGCCGATGGAACTACCACCGCGATCCGTACCGATAGCCAATGGTTGGCCTGCGACGAGGAGCGGGAGGGTTGGACCCTGGTGGGTTACAACGACAGTGAATGGCCGCCCGCCGAGGTATTGGGAGAATACGGATGTGAGCCTTGGGGAACCAAAGGCTTCGGTGATGGTGGTGCCGCCATTGCGAAGGCGATTGACCTGTTCCGTGCTGACCTCCATGCATTTCTCGACACTTATTTCCAGGAGGTTCCAGACCAGGTATCCCGAGGGATCTTCGCCATGACTTCGCGTTAGGAACTCTTCCCCGCCCTTGACAAGACACTTCCCCCTTCCAGAATCCTTCTGATTCTGCTCTTGGGAGGCGTGTGTCATGTCAAAGATTCCAGTGGGGCTACAGCTCTACACTCTTCGTGATGATTGCGCGAAGGATTTCAAAGGTACAGTCCAAGCAGTGGCCACGATGGGCTATCATGGAGTTGAACTTGCCGGAGATGGCGGTTTGAAGGCGAAGGAAATGAAGGCTCTGCTGGAGGATACTCATCTCCAGGTAGCCGGCAGTCATGCTGGCCTGGATGATCTACGGAACAAGCTTGAGGAGGTTGCTGAGTTCAGTTTGGGCATCGGTAACAAGCGTGTGATCTGCCCCTATCTCCCACAGGAGTTTCAGGAAAAAGGTGCTGCGGGGTACCGTGAGGCAGGCAAGCTGCTCGATGAAATCGGTGCGAAACTTGGAGAAAAGGGGCTTTCCCTTTCCTATCACAACCACTCTTTCGAGTTCAGCGGCAAGGATGGCAACCAATTCTTTCTGGATGTCCTGCTCTCCAGCGCCTCGCCCAGGAATCTGAAGGCCGAGATTGACACCTACTGGATTCAACATGGCGGTTGCGATCCGGTCGAGTACATCAAGACCTACTCCGGAAGGATTGAGCTGCTTCACATCAAGGACATGCTCAATGATGAAAATAAATCCTTCGCCGAGATCGGTGCGGGAATTCTTAACTGGGATGGCATTTTCAAGGCAGCGGAGGAAGCGGGAGTGGCCTGGTACCTGGTAGAACAGGACCTGTGCTCAGGGCCGCCCATCGAGAGCGCACGAAAAAGCCTGGAGTTCATGAGATCAAGGGGCATGGTTTAGAAGAAAGGTTCATCATCGGCATGTTAGCCAAACGAATAATCCCCTGTCTCGATGTGGATGACGGACGAGTCGTCAAAGGGGTCAATTTTATCGACATCCGGGATGCGGGAGACCCGGTGGAAGTGGCACGGCGTTATGATGAACAAGGTGCGGATGAGCTGACCTTCCTGGATATCACCGCCTCCAGCGATCACCGCAATACCATGGTGGATGTAGTCTACCGGACCGCCGAACAGGTTTTCATGCCATTAACCGTCGGCGGAGGCATCCGGACCGTGGCTGACATGCGGCGAATGCTGGAGGCGGGGGCAGACAAGGTTTCGATCAACACAGCGGCGGTGCTCTCTCCTAACCTCATCGATGAGGGATCGCGTTATTCTGGCTGTCAGTGCATCGTAGTGGCCATTGATGCACGCAGTACGACGAAAACTAAAGGAGCTGGCCCCTGGGAAGTGTATACCCATGGGGGCCGGAAACCGACCGGCAAAGATGCCATCGAGTGGGCCCGCGAGGCTGAAAACCGTGGCGCGGGTGAGATCCTGTTGACCAGCATGGATTGCGATGGAACCAAGGATGGCTATGACCTTCCACTCACCCGTGCGATCGCCGAGGCGGTCCGTATCCCGGTCATCGCCTCGGGCGGAGCAGGGACCCTCCATCATCTCTACGAGGCGGTCACCGAGGGAAAAGCGGATGCCGCGCTGGTAGCCTCGATCTTCCACTTCGGTCAACACACGGTGGGAGAGGCTCATGAGTACTTAAGAGAGCGAGGTGTCGTGGTCCGTCATGTATGAAGCAGGGCTTACCTCTGCATGATCCATAAGAGAGGCATTGAATCTTCTGCCCTCATGGTGCAGATATCAGACCATCCCAAGGAGGCAGGTTTCGCTATGAGATTCCTGACCAAACATCTGATCGTTATCATCTGCTTAACTCTCCTCATCTCACTGCCTTCTGCCTGCATGGCACAAAGCAATGTCCCCCTCACGATCGATGGCGAACCAGCGGTCCACCTGGTAAGAGACAGTTCCCCCAATTCCCAGCTGAAGCCAGTTTTCGAAGATCTCATCCGGTCATTGAAAGGAATCTCTGGCGCCCAGATTGGAGAAGCAAAGAAACCTGGCCTTATTCCATTTCATGTCGGCGAGGCCAGTGAATTCAAGGACCTTCCCTTCCCTGTTCCCAAACTTGATAGGGAGTCTTTCCTATACAAGGCCACACCCGAGGGAATTTATCTTCTCGGTGGCAGCCCCACCGGAACAAGTCATGCGGTGTATACCCTGTTAAAAGATCTGGGGTGCAGGTGGATCATGCCTGGGGAGATTGGCGAATGCCTGCCGGAGAATCCTAACCTGTCACTCGCGGTCGGTGAGCGGACAGAGACACCTGACTTCGCTTACCGCATCATCTGGTATGCGTATGGGTGCTCCCCCGAGGCTTCGGTCCGGTACCGGGATTGGCTCAGACGCAACCGCATGGGACGTCCCAATATCCAGCACGGACACAACCTGACCCAGACACTCGCCCAGAAGGCGCCCTATGAACAACGTCCCGATCTTTATTCCCTTGTGGAGGGCAAACGGGTCAAGCAGCAGATCTGTACCTCCAACCCGGAGGCGGTCCGCCTGGTCATTGAAAGCATTGATGAATATCTCGACAAGTATCCGGACACTGAGTCCTACTCCCTATGTCCCGATGACAACACCGACTTTTGCGAATGTGAACACTGCCGTGCACTTGATGTGGGACATATGGACCGGGGCGGAAAACCAAGCATCTCCGACCGTTACCAGATCTTCCTGAACCAGGTGGTGGAGGCACTCCAGAAGGACCACCCAGGGGTCTGTGTCACCACTTACTCTTACAACGAAAACCACACCGACCCACCCCAGAAGGTTCCTGTCCACCCAAACACGACTGTTTTCATCACCACCAGTGCCTTCTGCTCTGCCCATGGCATCGGAGACACCTTCTGCGAATCAAGACAGGACTTCCGCAAACTCCTCGGAGAGTGGAGCAATCACACGAAGAGGCTGATCATCTATGAGTATGATCCTGTCCCTTACAGTGGCGCGCTGCCCTGGCCGATGTGGTCCGCCCACATCCACGAGATGCCACTCTACAAAGAGATGGGAATCCGTGGTTTGTCCTACGAGGGACAGAACTCCTGGGCCGCCTATTATCCAAACTACTACGTGGCAAGTCAGTTGATGTGGGACAGTGCCCAGGATGGGGAAGGAGTATTTCGGGATATGCTCGATTCCTTTTTCCTTGAAGCAGCTCCCGCCATGGCCGAGTTCTATGACGCCATGGAATCGCGGATTGGTGCTTTCAAACCCAAGGTAGAGTGGGGACTGATCCAGTATCCCGAGCTGTTCCCCTCTGAGGTTATCAAGAATTGCGAGACTGCCTTACTCAAGGCGGAATCATTGGACACCTCTGACACCGTGAAGAAACGGCTGGAGATGGTCCGGCTCTCATTCGAGGAGATGAAGTCTTACTTGGGGGTACGCGACCCGCGGCGTTCGGCCTCTTTCGAGGAATACCGGACTTATGTAACCGGCCTGAGAGCTTCGATTGATCGCATGGAGGCGATCAATGATGACTATATCCTGGCCGATATCGCCCATCAGAAAACTGAGAATGCGGTGGGTGAACATTTCGCACCGGAGCTGGGATTCATCACCCGCTGGCAGATCTGCGGTCCCTTTGATAATCCCGGCATGAAAGGACACGACACCCCTTACCCTCCCGAGGAAAAGATTGACCTTTCAGCACGCTACATGGGTAAGGCAGGAGAGGTTACATGGAGGCTCAATACCGCTCCGGATTGGAGGGCCTTTGTCGATCTCAGGGATGAATT
Source organism: uncultured bacterium (assembly GCA_964481775.1). GTDB lineage: Bacteria > Hinthialibacterota > Hinthialibacteria > OLB16 > OLB16 > OLB16. The sequence continues at coordinate 2,347 of CAYZUX010000093.1, read as the reverse complement.
CGCGGAAAAGGACAATGTGGTAGCTTATGCGGTCTGCTGGGTGACTCTCGAAGATGGCCCCAAACAGGCAGAGTTCCGTATGGGCAGCAATGATTCCATCAAAGCCTTCCTGAATGGGAAGGAGGTCTGGAATCACAAAGTTTCACGCACTGGATCGGTTGATGAGGATCGTACCCTTGTGGAGCTGCCCAAGGGCACCTCTACTGTCCTCCTCAAGATCGGACAAACCGGGAAAAATTGGGGGTTTTATTTCCGGATCATGGAGCCGGGCAAAGAGGAGATCCTCAAGGGGATAAGGGTTTCACCTTATCCACATTAAAAAAGTGGCATTTGACACACGGAAGGCTCGAAGCCTTCTAATCTGCAATTCCTTCAAAAGAAACAGGGTCGCCCAGATCCAGAATCCCTAAAACTGTTTTCGGCTTGTTTGTACTCGCCGTTTCGTCTCCGGAATTTCTGTTGGGCCAGATCCCACCTTCCGACATAGGTGGTCCTTTCCTCCTCGGTGAGTCTATCCCATTTCTCCAGAATTCCTGTTTTGATTTTGTCCCATTTGGTTCCCATATGTTCCCAACACACAGGTCACCTCCCGGTTGACAGAAATCCCTAATTTATCCCCCTCCCATGGTTCGTTCCAAATATTGTCCATAACATAGGTGACTATAACTTTGGCGAACGAGTTGAGATAATTTCCATCTCCTGATGGTTATTCATGTTGCATAGTCGATTTCGATGATGTCATTAACACGCGCACAAATGAGGATATGACGAATGATTCGGCGCGGGTTCAGGATACGAAGAGATCCATTCCTCTCCCGGATCCACTGGTAAAGAGGGATCAGTGAAGAGAGACCACCCGAGTCGATATACAGCAGTTCATTCATATCGAGTTCAATGTGACTGCACCCACAACCATACAGACGTTCAATTTCAGCACGGAAACGGCCAACATCCGAGATGCCGAGTTTCCCTGAGACCTGTACGACGACCGTTCCCGGCTGTTGGGAGGAAATCTCAGAGACGAGTTTCAGGTAAATGTGATCCATGGCATTGGCAGCCGATCTCGATCTGATTCAGACCTTGTTTTACAAGACGACAGTTCTTTTTGAAATCTTTTGCATGTACTTACTCTGGAGGATTGACAGTCGCATGTTACACATCCTCGTCAACTTTTTTCGTCTCCAAAATCCTGTAGACCATGTTCTCCTATCCGCAGGGTTCCTTACAAACTAACACCCATTTGTCTGAATACTGATTGTCCTCCTTTCCTTTTTTCCTCGCAAAACTGCTTCTGACCGAGACTTCCGTAACAGGTCGCCGGAACCTTCTGAGAACCTGTGTTCAAAGAATTTGCATTTCACATGCCAATGAATGATTCTGACATTTGTTCTGATATTCCATCTCTTTGTAAATATGATGCTCTTTTTACGTTATTCAACAATGAATAATGATCAGCCTCCTTCGAATATTCATAGTTTTTCCTTGAAAGAGTGAGAAAAAGATCAGGAAGACAGGAAATTGACTTTTTCCCAGGAGCCAATACTTGAATTCGACATTTTCCTAACGTGTTGTATTCTATCCCTTTTTGCACAAAAGCTGGATTACACTCTCTTTGGAGGCCTTAAATAACCAAACAAGGCTCCTATGTTGTAGCATAATAGCAATTCTCATAGTATTTTCAATTTACCAGAAAAATGTTGATTTATTGAAGAGATTCTACTTGAAAAATGAAATCCGAACTCCCAGGGATTGCAGCATCCAATGTGGCCTTCCTTCATTCAATTCCACTTCTATTAATATCTAATTACTGATGAAGCGGATGGGATTGGTAACCGAGACTGACCGCCAGCGTCACCACCGCCGCCGACAGAGTGGTCAGCAGTTGCAGGAAGGGTGAGATGAAGACCATGAGCACCAACCAGCCGATGAAACTCGATTTCGCGCCATACAGGATGAGTGGAACGCCGGTCTGAGTGTAGTCGTAGTTGGAATCCCACAGCACCTTGCACCAGGGCCCCCAGATCACCGCCATCATCGCAAAGGTGAGCAGAACTGTGATCAGTGAACGCAGAAGCAGGGTTCTGAGCATGGACGGGGAGAAATCCTCCTCGCGCAATGCCCGCCGTGCCAGGTACCACCCGACCAGGAATCCGAGTTGGATATTCATGATGGGCACACCCATCCCCATGCCGGTGCAGAGGATATCCAGGAAGGCATAAATGGCGAAGGGTTTCCAGATTGATTTCACAATTCTCTCCTTAGGAATTCCAAATCCATACGCCAAGTGGTGTGTGTTGAATCGTGGAACCAATGGAGGGAAAGGAATGATGTGGAAGCAGCTCCGTCC
>CAYZUX010000092.1:0-20964 GCA_964481775.1 uncultured bacterium | reverse complement strand
CGTCCACCATACCGTGCGAGGAGATCACGGTGGATGGTATCCAGGCACTCGACAATGTCCCTTCCATCCGAGGGAGGGTAACCTGGCACAGGGGCTGTTAAGCCATTGTTGATGAATTCCCAGTTCATGGACGAACTTATCGCTGCGGCGGAATAACCGGCGTTGTAAGCCATCTCCGCCAAGGCACAGGCCGAGCTTCCCTCACGGTGACCTCCCAGTCCGGGCAGGATGTAAACAACTGGAGCCGGATCTTTCTGTAGCCATAACGAATAGGGAAGGCGTGCCCCAGTAGAAGGAACATCGATCTTTCGCTTCTTGCGCCACTGAGGAAATTTGGGATCTTTTGGCTCAAAAAGGACGGCATTGACTGTCTGTGTCGCACTGTCATCCACACCGGGAGCAGGGGGAATCTCGATCTTTTCCTGACGGGCCAGTGCATAGAGGTCTCGTGAGATGGCATAGGGATCGTACTCAGTCGAGGTCAGCCTTTTGTAAGGGATGACATCATCCGAAAGACGGTTGTAGGTGAAAATCGGACTGGCTGGAAAAAGGTAGGTCGCGGGATTAAGCGCGGTGTCACCGATCTTCCCAATGGCATCTCGCTCACTGCTCGGGCCAAAAAAAGGGAGCATCAGGTACATCTGATTTTCCCAGCCCCATTTCCCGAAAGTCAAACCCGTGTCTTCGTTATAGGACCCAATCCCCCACTTGGTTGCGGGATCAAAGAGACCCAGGATTCCAACGGTGGTATTCACTCCAAACCGTTTTGTCTCTTCCCACGTTTCCACGAACTGGCCCTGGAGAAGGGTGTTCACGCCTCTTACCGGGAACGCCAGGTTCCTGCCCGCGTTGTTCACACAGTTTCGGACTGGTTTCGGGATGATCAGGCGGTAAACCTTGGCGGTGGGATCGATCACCCCGATCATGATGCCATGGTTCAGATAGCCAATACTTCTGTTAAACGGCTCGATGGGATCGCCGAGAGGTTGAGGGAATGGAACCTCTTCCTGAAAGCGAGAACCGGTGGGAACTTGTGCTCTTGTGATCGAAGAAACCATGAAAAGGAGGACTGAAACGACTGCAGCCGTTCGCGCCGGGCGGGAGGAAACCGGAAAGCACAAAGAAGTTGATGGCATTAACGTATATGATCGGTCAAAAGTTGACTGAACCGTAGACCGCTTTGTGCTATTGCGATGGGAGAGTGGAAAATAAACCGGAATCCCTTACTGGATGATCACCTTCACTTTGCTGAATCCGATCACTTTGCGTAAACGTGGAAGCATCACATCATGGAGAGTAATTCCCTTCCGTCCCAGAAACACCCCTGAACTATCAAATAGATCCTCCGCAAGGATCATCCCCGCTTTGAGGTCGCTACCAGAGACTTCCGTGACCGGAATCGGCGCGGTCTCAAACGAGAACCATTCAGGGGTGGTCAGTGCCAGGTCGACAAGTTGAGGATCATAATATGTTCCCCTGTAAGTTTTCATGTGATCCATTGCGGCTTCGGTCTTGATATTGTCACCCTGGTGGTTGTGCATCATGTAGGTGTCCAGACCATCCGCAAGCCGGATGATTCGAGCCCCCATGGGGATGTCTCGTCCCATCTTTCCCTCGGGGAAGCCACTCCCATCGTAGTTTTCCGTGTGGGATTCAACAGATTCGGAGATTGTCTCGGAACCTGGCACCTGGCTCAGGAGTGCCGCACCGATGATCGGGTATCGTTCATAGGCCAACCGGTCGTCCTCCGTCAGTGCCCAGGGTGGCTGAGAACGAATCCGGTCGGGTAATCCAAACTGACCGATCTCATGTGTCAAAGCGGCTACTTTCAGCCCACGCAGTTCCAACCCCTCAATACCACATCGGGGACTCAAGCTGGCAACCATGCTCTCCACTCTCCCGGCATGGCTACCCGTATGGACCCCCACTTGTTCCACAAGGTTCGCCAGCATTCGCATGGAGCCGAGATAACTGTCTTCCAACGCAGCCTCCTGCTTTTTGAGTGAGTCGATGGTGGATTGAAAATTCTGCTCGATCGTTTTGAGTTGAGCCTGCAGATCTCCCGTTACCCGGTGAATTTCACGAGAGGTCTCAACCATTCTCACATCCCGCGAGGGGATGTTTCCAGAGTCGCCACGCAAATGCATCAAGGCGGCAATCTTCGCCATCAGGATCTCTATGTTAACCGGTTTGAAAGAAACCTCTGAGACGCCCCGCAGATACAGATCGAGGACGATCCGGGGATCGGCAACTGCTGTCACCACCACGATGACGGGTACGATCTCAAGTTCGAGGAGCCGTGTGATCAGTGCATGACCATGCATCCGCGGCATGCGAAGATCGGTCACCACGAGATCATATGAAGCCTTGGACATGTATTGGAGAGCTTCCTCACCATTGAGCGCCGCATCACAGGCATAACCATTTTCCTCCAGCGCCCTGAGCAAGAGGGCCAGGACTTGGCGTTCATCATCAACTACAAGAGCGTGTAATTGTCCCTTCCGCGTCATGGCCATCTCTCACTTATTATCAAGTATGTTTCTGATCTGGATGGCAAGGTTATCTATAGTGAATGGCTTTTGGATGTAGCCGGATGCTCCAAGACTATGCAACCGAGCTTCCAGGTCCTGGTCAATAAAACCACTCGAAAGGATGACTTTGGACTCAGGATCAACCTTGCGAATCATCTCGCAGGCATCCAATCCATCCATTTCCGGCATCTGAACATCCAACACCAACAGGTCGATCTCCCCATGCCGTTTGACATAAAGCTGCACTGCCTCGCGTCCATTGGCCGCGGTGAATATCCTGTAACCCAGGCTCGACAAAGATCTTTGAACCAGTTTGCGAATCATTTCCTGGTCATCAGCCATAAGGATCGTCTCCGTGCCCCTGGGAAGCCGGAAATCGGAGACAGACGAATCCTGCTTTTTCGCAGGACCTTTATGGACAGGAAGGTATACACGGAAAACGGTTCCTTCTCCAGGACGGCTGCTACAATCGATGAATCCGCCATGCTGGCGGATGATTCCATAGGTGGTCGAAAGGCCAAGACCAGTTCCTTTTCCTTCCGCTTTGGTAGTGAAGAAGGGTTCAAAGATCCGTGGAAGAACATCTGGAGGAATACCTTCACCGGTATCTGAAACGGAGAGCAAAAGGTGTTCCCCCGGAAAAGCTTCGGGGTGCTCTTTGGCATAGGCTTCAGTGAGGGTCACTGGTTTTGCCTCGATACACATGGCGCCCCCATGGGGCATGGCATCCCTTGCATTCACGCTCAGGTTAAGAAGCACCTGATGGATCTGCGTGGGATCTCCTAGGATCTGGGGGAGATCTCCCTCAACTGAATAGTTGATCGAAATCGTTGATGGAAATGTCCGTTCAAGAAGCTTGGTGATTTCCTTGATGACTGGCTTCACATCGAGCGGAGCCTTGATCACCTCCCCCCGCCGGCTGAAAGTGAGCAGTTGGCGGGTGAGCTCCGCTGCTTTTTCGCCTGCCTCCAGAATTCTCGCAACATCCTGGAAACCCGAAGATCCTGGCAGGAGGTCTTTCTGGAGGAATTGGCTATAGGCCAGGATCACCTGCAGCATATTATTGAAATCATGCGCAATTCCACCGGCCAGGTGGCCGATAGCCTCCATCTTTTCTGATTGGCGTAGACGTTTCTGGAGGTCTATTTCCTTGGTTACATCGCGTTGAACCGCAATGAAATTACTGATATTACCATCCTGGTCGCGGATCGGTGAGATCCTGGTTTGCACCTCGATGACCACTCCATCCCTTCGCTTGTCGAATAAATGGCCTTGCCATATCTCCCCTCTCAGGATGGTCTGCCACATTTCCTCGAGGAATGCCTCGGAATTCTGTCCGCTGTTGAGGAACTCGAAATCCTGTCCGAGTGCTTCATCCTTCGAGTAACCAGTCACTTTCTCAAAAGCGGGATTCACATACTCGATGGATCCCCCAGTATCCATGATCACAATCACCTCATCCAACTGTTCAATAGCCGTGGAGAGTCTACGCAAATCTTTTTCCCTGGCACGCCGCTCAGTGATGTCAAAACAATACCCTACAAAACCTCCGAACTCTCCATTTACCTCCCAGAATGGACGTTCGATGCTGGTAAGCCAACGGTACTCACCATCGGCACGTAACCGCCGGTATTCAATTTCAAAGGGCTCCCGTTTTTCAAAAGTTTTGGACTGTGCCTCAAGGCAGCGCTCCAGATCATCCGGATGGATTCCAGATGACCAACCTGCCATCAATTCAGTTTCCAAGTCTTTACCCGTGAAAGCCAACCAGCCACGATTAAAGTAGTTGAACTTTCCATTGGGATCGCAACGCCATACCAGGCCAGGGAACTCATCGAACAAGGTCAGGTAGAAATCGCGCGACTGTACAATTTCCTGCTCAATTTTTAATCGATCTGAAATATCACGCACCACACCCACCATACGGGTGGGTTTTCCCTCATTGTCATAAAGAAAACATCCTTTCCCCCAGATCCAATGCAGACTCCCATCAGGCCAGATGACTCGATGTTCTCTCTCATAATGAGTAGCTGTTTCCCGAGCATGAGCTATATCGTTCCTGATAGCTTCAAGATCATTCGGATGAATCTTCGCCTCAAAGGCTGCATATGTTCCAGGGAAGGTTCCTGGCTCGTACCCAAACAAACGTTCATGCTCCTTGTTCCACTTGATGACATCTGTTTGAAGATTCCAATCGAAGATTCCGATGTGTGCGCTCTCCAGAGCGATTCGTAACCTTTCTTCGCTCTCGGAAAGAGCTTCTTCGGCAAGTTTGCGGGGGGTGATGTCCTCATGGGAGACCGCCACCCGGGCAGGTTGACGCTCACCCATGCGGCTGATCCGGACAATAAACCAGCGTTTCACTTCCGGGGAATGGCACGGGTACTCAAGAAAGAACTCTTTGCTCGTTCCTGCAATGATTTCACGAATCCCCATGGCCACTTTGGGAGCTTCCTCGGAGTAGGGACCAGCCGCCCTGTCGCAGACATCCAGGTAATTCACACCTGCTGTACAAAAGGCCTCCAGGAGGTCGTTCTCCCTGGCGAACTTGTCCCAGGAAGTGTTGGTGGCCAGGATTGTCCCCGTCTCATCCAGGATGGCGATATGTGCGGAGAGGGAATCGAGCGCTGACTGGGTAAGGTCCTCAAGAGTCCGGATTCGCTGATGGGACCTGATCATTTCCAGGACAGACTTCAAAGTAGCAGGAAGCCGTCTGATATGAGAGGCAGTTTTGATCACATAATCAGCCGCGCCCCTTTTCATCGCCTCCACCGCCACCTCTTCTGAACCTGTACCAGTGACGATAACAACCGGCAACTCTGGATCGACTTTCTGGACTGTCTCCAGCACTTTAAGCCCTTCAAATCCAAGGATATTGAAGTCGCTGAGGATCAGGTCATATTGGCCAGCCATCAGGTGAGATTCAAACTCAGACCGTGTCGCAGATTCGGTCAACACGAAGCCGCCATCGTCTCGCTCCAGTGCCTCGCGAACAAGCTCCCGATCAAGGGGGTTGTCATCGACATAGAGAACACGGATTGGTTCTGTCATGGTTCCTCCATCAGGTATTGTGTCCAGTGGAAACCTTTAGCTGGTTGTTTTTTTTATCCCGGTGGAAAAATTTCCGCATCCGGCGGAGCGACGTTCAGTACAAGCCAGTATTCAGACACTTCCTTAATCACTTGAAGGAATCCCTCAAAGGAAACAGGCTTGACCAGGTAGCTGTTCACGCCGCTATCGTAGCTCCTTGCCCGGTCGGCCTCATCTTTCGAGGAGGTGAGCACAACGACAGGGATGCGCTTGAGAAAAGGCCTCGCCTTGATTTCTTTAAGCACTTCATGCCCATTGATCTTGGGAAGGTTGAGATCCAACAGGATCAGGTCTGGCAGGGGATACTGGGTTCGATCCGAGAAATGTCCATTTCCCAGGAGATAATTGAGGGCTTCCTCACCATCACTGCAAACATGGATGGGATTACCAAAATGGGCTTCCCTGAATGCATCCAGGGTCAGCTCCACATCCATCCGGTTATCTTCCACCAAAAGTATTTTTGCCTCTTGCATCATTAGCTCCTTTTCAGGCAGTGGGGTAGACAAACATAGAAACTGGAACCGTTCCCTTCGATGGAGTCCAACCGGATCTTTGCAGATAAAAGGTCCACAGCTTTCTTGACAATCGCCAGACCAATTCCAGTGCCTGGATAGGTCTCGTGATTGTGCAGCCGCTGAAAAGGTTTAAAGATTTTCTCACTGTATTCTTTCGGAATACCAATCCCGTTGTCCTTGACTTCAATCAAAAGATCCTCACCTTGCCCCCCCGCCGTGATCCAAACATGTGGCCCCCCCTCGGCATCCGGACGGCGGTAGGTGATGGCATTGGTCAGGAGATTGAGGAGAATTTGTCTGAGTAAAGACGGATCTGACTCAACAATCTGAGAATCCAAATCAATGGAAGTATGCACCGTAACACCATATTCTTTGGCAAGAGATGAGGTTTCCCGGACCAGATCACCCGTGATTTTTACCAGATCGACCGGTTCATGACGGATTGCCTGACGTCCCACCCGTGCTAGGGAAAGGAGATCATCAATCAACAGGTTCATCCGGGAAGAGGCCTCAATGATATTGGAGAGGAAATGCCTTGCCTCTTCATTGAGATTCTCCCGGTGACGTCGTGCGAGAATTTCAGCAAAACCACTGATGGCTCTAAGAGGAGCCCGCAAATCATGGGACACTGTGTAGGAAAAAGTCTCCAGCTCCTGGTTGGCCACCATGATTTTGGCTGTTCGCTCCGCAACGCGCCGTTCAAGATCCTGGTTCAGCAAAAGGACGCGTTCCTCGGAAAGCCGCAGTTGGGTAAGGTCCCGGGTAACCATGGCATATCCCTTCACTTGTCCCGCATCATCCTGGATCACCGAGAGGACCATGTCTCCTCAGAACCTGGTTCCATCTTTCCGGAGTCTCCAACCTTCAGATTGGCAGGAACCATTTTCAAAAGCCACCTCCATTTCCCTGCGGAAAGCATTGACTCCATCCTGCTGATCCTCCGGAAGGAACAGAGAGACGGATTGGCCAAGAATCTCCTCCTGTGTGTATCCATAGATTTTCTCAGCCCCCGTGTTCCAACTAAGGATCCTACCCTCTGAGTCCAGCATGAAAATGGCGTGTCCTGTCGCTCCCTCAACCAGAAGACGGAAATGTTTTTCAGCGTCTTTGAGGGACTGGAGTGCCTTTTCCCTTTCCACACTTGATCGGAGTGCCCAGATTCCATACGAAAGGTCATTGGCCAGTTCGACAAGAAGGTCTCGTTCACGGTCATTAAAGGTACTCGCTTCATTGGAGCAAACGGTGAGTGCACCAATGGTTTGTTTCTCATAAAATAAAGGGAGAACGATACAGGAGTGAATGATCGAGCCCTGATCAACCTCTGAGTCATCCGAATCGGATGAGATAGGGGGGATGTTGAGGACCACTTCGGGTTTGCCTGTTCGAAGGCAGTTGTGAACCACCTCCATCGTGCGCTTGATCACCGGATGAGGGAATCCGGATGACAGAGACGAATCTTTCTTTTGGTTTGCCGCAGCAACAGGAGTAACCGAGACCCTGGAATCGGCTTCCTGGACACTCATCCCAATCCAGGCAAATGGATATTCACCCTCATCAGCCAGAAGCCGACATATTTTGTTATAGAGTTCCTGCTCTTCCCGCTCCCTGACCAGGGTCTGATTCCATTGAGAAAGAAGCTTGAGGGACCGGTTGGAAGTTTGCGCCTCCTCTAGGTGGTTTTCGATTTCGGCAATGTATTTCCGGCATAACGCGAAGAGAAAGAGACTGGTTACCAGGACAAAAAGCCATCCTTTCAGCGTCTGGACGACCTCATTCATTGTGGGTTGGGGAAATAGGAAATGGGCGAACCTGTCAGAGAAAAGGATCCAAACGATTCCAATAACAAGGTACCACGCGCTGATTCTGGCAGCGGGAGATAGATGGTTAATGAGACTGCCTTTTGTCACATCTCCCCTCCTGAATGGGAGGATACCTGAATACACAAACGGATATTCCGGTTGGTTCAACAAATTTCAGGTACGAGCGACAACCGTTGTGGTAGAATACAGGAAAAATCGAAAAAATAGGATAGCCTATTTTGGGTCTTGGGAACTTGCCAAGATTCGGTCCCCAAACTCATCCACACCGCAAAAGGAGGGAGATGATGTCCACTGAAAAACCTGACAACACACCGGAAAATCTATCCATGAAAACCTACTATGCTCCCCCGGAAAGGGCAGATCCGGCGGACATCAAGCAATTAACTTCCAGTGTACTGGAATTCCCGATTTTCCCGCGAACCCTGGATGCCATGCCTTGTCCAGCGGTGGTTCTCAATAAAGAACGGCAGATTGTCTATGCCAACTCAAGGATGCTGGAGGCAGTTAAAGCAAAAGATCCCGAAGACCTCATCGGCAAGCGTCCCGGCGAGGTGGTCGGATGTATTCATGCAGAAGAAGGACCGGCAGGTTGTGGAACCTCCGAAGCCTGTGCCATGTGTGGAGCGGTGAATGCCATCCTGGAATGCCAGCGCACCGGGAAGATGATCACAAAGGAATGCCAGATCAGTGTGGAAACAGGTCAAACCAGTGCCCTGGATTTTGAAGTAGTGGCTTCCAGTTTTAACCTGGACGCCGGTCCGATCACTGTGTGTGCATTACGAGACATCAGTGCCGAGAAGAGAAAGCAAGTCCTGGAACGTGTTTTCTTTCATGATGTGTTGAACACCGCTGGGGGACTTCAGGGATTGAGTCAGATTTTGTTGGAGGATCATGGAGACCTGTTTGGAGATGCCAAAGAAACTCTCACGATCCTGGCTACTTTATCTGAGGTCCTGATTCAGGAAATCCGCGAACATCGTCAACTTTTCCTCGCAGAAACAGGGGAGCTACATGCATATCCGGGGGGAGTGTCCCCCCAAGGGATACTTACGGAGGTCCAAACACTCCTTGCCAATCATGAAGCGGCACGTGGCAGGATCATGGAGGTTCAGACAACTCCCGATGTGGACCTTGAGACTGACCCGGATCTCCTTCGGCGAGTGCTGGTCAACATGGCTAAGAATGCTCTTGAGGCCACACCCCCGGGGGGAACTGTCACTCTCAGTTTCGAAGAACTGGGGGAGAGAATTGCATTCCATGTACATAACACCACGGTCATGCCCGAGGAGGTTCGTCTCCAGGTTTTCAACCGCTCCTTCAGCACCAAACCTGGTCAGGGGCACGGGATCGGGACCTACAGCATGAAGCTCTTCGGCGAGAGATATCTGGGGGGAAAGGTGTACTTCACCAGCGATGACACAAAAGGAACGACATTTACACTGGAGGTGCCCAAGGAGTGGGGAGTATAGTTTCCGAAATCTTGACCTGAATTATCAGTCCTATCGTAATATTCGGAGTGAAACTGCATCTCCCTCCCATTGACAACCCTTCCTTCAATCCTAGATTACAGTCCTTCCCCTCTGTATGAGGGAGACCTTGTCGTTCTGGGAGGAGGCAAGGGATTGATCTACTCTGATTGGGAAGGGTTCCACCATGATTCCACGTTATAGCCGTCCAGAAATGTCCAGACTGTGGACCGATGCTCACAGATTCGAGACCTGGCTGCGGGTTGAGTTGGCTGTCTGCGAGGCGCGCTTCAAGCTGGGAGAGATCCCCCAGGAGGATTGGGACCGGATTCGCAAGAAGGCCGCCTTTTCGGTCAAGCGGGTGGAGCAGATCGAGGCAGATGTCAAGCATGATGTCATCGCTTTCCTGACCGCCGTGGCGGAGAAGGTCGGGCCCGCTTCGCGTCACATCCATGCCGGCATGACCTCCAGCGATGTACTCGATACCGCGCTGGCTCTGAACATGAAGGAAGCGGCGGGGTTGCTGATCCAGGGCGTTCAGAACCTGCGCGAAGCAGTAAAGCGCCAAGCGGTCACCCACAAGTACACCCCTTGCATTGGACGTTCCCATGGGATCCATGCCGAACCGACCACCTTCGGACTCAAGATGGCGGGTTGGTACTGCGAGTTGGGACGTGCTCTAGAGCGTCTGGAGTTTGCGCGCGAGCAGATTTCCTATGGCCAGATCAGCGGCGCGGTAGGGACTTGCGCGCACCTCCCTCCCGAAATCGAGGAACAGGCGTTGGCGCTCCTGGATCTACGGACCGACCCGGTCAGCACCCAGGTCATCTCGCGCGATCGCCATGCCTGTTTTCTGACCACCCTGGCGGTGGTGGCGGCCTCGCTGGAACGGATGTCGACGGAGATCCGCAATCTGCAACGGACCGAGATCCTGGAGCTCGAGGAGTTCTTCGATGTCAATCAAAAGGGGTCCTCGGCGATGCCACACAAACGTAACCCGATCACCGCAGAACAGATCACCGGGCTGTCCCGTGTCATCCGCGCTAATTCAGTCGCCGCGCTCGAAAATGTCGCCCTTTGGCATGAACGCGACATCACCCATTCCTCGGTCGAACGGGTGATCATCCCCGATTCCTGCATCCTGCTCGACTACATGCTCGCCAAGATGACCAACCTGGTCGCCAAGCTGATCATTTATCCAGGAAATATGCAGGCCAACATCGACAAGACGCTGGGATTGGTCTACTCCCAGCGCGTGATGCTGGCATTGACTGAGAGTGGAATGACCCGCGAGCTGGCCTACAAGATTGTTCAAGGCAGCGCCATGAGAGCCTGGAAGGAGAAGGTCGATTTCCGTGACCTGATCCGCAAAAATATGGATGTCAAAAAATCCCTCTCCAAATCCGCCATCGAGAAATGCTTCGATCAGGGATTCTACTTCACCGCGGTGGACAAGCTTTTTGAGAGGGCGGGGTTGGGGTAATTGTTTGGAGTTCACGCTTCAGCGTGCTTGTCGAGTTCGGAGTTCACGCTTCAGCGTGTCTGGGCAACCTAAAGGTTGAACTCCAAACGGGAGAATCCAGCCTGACCGCCGGAGTAGCGAATTTATTCGCTGGTTGTGGGTTTGAATCGTGGAAGGGACGGAGGGATTGGAGGGACGCGGAAGGGGAGTGCAACCAATATGGGTGTCAATAACGATCAAACCATTTTGTCAGCAAGATTGGATTCTCCTGAGGCAGCATCGAAAAATGCACTTCCTGGCGATTGTCGATGGTCAAAGAGAGTTGGGAAGAGTTGGTTGTTAATTGGGACTGGGCTGTTCATAATTCTTGTCGCGGGAACATACATTGCTTGGAACAAGACCTTAATCGCGGATGAGGGAATCAACATAGGACATTCGCCTATGGTCTGCATCCATATCTATGAGAAGTCTTCTTTTGGTCCGTTTAGTCTGATTGGTTTGAAGGGGCGCATTCTCACCTACAAGGGAGAATATGTTGAACCTATCCATATGTGGGGATTTGATTTCTGGAAATTTCGAATCATGTTGATGACAACTATTGCAAAGAGATGACAGATCAACAGAAAAGCCGATATGCACTTGTTCCGGGAGCACGGCTGGCCACGCTCATCAGGGATAGGTCATTTCAAATTATCGGGAACCAGAATGGCTTACTTGCGTTAGCCTCGGAGCTTGCGAGCTGGTGGCAGCATGGACGAAACCTGTTTTTCAAAGAGGATGATTGTGATGATATTTGTTTTGATGAAATGTGGGAAGTAGACTCATGCAAGCGGAATACATTTATCGAAGTCAATACGACAGCCTTTGGGGAACCACTCCGATGGCACTGTGTGCTTGATAAGGAAAGGTCCTATGACCAGTTTATGCTTGGATTCGCCAAGGGGGATCCAAGCAATCTATTTGATTTGGTTTTGGATGAGGATGTCTTCAGTTTTTTACACTTGGCAATGAACAAAGAGGGTTATGATTGGTTATATCAAAATCTTCTTACCATTGCCTCCCGGGAGATCGAACGAGTAGACATAATTTCTGGCCGATGGTCTGTAAGTGTGGCTTACTCCGAAGATTTCCCTCATACTGAAGCAGAACTCAGAAAACATACCTTTGTGGATTATCCAATTGACCTGGCTGCCAAGGAAATCGAAGCTTTGTGGATTCCGCCGCCTGTCAATGTATACTCCTCCGAAGATCTTGATGAACTTGTGTGCACTGGGAGTTGGTATAAGTCAATTGCCAGATTTCTCCTCTCTGTTTCGATGCAACGCCGTGAGGGCGCGATAATTGTCGATTTCGATGAAGGGGATATCAAATGGTCACGAAGTATGCCCACTTTGGTTGGAGCCTCCAAAGGTGAAGAGCTTGGTCTGCTTCAACGATTGATCTTCACCTCGGGCTGGACTGAGTGGGTTAGTCCGGAAGAAATTAAGGACCCAATTGTATATAAATTCACAAAAACCGATTGGGCTATCAGTCATCCCGCTCCTCTGGAATCCGCCGTGAGTTATGAACGACGGGGAAGTGAAGGGATCATCACGATGAACAAGGACGCCTATTCAACCCTCTGTGAATGGTTCGCATTTACAGCTTTTATTTCTGATCAAATTGAGCCTGATCAGAAACGGTTTGCCCATTATCATTTGAGCTATCTGTTGGGAGACTCGATAAAGGGAAATGGGTTGTCCTATGAGTTAACGTTCAATCTTTCATAGACAACTCACCCCCCATAATAATCAAAATAGCTCTTACTCGTCTCCCACAACCTCAACCGGTGGAGCCGCGCGGGGGGGAAAGCATCCTTGAGGATGCCCCAAAAGACCATCACGATGTTCTCCGAGCTGGGGTTCCTGTCCTTGAACTCCTCGGTGTCCAGATTCAGGTAGACATGGTCGAAGGGATCCAGGATTTTCGTCTGCATCGTGGCATCCATCTGGCCGATATCCAGCAGGCAATCGGTCTTGGGATCGGGATCGCCCGCGACGGTGACTTCGAGCACATAATCATGCCCATGCCCATGCAGATTATTGCACTTCCCGAACAGGCCACGGTTTTCCTCATCGGAAAGGTTCAAATTATGCAGCCGGTGGGCTGCCGAGAAACGGTAAATACGTGTCAGGTAAACCATCCTGTCCTCCCCACGGTACTCCCCATGGAAGTCGGGATTCTCATAGACCTGAACCTCCTTGAGTTGGCAATCGGTGAGCCTTGGTGCGATCTCCCCCCAGACAAAAGTGGTGAGGGTCTCCAGGGTCGGCCAACGGTTGCGTAATTTCTCCACCTCGACATTGGCGTGATGATGATCGAGCTGCTCCTCGATAGTCTCGCGCATGATCCGGTCAAGGTCCTTGATGTTCATCACCCAATCGCCATCCTCATTGACCGGCCCCGCCACAGTGACCCGGATATCGTAGTTGTGCCCGTGCGCATGGGTGGCCGCGCTCTTCCCAAAGGTCCGGATACGCTCTTCAGGTGTCAGCGTTTCAAGGACATACGAATGGGCGGTCGAGATCTCGATCCGGCGTGTAAGAAAAACCAGATTTCCAGGCTGCAAACCATTCACTCCCGATGGTAATGAACTCCCAGCGCGGAAGGGGATCTGGAACGTCCCACCGCCGCCACCAATACCACTAAGGTTAGCAGATAGGGGAGCATCTGGAGATAGGGATAGTGGTTCCTGAGCCAGAGGATGTCCGAGGCCTGAAGCAGAAGTTGGAATGCCGTGGCCGCTCCGAAGAACAAGGCCGCACCCAGAATCCCCAGGGGATTCCACCGTCCGAAAATCACAATGGCCAGAGCGATGAAGCCCCTCCCATTGCTCATATCTTCATTGAAGGTGTTCGAGAGCGAGAGGGAAAGCGAAGCCCCGGCCAGCCCTCCGAGGACTCCCTCGAACAGCACCGCGCACCAGCGCACCCGGTTGACCGGAATCCCCGCCGCATCGGCGGCACGGGGGTGTTCGCCGACCGCCTCCAGATGAAAACCAAGCGTGGTCCGGTAGTACAACCAGGCCATGACGATGGCCAAAACCACCGCGAGATAGGTCAAAGCACCCTGCGCGAAGAACACAGGGCCGATGAGAGGAATAGACTTGAGTCCGAAAAGATTCCATTCGGGAAAGGGGGTGATCGTGCTGGTGGAGCCTGTGGTGCCGAAGAGCACCTTGTAGAGCAATCCGGTGGTGCCTGCCGCCAGGAAATTGAGTGCGGCCCCGGTGACAATCTGGTCATTCCGTAGCGTGACACAGAAGAAACCGAAGAGAATGGCCAGAAGGAGACCTCCGGCTACCGCCGCGACAACACCTACCGCCAGCGATCCGGTCAGTGCGGCTCCAGCGAATCCGGCGAAGGCCCCCATCAGCACCTTCCCCTCCAACCCGATGTTGATGACTCCCGATTTCTCAGCGGCCAGCTCCCCCAATGCCGCCAACAGCAACGGCGTGGAGATCCTTACCGCCGATTGGAGAAAGTATTCCGCCGATTCGAGGGAGATCATGTGCTCTCCTCAGTGGGATTCGAGGATGTCTCTCCAGGACGGTGGAACCCGAGGAGCAGAGCGAGGAGGATCACCAGTCCCTGAACCACCGAGACCAGCACCAATGGAACATCAAGCTCACGTTGCAGAGTTCCCGCCCCCTGTTCCAGGGCGCCGAAGAAGAAGGCGGTCGGGATAACCGCGATGGGATTCAAACGCGCCAACAGCGCCACCGCGATGGCGGTGTATCCATAGCCGGGAGAGAGGTGGTCATAAACCCGGTAAGTGATCCCACACACTTCGACACCGCCCCCAAGCCCGGCCAGGGCACCCGAAAGCGCAAGTGAGGTGGCCCAGGTCCGTTTCGGCGAGAAACCGGCATAAAGCGAGGCGGTAGGACTGAATCCCACCGCACGCATCTTAAAACCAATCGTTGTTCTGGATAACAAAAGCCCCACAAGAACACACAGCAGGATTCCGAGAATCAAGCCCCAATGAAGGCGGTAACCGCTGAAGATGCGTGGCAGATAAGCAGCGGCCGCGATCTCCGCTGACTCCGGCAATCCGGAACGAGGATCCTGAAGTGGCCCCCTTACCAGCGCCGAAACCCAGTGCAAGGCCACGAAGTTCAACATGATGGTGCTGATAACCTCGGGAACCTCTCTCCAGGATTTCAGGGCACCCGCGATCCCCCCCCACAGCCCACCCGCGAGAAATGCCGCCAGCAGAGACACGGGCAAGGCGATCCACACAGGTCGTCCCTCCAGATGTTGCCCGGCGGCCACTGCACCTAAAGCCCCCAGAAGGAATTGTCCCTCCGCCCCGATATTGAGCGCACCAGTCCGAAAGGCGAAAGCTACGGCGAGGCCAGTAAAAAGCAGGGGTGAAGTTTTTACCAAGGATTCTGAAATTCTTCTGAGGCTTCCAAGTGCACCCTTGAAGAGGGTCTGAATCCCTTCCCAGGGAGTTTGCCCAAAGGGAGCCAGACAAAGGGCAATCAACATCAACACGGCCACAAGCACCACCATGGAGGAGAACCATCCCCTTAGAGAAGCCGTATTCATGAGCCTTCCTTTTCGAGTGGGACTCCGAGCATCGCGAGTCCGATGGTTTCCCTGGTCCAACTGCCACGCGGAATTGCTGTAATCCGCCCCTGGTAAAGGACATAGAGGTGGTCCGCCAGGGCAAGGATCTCATCCAGTTCGGTGGAGATGAGCAGCACCACAGCGCCTTTTTGAGCATCCTCGATAAGCCCCGCATGGACCACTTCACAAGCACCCACATCCAGCCCACGTGTGGGATTCGTGGCCACCAGCACATGGTGTTGCCGTGAGATTTCACGCGCCACCACCACTTTCTGCTGGTTCCCTCCGGACAATGAGGTGACTGAGTGATCCGGATGGGGAGGGTGTATCCGGTAACGTTCGATCAGGGCTGTTGCCCGCAGCCTCGCACTGCGTCCCGAGAGCCATCCATTTCTGGACCAAGGGGCTCTCGAAATATCCTTGAGCGCAAGGTTTTCCTGGACTGTAAAACCGGGGACCAATCCGGTTCGTTGACGGTCTTCGGAGATAAAACCGATACCTGCTTCGATGCGTTGAGCAACACCGCGAGGTAAGGATTCATCATTGAATTCAATTTCCAAACCATGGGGTGTGGTAATTCCCAAAATAGCTTCGGCCAATTCACGTTGTCCATTCCCCTCGACTCCCGCGATCGCGGTGATCTCTCCCGCTGGTGCGTGAAGGGTCCACTCACCCTGCAAACGTGATCCCGTTGCCCCATGACACCGGACAGACAACCTCACCCTCCTACCCCCCTCTCCCATGGGGAGAGGGGGACTACTCCCCCCTCTCCTGGCGGGAGAGGGGGGCAGGGGGGTGAGGTCCCTTCCCAGCATCATGCGTGACAACTCCGCACGGGTGGTTTTATTAACCGGCAGGCAAGCGACCGTTTGACCACGGCGAAGGATGGTGACCCGGTCACATAATTTCTCGATCTCCTCGAGTTTGTGGCTGATGAAGAGGATCGAGACACCCTGTTGGCTGAGGTTCTTGAGCAAAGCGCACAGGTCCTCTGTCTCTTGAGGAGTGAGTACCGCTGTAGGTTCATCGAGGACCAAAAACCGTGCTCCTTTCCAGAGGGCCTTGAAGATTTCAACCCTCTGGAGCTCGCCGACCGAAAGCGTTTCGGTTCTCGCTTCCAATGGGAGATCGAAACCCAATCTCTGCATGTGTTCACGGATGGGGATCAAGGACTTCCTTGGGTTGAAATGTGACCAGGCCCCCTCGCCCAAAAGGATGTTTTCCCCCACTGTCAGTGTGGGAACCAGCATGAAGTGCTGGTGGACCATTCCAATCCCAAGGCGCCGTGCCTGGGAAGGCGAGGCGGGGGTGTAGAGTTTTCCATCCAGTTTCATTTCTCCACGATCCGGAGAGAGCAAGCCATACAGGATGTTCATCAGTGTAGTCTTCCCCGCCCCATTCTCTCCCAGGATGGCATGGATTTCCCCCTCGGCGAGTTCCAGACAGGCATCCATCAAGGCCACATTCCTCCCGAAGCGCTTATGGATATGAGCCAGTGAGAGCGCACTCATCAGTTAGACCTCTCCGCAGGAACGGAACGATGAGGGGAAGGGGATGGCGGCCACTGCCTCGCGCGCCCAGCGGTACCTGTTTGGGTGACGGCGAAGCTTGGTTCGGAGCCTTTGGATCACACCCGATAAGAGTTCACGGTTGGCCTTACCACCACAATACTCCTGCAAAAAGTACAGCCGGTCGGATTGGCCGAGGGGAGATTTCAGCGAGGAAAGCAACAACTCGGCCAATGCTCTCCGACGGTTGACCAATGATACGGTCCGTCCGATTCGCGCGGTGTGGACATCGATGATGGCGACCTTTGGGGGAGTTTCCTCCTCAGAACCCGCAATCCCAAAACCACGCGGTACAAAGAAATGCCGGAGATAAGGGAAGGGATGATCGAAACCCTCTTTATGGAGTCGTGAAAGGGTCCGTGCGCAGTGAGAGAGAAGCCTTCGCTTATGAATCCTGAAGGCATGGCTTGGAAGGGATTGAGCCGCATCGCTCAGCCACTCATCCATGGCCTGGAGGTCTGTCAGCTCTTGGGTGACAAGGAACGAATCCATTTCCCATGGGCCATTCATGCGTGCCCCCCAGGCCAGGACACGTGGCGCAGGGAAATCATGCGTCTCCAGCCATCTCAGGCGCCGTGCCTCTGCTTCGGCCAGAGAGTGGGGAGTCTCGAATGAAAGGAGTTGCAGGAGGGGGTGATTGGCCCCTTTGTTGACAAAGGCTTTGAGGTACAAGCCAGGCTGGTCTGCGCCAGAGGAGGGGACGAAATACACCACACGATCCCTTACCTGTGAGATCACCTTCGCTTGAGGGGGGGTGAGAAAGTCCCGGTACTCCCTCAATCCGGCTGTCTCCAACAGGGCTTTGGCCCCCGCTGAAATCTCCATACTCATTCCCGCCATGGTAGGCCCAAGTCTAAACGAGGAATGTTTCGATGGAACAGGTGTATATGGTTGTTTGGCAGTCAAACGTCTGCCTATACCTCGATCATTAGTTTCTTTCAACCGTTACAACGGGAATCCATCGGAACGATCACTATGCTATCTTTCTGAACTAACCGCATTTCCTGCCGAGGAGAGAATTCAATGGGAAGCAAGTTAAGAGCGCTTTTAGCTGGCTGTGGCGGCATGAGCCGTGAATGGTTGAAGTTCCTGCAACAGGTCGAAGGGGTTGAAGTGGTGGCCCTGGTGGATGTGATCGAGGAGAACGCCAAGACACGGGCCTCGGAGTTTGGCCTGGAGGGGGTGTATACGGGCAAAGAGGTGGGCAAGGCATTGGATGCGGTCAAGCCAGACATCGTCTTTGATGTGACTGTCCCCGAAGCCCATGTCGAGGTGACACTGGCCGCTCTGGAGCATGGTTGTCACATCTTGGGCGAGAAGCCGATGGCCGACAGCATGGAAAACGCCCGCAAGATGATCACCGCTGCTCAAAAAGCCGGCAAAACCTATGCAGTCATCCAAAACAGGCGTTTTGATGCCCGCATCCGGCGTTTACGGCGTTTCATTGAAACCGGTGTGGCTGGGGATATCACCACAGTCAACTCGGATTTCTATATCGGCGCACACTTTGGCGGATTCCGCGACCGGATGAAGCATGTCCTGGTGCTGGACATGGCGATCCATACCTTCGATGCCGCACGTTTCCTGATGCAGGCCGATCCTGTCGCGGTCTATTGCCATGACTGGAATCCGAAAGGATCCTGGTATGACCATGATGCCTCCTGCCTGGCCTTCTTCGAGATGACCGGGGGGATTGTCTACACCTATCGGGGAAGTTGGTGTTGCGAGGGTCTGAACACCACCTGGGAAGCCGACTGGCGGATTCAATGCTCGAAGGGATGCCTGACCTGGGATGGCGCGGATGGCTACAAGGGCCAGCGGGTAATTAAAACAGAAGGCTTCAGCTCAGAGCTCGAAGATCTGAATGTCCCGGGTGATGCCATCGCCGACAAGGAAGGCGGGCATGTGGGGCAGATTCGTGATTTTGTGGAATGTATCCGTACGGGAAAGACACCCGAGACCATCTGCACCGACAATATCAAGAGCCTGGCCATGGTCTTCGGGGCAATCGAGAGCAGTGAAACCGGGAAGCGGGTGGAGATTAAGGTTTAGAGACACGATCCAATGGATCTGAAAGGCAAGACCGCCCTCATTACCGGCGCGGGAAAACGCATCGGGAGAACATTAGCACTACGATTGGCGGGACTGGGTTGCCACATCGTGGTTCACTATCGCCACTCGAAACAGGAAGCACATGAGACCGCCGAAGCTATCCGGAAGCTGGGAGTGGAGTCGCTACTGGTCCAAGCGGACCTCGCGGTCCCGGATGAGGCGCGCGGTGCAGCTCACCAAGCCATCGAATGGAAAGGGGCCCTGCCAGTTCTGGTCAATTCAGCCGCGAACTTCGGTCGAGCCCCGCTCGACCAAGTCACACCCGGAGACTGGGACTTCGCCCTCGACACCAACCTCCTTGGTCCTTTCTGGCTGGCCCAAGAGATCGGGCCTCATATGGTTACCTTGGGCGAGGGAAAGATCATCAACATCGCTGATATCAGCTGGCGCGCTCCCTGGCCCACTCGCATCCCTTACTGTGTCTCCAAAGCGGGTTTGGTCTCACTCACCATGGGGCTGGCCAAAGCCTTCGCGCCGGAGGTTCAGGTCAATGCCATCGGCCCAGGCCCGATTCTTTTCCCCGAAGACTACACCCAAGAGCAACGTGAGACGGTGATCCGGAAATCCCTCCTCAAACGTCAAGGCAGTCCCGAGGATATCGCTGATGCGGTTGAGTTCCTGTGCCGTTGTGATTATGTCACCGGGGTTTTCTTGCCGGTGGATGGAGGGCAGTCGGTGGGAGGAGCATGAACTCGCCCACCGAACGAAACAGCTGGAGTAGCGAATTTATTCGCTTTGTGTCATCCCTCCAGGTCATCTCGCATCCACGGATAAAAAAAGCGAATAAATTCACTACTCCGACCAGTGGTACCCACGACATGATGTACTGGCGGGTAAGCGATTCAAGTTACCCAATGTCCAGCTGCGCCAGGTAATCCTCCAATTCCTTTCTCTGACCTTCGAGTTTTTCCTGAAGCGTGACGATCTCCTTCTGCAATCCCTCGATCAGGGTCTCCTGCTCGTTGAGCTTCGTGAGCAGCCGGGTGTAGTACTGGCTCTTGGTGTCGATGCTGGAGGCCATGTTGGCGCGGATGCGTTCCTGCTCGGTGGTGATCTCCTGGACTTTGGCGGTTTTCTCCGCAATGGAACGCTCGATCTCAGTCATGGAACGGCGCATTTCCACTGCCTTGCCGATCGCCGCGCGCACAGGCTCGGAGATCTCCCCGAATCCCATGTAGGACACCATCTGTTCGATGTTCAGAGGGAGAATGCTGATCGACTGGAAGCCAACCCTCTGTTCCTTGACCACCAGGGTCTGCGTGGCTCCGGCAGGGACAGAAAGAGCGAAGCGGTACACCGCATCAGTCTTCTCGACAGGCTTGGGGGTGTCCACCAGTTCCCAACCCCCACGGATCGGGTGTTCGACAACGAAGGTTTTCGCCTTGGTATCCAGGTTGGCGATCACATAATCCCGGCTGGAGACGTTCTTATTGGAAATCTCCAAGACTCCCTTGACGATCTTCCCCGAGACCACCTGCGAATCATCATGGGTGGTATTGGAATTCACACGCGCCTTGAGATCGATGGCATAACTGAGCAGACGGTTCTGGTCCGGTGGCAGGTTGTCGATCTGGGAATCCCCGGCATAGGCCCCTTCATCGAAGACGGTCATCGGGCCTTGCAGGAGGTGCTTGCCGGTGGTGTTGATCAGCCGCGCACCCAGCAGGGGATTCGTGGCCAGGGTGTTGCGGTTGTAAATGCTGAGTCTTTCGGCCTTGATGGGATCGGTGACGATCGGGATCATGGCTGAACGCTGACGCGGAAGGGTGACCGCGCCCACGGTGTAT
>CAYZUX010000091.1:0-21190 GCA_964481775.1 uncultured bacterium | reverse complement strand
AAATTCACCAGTCTCTTTGATGCCTACGACCAGGTTTCCGAGGGCTACCAACGTTTGAAAGCCCAATACGACTCATTGGGTGCTCCGTGTGTGATCGCCACCCATGTCTGGCCCAACCTGCTCCACTTGGCCGCTAGATCGGGCTTCATTCCCTGCCCGAAAATCTGCAAGGAGTTCTACTCCCCGGTCAGCCTCGCGATTGGATTGGGGGCAGCCCTCCAGTACAACCGGGAGCTGTGGGTGGACTGCGACATGTGGTACTACCAGCTGGTTCCCGGCCACACCGCCGAGGAGATTCGCGCCAACCTGATCTTCGCCTACTGGATGGGGGCAGACCGGGTTTACCTGGAGGGTTCAGGCTATAACCTGCTTCCCGCGGGAAAACAGGGAACTCCCTTCTCGCTGGTGAATGTGATCAGCCCTGACCGGTATCAGCTGACTCCCCATGGAGAAGTCCTTAAGTGGTTCTGCCGGACCTATATCCCCGCTCATCCCCGCCCCTACACCTTCCGGGATATCCGTCCCACCACCGCGATCATCCGTTTCGAGGATGGCGACTTCGGGCAGAAATCAGTCGGAACCAAAAACCTGTATGGTTCACCAAATCTTACTGGAGATGCCAACACACGCGCCTGGCTCTCGATCTGGAATCTGCTGACCTATGGAAAGACTGGAACAGATGGACTTACTTATTTCAAGAATACCTGCACTGGGCCGCCAAATGATCCCCGTTATCACAGCGAAGTAACTCCTTCCTACCTGAATGATCCGGTGAGCTCGGGGATGCATTCCTTCTTTGTGCCACTCAATGGTGTGGTGGTCTTCGATGATTTTGTGGGTTATGAACGGCTCAAAGGGATCCCGCTCCTTTTCCTGACTGGGAAACGGGTCAGCGAGAAGACCATGACCGCCATCCGCAAGTGTGTGGATGAGGGGGCTGTCTGCATCGCCTGGGGACCGCTTGCACGTCAGAATGGCTTCACCGACTGGGATGCCGGTGTCACAGTCATTCCTCAGGGGAAGGGACGGTTTGTGCTGACCGATGACTTTGGTTCACAGGATACCCTGGTGCAATATTATGCTTTCCGGGGACGTCCCGATGAGATCTCATACCGGTTTGGGGAGCAGCAGGTGATCCTGCGCCGGGTTACGGACAACGACATTGAGGTGGAGATCCACTGAGAGCCGTCATTCACGCACAGGCTTCCCCTTTCCCCGCTTCCCTTCACTCCTGAACCCACTACACTCCCCACAAAATGTCTGTCCCGCTGGATACCCGCCCGGTCCAGCTGCTACTGCTGGTTTCTTGTGATTTTGAGAGCTTGGCTTCTCAAGGACATCTTGGTGGTGCACGGGAGGAAAATGGGGATGACTTCTCATTTTGGAGGTTTGGATTGGGCGATTCTCGCGGTCTACTTCTGCATTCTCGCATCGGTGGGGCCCATCTTCGCGCGGATCAACAAGTCCACGGAGACCTTCTTCGTGGGCAACCGTTCGTTTCCCTCCTGGCTGCTTGGTCTGGCCATGTTCGCCACCTCGATCAGCTCGATCACCGTGGTGGCTTATCCGGCGGACTCCTACAAGACCGCGTACCTGCGTCTCCTGCCGGCTTTCATGTTGCCTTTCGGGATCTATGCCGCCTCGAAAATCTTTTTACCCTTTTTCCGAAGGACCCGCTGCACCTCCGCTTTTGAATACCTCGAGGGACGTTTCGGGCCGGGGGTGAGAATGTATGCCTCGATTGCTTTCCTGATCGGGCAGATCATGCGCATCAGCACCATTCTCTATCTCGTCTCGCTGGTCTTCCAGCAGATGACCGGAGCCACCCCCTACATGTGCATCTTTGTGGGGGGCCTGGTCATCGGCACCTACACTGTCCTCGGCGGAATCAAGGCGATTGTGTGGACCCAGTTCATCCAGGCCTTTGTGCTCTGGTTCGGGGCCTTCCTGTGCCTGAAGACCGTGGTAGGGGGGATCGATGGGGGTTTCTCGACTATCATCTCGACCGCCTGGGCCGATGGCAAATTCATGCTGGGTGACCTGAACATGGAAACAGGGAAAATGGAGCAGGCGCCCTGGTTCTCGATCCAGGACAAGGCCATCCTGATGATGTTCATCCTGGGCCTGTGCGGCTGGCTGACTGAATACAGCAGCAACCAGAATGTCATCCAGAAATATGTCAGCGCCAAGAATCCCAAAGAAGCCACCCGCTCCATATGGATCTGCTGCTTTTTGAGTGTGCCCACCTGGGCCTTCTTCATGTTCCTCGGCACCAGCATCTATGTCTACTTCAAGCAACACCCCGATCCGACCGCTGCTGCGATTCTCTCCGGCGCACCCGGTATGAAAGCCGAATCCATACTTCCTTATTTCTGTGTCACCGCGATCCCCTCGGGGTTGCTGGGACTGGTGATCGCCGGAATTATTTCCGCCGCCATGAGTGCCTCGGCATCGAGTGTCTGCTCGATCTCCGCCGTGGGGGTTACCGACATTTATCGGCGTCACATCGCCAAGAGCCGCGATGAGCGTCATTATGTCATGGTGGCACGCATTCTTTCGGCGGCCAGCGTCATTTTGATGATGGGCGGTGCGACCCTGTTCCTGAATATGAGCAAACTGACCTTGCAGGACACAGGCTCCAAGCTCGGCGCGATCCTGGGAGGCGGACTGCTCGGAATCTACATGCTCGGATTTCTGACTACACGTGGGAATGGACGGACCGTTGGCTTCGCCATCTTTGTCACCATTCTCTTCTCCATGTATGCAGCAATCCTCGAGCTCAAATGGATCACCAAGGCCTGGTTTATGGATACCTGTGGACTGCCGGAGGGGCTGTCCACCTGGCTGGCTCATCCCTTCCACACCTACTACACCGGTTTGTTTGTCAACATCTTCCTGTTCCTGATCGCCTATGGTTTGGGTTGCCTCTTCGAACGCACGCCGCGGGATCTTACCAACCTGACCTTGTGGACCACACCGGCGGGGGTTCAGACAGAGGAAGAGGCGGCGGGATGATCCGGCAGGTTGTATTTTGGTGTTTCTTTTTGTTTCTCCCCGGACTTTCTCATGTGGGATGGGCTGATGAGACTCCCATCGATTTTGGTCAACGCGCCACCATCTCACTCGCGGGAGAATGGGATTTCGGCCTCGATCCTCAAGGAGTAGGGGAGAGTGAGGGGTGGTTCGCCAAACAGCTCCCCAACACCATCCAGCTGCCTGGCTCGACCGATCAAGGCGGTTACGGGGAGGTGGTGACTGAAACCTCAACCTGGCATTTGAGCCGTCTGCGAACCTACACCGGTTGCGCCTGGTACCAGCGTGAGATTGAGATCCCCGACAGTTGGAAAAGTAAGCGGATCACCCTCCTACTGGAACGCTGCCATTGGAAAACAACGCTGTGGGCCGATGAGATTCTCTGTGGTTCCCGGGAAAGCCTGTGTGTTCCCCATGTTTATGAGTTACCGGCCTCTCTCGAACCGGGCAAGCACCGGATCACCATCTGTGTGGATAACGCCATTCAATACCCCATCGGTGATTGGAGCCATGCCATCACCGAACACACCCAGTCCAACTGGAATGGAATCATCGGACGCATCGAGCTGGCCGCCACCGACCTCGTCTGGATCGAGTCGGCCCAGGTCTACCCCGATATTCAGAACCACTCCGCGCGGGTGAAGGTCAAGGTTGGGAACCGCACAGGGAAGAATATTTCAGGTGTCCTCCGGATTTTTGCCGTGCCAAGTGGTTCGGGGGAGCAGGTTACCTCAAGAGACTCTCCAATGGTGCTCTCCGCCAGCAGGACCGAATGCGATCTCACGCTCGCCCTGGGTGAAGATCCGGCCCTGTGGGGCGAATTCGAGCACATGTTCTACGAAGTGCGGATCACTCTCATGGCCTCCATGGAGGGCACTCGGTTCCAGGACCAGGACCAAGTCCGTTTCGGGATGCGTGAGTTCCGTGCAAGCAATGCCCGCTTCACCAATAACGGCCAACCGGTCTTCCTGCGTGGAACCCTGGAATGCTGCATCTTCCCGCTCACCGGATATCCATCCATGAAGGTGGAGGAGTGGGCGAGGATCTTCTCCATCGCGCGCAGCTATGGCCTGAACCACATGCGCTTTCACTCCTGGTGTCCGCCCGAGGCGGCTTTCCAGGCAGCCGATGAAGCGGGGTTTTACCTCCAGGTTGAACTGCCGTTGTGGGCTTCCGATGTGGGGAAGAACCCACCCCGCGACCGTTTCATCAGAGAAGAGATGGACCGTATCCTCGAAACCTATGGAAACCATCCCTCCTTCTGTCTGTTGTGCATGGGCAATGAACTCGGAGGGGAGCTGAGTTTCCTCGAGGATCTCGTGAAGCATGGCCAACAGACCGATCCACGTCACCTGTACACCTGCATGACCGCCTGGAACACCACCCTCAGCGATGATTACCGGGTGACTCACAAAACCGAAAAGGGTCCGGTGCGTGGGTTACGCGGCCCGGGAACTGATTGGGACTACCGGGAGTCACTGGCGGGATTGAAGATCCCAGTGGTGGCCCATGAAATCAGCCAGTGGACCATCTACCCCAACTTTGAGGAGATCCCCAAATACACCGGCGTTTTCCGTGCGAAGAACTTCGAGATCTTCCGTGAAGATCTGGCCAGGAAACAGCTGCTGGACCTGGCTCCTGAATTTGTCAAAGCATCCGGAGCCTTGATGCTGCTTCTCTACAAGGAGGACATCGAGGCGGCGTTGCGCACCCCCGGCTTTGGGGGATTTCAGCTCCTCGATGTGCGTGACTTCCCAGGCCAGGGAACCGCGTTGGTCGGGATGCTCGATCCTTTCTGGGATTCCAAGGGGCTGATCACCCCGGAGGAGTTCTCTCGTTACTGCAGTCCCACTGTCCCTCTGGCGCGCTTTCCCAAACGTGTGTGGACGACAGGCGAAACCTTCACCGCCGATGTGGATCTCTATCACTATGGG
Organism: uncultured bacterium; assembly: GCA_964481775.1. Taxonomy (GTDB): domain Bacteria; phylum Hinthialibacterota; class Hinthialibacteria; order OLB16; family OLB16; genus OLB16. The sequence goes on along the minus strand of CAYZUX010000091.1, from coordinate 16,223 downwards.
CCTGCTGCCCTGAAAGGCATCCAGCCAGCCTGGGAACTGGTGGACAAAGGTGGAAGACCACTCGCTTCCGGGAAATTGGAAGAAAGGGATGTGGAGACAGGCGGTTTGACTCGGTTAGGACGGATCGAGGTCCCCTTGCACGAGGATCCCGCGCCCCGCAAGGCGGTTCTCCGGATCTTTCTAGCCGACAACCCCTCCATTCAGAACCGCTGGGATCTGTGGATCTACCGATCGCAGGTGGGGACTCCTGTTCCGAGTGGGATTACTTTTGTTGAAACCTGGGATGAGGATACGCGCCGTGCCCTCGCTGAAGGGAAGACGGTTTTCCTCGCGGTTTCGCCGGAGACACCACTCTTTCATGCCATCCCCGCGAATTTCAAACCCCCTTTCTGGAGTCCATTGCTTTTCGCCAGCGAACAGGGGGGAATGAGCCTCCTGTGTGACCCCAAGCATCCCGCTCTCGCACAATTCCCCTCTGAGTTCCACACCAACTGGCAGTGGTGGGATGTGATGACCGGCTCGCGGGAGCTGGTTCTCGATCAGACTCCCCCCGCTTTCCGTCCCTTCCTCCAAGTGGTGGACAGTTTCGCCCACAACCGAAAACTGGGACTGGCTTTCGAGGCGCGTGTCGGCCGGGGCAGGATACTGGTGACCGCGCTCGATCTATTGACAGACCTGGAGAAACGTCCCGCAGCACGACAACTGCGTCACAGCTTGATGAAGTATGTCACTTCTCCCGCCTTCGATCCGGTCCAGGAGTTGGCCTTAGAGGATCTGGACCGCCTGTTCGAGGAGCCGTTGATCTACCGCTACCGTGCCGAACCTAAGGACCTTAGCCAGGCGGTCCTCGATGTTCGCGCGAGTGTGAATACACCACAAGGTGAACCCAAGGTTTGGACCCGTGATCAGGATGAGGTCCTGGTCCGTAAGGAGGGTTTCCAATACGAGATCCGTGGCAGCTGCTGGCGTGACGAGACCGGCGCAGCTTGGCATGACAGGAAACTCGGCATCAGCATCAATTGCCCGAAAGGATTTCATGGAACCCTTTTTGCCCATTTGAGTGACTGGAACAACCAGGGGCGTGCCTGCTCCATCGCTTTCGACCGTCAGAATTACGGGGAAATTGGTGAATACGCCGGTTCCGGATTCTGGATTGCATTGCCAGTCACGGATCAGGATTCGGGAGATGAGGCTTTGGACCTGATGGCCACGCTGACTCGCGGTCCGAATGTGATGATCCGGGAGTTTGCTTTGATGGGTCAGTGATTTTTTTCGTGACTCCCAGATGTAAAAGAGGTATTCTGTTTCGTTTTTATCGAGAAAAACTCCTCAGAAGAGAAGGGAGTCCTGTCCATGAAACGCCTGCACTGGTCCCGGCGTGGTTTCCTCAAGGCTTCTACAGGAGCGATTCTTTCGGCCCCCTGCATCATTCCCTCCTCCGTGTTTGGGAGTTCTCAGGCAGCCCCTCCTTCGGAGCGTGTCACCCTGGGCCATATCGGGGTGGGGGGACGCGGTACGGATATCCAGAAGGAGTTCCAGAAACTTCCTTCGGCTCAGTGCGTGGCAGTGTGTGATCCTTTCCGTTCCAAACGTGAAGAGCGCGCAGCTGCCATCGATCAATTCTATACGGAGAAGTATGGCCAGGGGACCTACAAAGGTTGTACCGCCTATAACGACTTCCGTGAGATGCTCGCGCGTGAGGACATCGATGCAGTTGCCATCGCCACACCCGACCATTGGCATGTTCCCATTGCTTTGGAAGCTGTGAGAGCGGGCAAGGATGTCTATGTGGAAAAACCGCTGGGCCTCTCCTTCGAGCAGAACCGGATCTTGCGCCAGGTAGTCAATCGCTATGGCGCGGTCTTTCAATACGGTACCCAGCAACGATCGAACCGTAATTTTCGTTATGCCTGTGAGCTGGTCCGCAATGGCCGGATTGGCAAACTTCACACCATGCATGTCTGGTGTGCGCTGGGGGGAGCGGGTGGTTCTGTACAGCCCGAACCAGTCCCTGAGGGATTCGACTATGACCTCTGGCTTGGCCCGGCGCCGTATGTTCCCTACACGGTGGATCGTTGCCGGCCAGGCGGAACATACTGGATCCTGCCTTACTCCATTGGCTACATCGCCGGGTGGGGAGTCCATCCTCTCGATATAGCCCAGTGGGGCAATAACAGTGATCACAGTGCACCGGTGGAGTATGAGGGTTTTGGTACCATCCCTACCGATGGGCTCTATGATGTGATCGACAGCTGGGATATGACGCTTCGTTATGCGGATGGGGTGGTGGTCCGATTTGTCAGTTCGGACAGGGTCCGTCCTCTGATCGAGAGCTACCGTGGCCCGATGGATCATGGCACCACCTTCATCGGCGATAAAGGCTGGGTGAGCGTGGATCGTGGTGGACTGTATGCCGATCCGCCCTCACTGCTGAACTCGGAAATTGGTCCCAACGAAATTCATCTCTATGAGAGCAACGATCACTGGCAGAATTTCATCGACTGCATCAGGAGCCGCAAGGAGACCATCTGCCCCATCGACACAGCGGTCAAGGTAGACACCATCAGTCATCTGTGTGACATCGCCATCCGGCTCAACCGAAAGATTCAGTGGGATCCGGTGAATGAGAGGGTTTTGGGTGACAGCGATGCCGAACGGATGCTCAAGCGTCCCATGCGTGCCCCCTGGACTCTCTGAGCCAGGGTGATGATTCCAAGCGCTCACGATGGTTGGGCGCGACTGGGAGGCCAGACGATGAACCAACAGGAAACAAAACCCATGGTTGAAGACAGTATTCTGCAGGGAGCATTCATTTCGGCCCGGACTTATCAGTTCGGTCACAGCCGTGAACCTCTGTCCAGAATCGAGGAAGCGGTACAGAGAGCCTTACCGAGTCTGGATGCAAGGAAGAAGCTGGCCTCCCAGCTCATCGGGCTTCTTGAGAGCCCCTCCACCGATGATGCCCGGAAATTCGCGTGTCTTCAGCTGGGGATGCTTGATGCAGCCGAGGCGGTCCCGGTCCTGACCCGTTTGATCGATGCTAAGAACCTTGCGGAAATGGCCACGCATGCCCTGGAGTCGATCACCCCCATTTCAGCGGCCAAGGCATTGCGTGCGGCACTTGACACCACCAAGGGAATTATCCGTGTGGGCATCATCAACGCCCTCGGAAGGCGCCGCGACCATGCCGCGGTTCCCGCGCTCGGGGCCCTTCTTCTGGACAGCGACTCCATGACCAGCGAAGCAGCCGCGAGAGCGTTGGGGATGATTCGTGGGACCTCAGCCTATATGGAGCTGATAAAGGCCCTGCCCAAGGCTCCTCCCGGAACACGTCAACGGATCGGAGATGCCCTGCTGGCCTGCGCCGAAGATCTGGTGGCTCAGGAGAAGCTGCGTGAGGCGGCCTGGATCTACACCCAACTCCATTCAACCGCTGAGTCCTCCCCGGTACAGAAGGCAGCCCAGCTGGGGTTGAAGCGGATTAGGGGTTGAGCCCTTGTTTTACCCGGCAGAATGCCGTACAAACTTATCTGAGAGAAACCTTGAATGAAGGAGGGGGAGTTTGCATCATGCCAATGGTAAGCGGCCAGAAACGATCCGAGCGTCTGGAAGCACGTATCACCCGCGATCTGAAAGCATTATTTGAACAAGCAGCAAAACTGCAGGGGAGATCTCTTTCGGATTTTGTGGTCCAGGCGGTATCTGAGGCGGCCAACCGCGTGGTTGAGGAGCATCGGTTGCTCCGTTTGACCACCCAAGAACAGTCGGTTTTTGTCAATGCTTTGCTCAACCCCCCCCCACCGGGATCGAAATTGAAAGCCGCTTTCCGCCAGTACCGAAAGGTGATGGACCGCTAGATGCGGTTGAATCAAACACCTCAACTGTCGATTGAGCCACTTGCTCGTCATCATGACCGGACACTCTTCTCTTGCGGCATCGAGGTACTCGACCGTTACCTGCGTCAACAGGCCAGCCAGGATGCCCGTAAATTCGCCGCTGCCACCTTTGTATTGGTTGAAAAGGACCGATCCGAGGTTTTCGGTTTTTATACATTATCGGCCACCAGTGTTCGATTGACTGACTTACCGGAGTCTATGATGAAGAAGATGCCTCGATATCCTCTTGTTCCGGCGATTCTTCTGGGACGTCTTGCTGTGGATCAAAGGCAACGCGGTAATCATTTCGGGGAGCTGTTACTAATCGACGCTCTCCATCGGTGCTTGAACATGGACCAAATCGGATGGTCTGCCGTCGTGGTAGATGCCAAAGATGAAGGTGCTGCAACCTTCTATGAGCGTTATCATTTCATACGCTTTTCCAAGACTTCGAATCGCTTGTTTCTTCCAAGGGATACCATTCAACGTTGCCTGTAGCCCACTGGGAGAGGGATTTGAGGCTGAAGTGAATCTTCCTACCATCCCACACTCTCCTCGCATGGCACAAGCCCTCCAGGTTTAGGGGAGAGAACTCATGCCCAACAGCGGCGCTTCAGGGGTATCATCTCACAAAGGGGTGTGGGGGGGTAAGGAGCTGCTACACGGAGAAGAGGATTCATTCCCCCTTAGCAGCTTGTTGAAAAACTCGTTCTCGCGATGAGGTTGTGGATTCCCGCTTTCGCGGGAATGACGATTTCCGAGGAAATTTGCTTGTCTCGTCATTCCCGCGAAAGCGGGAATCCACTGTTACCGCCATTTTCAACAGGCTGTTAACCACGAAGTAAAGATATCGCGCGCACGGATGATTCAAGGCGATAAGGGCGCTTTGTGACCCGCGAGTCTCTGGCTTCCTTCATGGCCTCCAGACTTCAAACCTGTGCGAATTTTACCGATAAATCGAATCAATGATCACGCTCATTCTGAAAGAGATCGCACGATGATTCCTGTTCCCACTTCACTTCCAAATCTGCACCCTTGACTCCCGCTGGGATGATACAAAGCAGCGTATCCGAAACCGCATCATACTCTTGACGCACTTCGATAACTGCCCCGGAAGCCTTGGCCTTTGCAGTCACGCCGGCTGCTTTTGCTCCCAGGCAAGCCAGACGCAGTGTGGCCGGAGTGTTGTCAGGACTGCGCAATTCGATCTGAGTCAGCGTTTCCGTATTGTTAACCGATTGGGCACGTGGACCGGAAAAGAGCAGACGCTGCGTGCCTTGGCGTTCCTGGTCTGCATGGAGATCCAGGAATAAACCAACCTGCTTGGGAGCGAGAACTGGATTCTTTACCACGGGCAGGTTGGGATCAAGCAGGTCGAGGAAAGTGCCTTCAGTAGTATAGCTGTTCCCGCAAGCCCTTGCTGCCAGGAAATCACCCCGCCGGCAGGAAAAATACTCAGGCTGTGTTAATGGTTTCCCATCAACGCTGACCTTCGCAAGCAGATCCATCACAATCTTCCCGCCGTTGGTATCATCGGCCAGCGAGGCGGCTGACTTGTTGTACCACAGGAAGCGTCCCTGGCCCACTTCAATGGTTGTGTTGGCCACGGGGTTTGCATCACCTTTCTTCCAGATCCCAAGCCGTTCCCACAGTTCCTGTTGCGGGGTGTCATAGCCCTCTTCACGCCACCACTCATCAACTGAATTGTAGGCATCCGTGCCGCCCAGGTAGATGAGTATCCCACCCGCTTTAACCCACTCAGCCAGGGGGGTGCTGCCTCCTTCACGGCGTTGGGGTTTCTGTGCGTCATAACTGAGAACCAGGGTTTTTACCTCTCCCAGGGTTTGCGGATTTATGTAGAAACGTTCGATTGGAATGACAGGAATGGGGATACCGTGCCGCAACAGAGGCACAGTGAATCCATGGACAGATTCCATGCGTGAACCCTGTGGTCCACCGCGCTGCCAAGAGAGACTGTCCATCACGAGGAAACCGATATCTGCAACTTCATCATTTATTGGGGGTTCCGCAGGGGGGATATCCCCGATCTCCTGCAGCACCGCGAATGCCGTCATCAAGGCACGTCGGTAATCCTCCGGTCCTGGTGTTCCAGTCGCCATCGTGTAACCGGGCAGGAACACACGGTCGGGCCAGGGCATCACTTCAAAATCACGCATCCAGGGGAATTGCAGCATGGCTACCAGGCACTGGTTGTACCACTTGCGGTAATCCTCCCAGGAATACTGCGGATCATCCTCCACAGGATCGGCCAGCATGTAACAGGGAACAGAGGTGCCTTTCACGAGATAGGCGAAGTAAGAGTACATTAAATATGCCGACTCGAAGAAATCGTTGTTACGGTCCATCGGCCTGCCCTCGGCCTTGGACATCCCCCAGGCAATGGGGCCAGTCCAGACCTGACCGACAAAGCCATCAAACCCTTTCTCAGCCAACCCCAGTGAACGTCCTGAGGCATAAGTCATCAATCCATTGGCATGAGAAAGTAGGGGGTGGATCGGGAGGAGATATTTAACCTCCCGCCCCTTTTCAGCGGCATATTCCTTGGTGTATTCGAGGGTATCTTCGACTAACTCATAATAAAGCTCACAAAGGAGTTTGCTTGATTTGTAGTAGGCATTCGTGGAGGAGTGGGGAGCCACCCAATCCGTGCCATAACGTTCTTTGTAGATTCGTTTGAAGGCCTCACCATAACCACCCGTGACATGCGCCAGAGGCTCTTCAGGCAGGATACATATCCCTTCCCCATCGATCCCAAGCTTGATCTGCCCTCGGACAAAGGCTTTCCAACCCTCAGTGGGGATCATATAGGGACGCACTCCTGCACACTCGATCGGATTGCCATTACGGTCCACCTCTGTCTCGTCAAGATGCTGCTTCCCATCCCATTTTCCGGTGGTGTATATCCTATCTGCATCAGAGCCAATGAAGAACATGCGCCCGGTGGGATAACCGGCGTTTTTCCAGGTTCTCATGATCGCACCCACATTCGGGGCACCATGACGGTGGACCACCAGGAAATCGACATCCAGGCCGATCATTGGATTGAAGGCCTCATTGGTCTGGAAAAAGGTGTTGCCGAGCTCAACAGCGGGGGATACGCTTGAAATCAGCATGAGTGCCAGGGGTATAAGACTTGATTTCATGAAATAGGACTCCTTGATCTGTCATTCCCGTGAAGGCGGCTCCACGGCCATTCTCCTCATTCATTAACGGTGGGGCCAGCCCCACCCCTACGGTTTCTCCACTACCAACCAGGTCATCGATTTCGGCTCCATTTGAAGCGGAACAGTAACACGGTATTCACGGTCAAGGTCATAAACCCTGGCTTCCCCGTCCTCACGTTTGATGCGAGCCTGTCTTTCCAACCCGGTGTAGTAAAGCGGCAAGACCAGCTCGGTTTCCACTGTTTGGTCCGAGGGGTTGCTTACAAAGGCCAGGCCGCACTCCGGCAGTTGCGGGTTCACATGTAGCATACAGTCAACCTCTTGGCCATCCGCACGGCGGACATGGATGATGTCCGAATCCAGGATATTGCGGTGGGCTTTGTAGAAATCAACCCACTTCCTGACCACCGCTTTTGTCTCATCCGTGTCAAACAGCCGTGGACCACGATAACAGGCCTGGACTCCGCTCGCGAAACACTGTGCCAGGTGCCATTCGTATTCATGTAGGTGTTCGGAGAGCGGCTCCAGTGTCGCCGCCGCGCCGCCTCCCTGGTACTCCACCAACGGGACAAACATCCACCCCATGCTGGGAGTTTTATCGAAGGTGCCATCGAAGATGTTTTGACGCGAGTGAATAATCTGCTGGGCGCGCGGCAGGCTGAAATTGTCCTCGCGGTACCCCATCGCGCACTTGTTCGAGCCATTCAGGTAATACCAGTCGGGGGTGTTGATGTAGATCCCGCGCTTGCGGCATTCATGGTAGAAATCCACGCAGCGCGACCACTGGGCGAGCTGGGAGTCTGCAAGCCCGTGATGGTGGGCATGATTCGTGGCAGCGCAGACATCCCCATGGAAGGGGCCATCGGTTTCGATCACATCCATCCCGGTCTCATCCAGGAAATGCAGCACCCGTTTGAAGTAACCATCCGACCACTCGCTCGCGAGACAGGCACTCTGTCCGAACTTGCTACCCGGTTTTCCAGTCTCGGGGGAAATGCAGTTGTTTTCCGGCCCCTCATCGCGCGAGGCGCACATCAGGGTGTAACCGCCCAGTTCAATTCCCTTCGAGTGGGCATAATCGGTGTCGGCCTTGAGGCGCGCGATGTAGGCGAGATCATCGCTTTCGATATTGAAACCGCTCCAGAAGGTGATGATGACCATCTCGAAGCCCACTTCGGCGCATTGATCGATGGCGGTGCGGATCGCCTCGGAAGTCGACTCGCGGACATGCATCAGTATCGGGTTCTCGGTGGCCTGCGGGGCGAGGGTCCGGTACATCCGCCGCCGAGCGAGCCTCTGGCGTTCACGATCATCGCTGTCATGCCAGAGGGTGCAGGTTTTGAAGGAGGAGAATGACCCACCCGGTTTCAGGCGAACCCCCGGTCCGAGCGGGTAACGGCTGGTCATGAGCACGGGTGACTGGCGGTTGTAGTCGACCTGGGTGAGATATTCCGCATCCGGCCCCCACTCGGTGGTGTTCATCCCCGCGAAAGCATAATTGCTCTCGACATGCAGACGCGGTTTCTCGTACTCATTGACCGCCAGGATCTCACAGCTGAGTGATTCAATGACGAGTGGCTTCTTGGACCCATTTCGTACCGTGATCCATTTCGCAATGACCGGGAGGTTGTCATAAACCTCATAAGTGAGAGTCACCGAGAGACCTGGATATTGTTCCGCGAGTTTCGCGGGTGGAGTGAAGTCTACATGCAGAGTAACTCCCCTGGGCGGCCAGGGAGTCTTGGGGGCATGACGTTTCGGAGTCCAGGAGAAAGGGGCTTCTGGCTTGCTTACCGAGTAGCTTTTGAAGGCAAAGGCCTCCGGATTTGCAGTCAGCGAATCAATCCAGGCGGTATCGAGATACCCATAGTCAGGCTGTCCCTTGAGTCCGCCGACTTCATAATCCTGGCCATCGAACCGGACCACCGCCTCGGGCTTGACTCCACGTAACAGGCTTGCACCTGTGAGGGGATTGTTGATGCTGACGGTGGCGAAGTTGGGTTCGATCCGGAAAGTACGCGTGATCAGGCCATTTCCGAGTGTGAGTTCATTTTCATGGACGGTCATTGTGGCGGGGCAGGGGAGAGGGGAGATGAGCCAATCGGGATCAGCACCAAGAGAAGGTGCAATCGCCAGGACGGAAATCAAGAAGACAACCACGGAAAAAAGGCGTTCCGAATCAATGTCATTAACAAGTAAAGACTTCCCTGTCCTTGTTTGAATGTCAACCAGGTGAAGGCGGAGTAACGAATTCATTCGCTTTATGTCTATTCCATGAACCAATTCACGTGGACGATTCTCAATGCGAATGAATTCGCTACTCCGGTCATCATTCATTTTCAGTTGGTTGAATCCAATCCCACCCTACACTCTTGGCTTTCTCGTTCCCGCCAGTTTCTTCACCGTACCCCCCAATGCGAAATCATGGACTGTCTCGCCCGCGAGGAAGTCATGCGGGAATCCCAATTCGATGGCGCTGATCTGATCCAATCTCTTCATGTGCTCCTCATCGAGCTCAAAATTCACCGCGCCAAGAACATCCTCAAGCTGCTCCGGTGTACGCGCGCCGAGGATGGGGATGATGTTGCCTGGTTTCTGCAGCAGCCATTTGACCGCCACCTGGGCCGGTGTGTGTCCCGATTCCTGCGCCACCGCGACCACCTCGGCGGCGATTTCCAACAGGCGTGGAGTCAACTTCGGATTACGCTTGGCCTCCTCAGCGGAAAGCGTGGTCCCCTTGTTGTACTTGCCGGTCAGGATTCCTTGACGCAGTGGCGACCAGGCCGTGACTCCCAGACCGCAACTGTGGCACATCGGCAATAAGTCTCTCTCGCTGGTGCGTTCAGCCAGGGAATATTCCGTCTGTAAACAAATCCATGGTGACCAGCCGCGCAGCTCGGCCAGCAGGTTGGCGCGTGAGATCACCCAGGCGGGCGTATCCGAAACCGCCGGATAAAGCACCTTGCCAGACCGTACCAGGTCATCGAAGGCGCGCATGACCTCCTCTATGGGAGTGGTGAAATCCCAGCCATGGAGGTAATACAGATCGATGTAATCGGTACCCAGACGTTTCAGGCTGACCTCCACCGAACGCATCATATTCTTGCGGTGGTTGCCATAGGAGTTGATATCCCCCGGACCGCCCGCATCGAAAGTGTACTTGGTGGCGATGACCCACTTGTCGCGTTCAGAAGCCACCAGCTCACCGATGATTTTTTCACTCTGGCCATCGGTATAAATAATCGCGGTGTCGAGAAAATTTCCACCGGCCTCGGCAAAGAGTTCGAGCTGACGCTTGGAGCCTTCGAGGGAATCGCCCCAGCCCCACTTCTCACCAAAAGTCATGGCCCCCAGGCAGAGTTCCGAAACTCGCAACCCGGTGTTGCCCAACAGAAAATATCTCATCGTTTCCCTCCTTGCCGAATCCGGCGATGATGTCAGGATGCTAACTCCTGGAAGGACTACGAGGAAGTATGTGAAGTCCAGGTTGGTCAGACATAGTCCCCCCACCCCAACCCTCCCCCGCAAGGGGGGAGGGGGAAAAGAATCGCTCTCTCCCCCCTTGCGGGGGAGGGTTGGGGTGGGGGGTAAGGTTGAGGTAACCGCTCTGGATTTTTTATATCCTCAATCATAGATTCAAGGAGGTAGTCATGCAAACAAACCTATTGTGGGGAGTCCTTCTGATAATGGTGTCGATGAGTGGAGCCAACGCCGCAGGGGAATGGCGTCTGTGGTACCGGCAGCCAGCCAAGGAATGGGTTGAAGCTTTGCCGATCGGCAATGGGCGCCTGGGGGCGATGGTCTTCGGTGGGATCGAGAAGGAGCGTATCCAGCTCAACGAAGAGACGCTCTGGGATGGCTATCCGCGTGACACCACCAATCCGGAGGCTCTTAAAACTCTCCCGGAGGTCCGGAAACTTCTTTTCGAGGGCAAGAATGAAGAAGCCGCCAAGTTGGCCGAGGGTAAGCTCGAGGGTATTCCCAGCCGGATCAAATCCTATCAGACCCTGGGGGATCTGTGGCTGACCTTTCCCGGTATGGAGAACGCTACCGATTATCAACGCTGGCTGGATCTGGATACCGGGATCGCCTGGACCACATACAAGGTGGATGGAGTGACCCATTGGAGAGAGGTTCTGGCCAATCATCCCAAGCGGCCGATGCTTATCCGCATCACTGCGAGTCAACCGGGCAAGGTCTCGCTCAGCGCCACCTTCACACGGGAGCAGGACGCAGAGAGCCTGAGTCTTGAGCCGAACCGGTTGGCCCTGCGGGGACAGATCAAGTGCCTCGATGACAAGACCGGCGAGAATAAGGGAATGCGTTTCGAGGGGCAGCTTCTGGCCAAACCCAAGGGTGGCACCCTCAAGAATGAAAATGGGACGATGGAAATCACCGGCGCGGATGAGGTGCTCTTTCTCTTCGAGGCGGCTACCAGCTACCGTGGCGGCGATCCAGATCAACTCAGCCGGAACCAACTCGAAGCTCCGCTGGTGGATGCGAGCGATCCGCTCTGGCATCACACACTCTTCAACCGTGTCAGCCTCGATCTGGGGAGTAGCCCTTCAAAAGACCTGCCCACCGATGAGCGCCTGAAACTGGTTCAACAAGGAGCCTCGGATCCGCAACTGGTGGCCCTCTATTTTCAATATGCACGTTATCTGCTGATCTCCTGTTCCCGCCCCGGTGATCTCCCCGCCAACCTGCAGGGAATCTGGAATGAGCACATCAATGCCCCCTGGAACAGCGATTACCACACGAACATCAATCTGCAGATGAACTACTGGCCAGCGGAGGTGGCCAACCTCCCGGAGTGCCACCTGCCGCTTTTTGATTACATGGATTCGCTGGTCCCCTCAGGAGAAGTGACCGCCAAGGTTCATTATGGTGCACGGGGCTGGGTGGTTCACCATGTCAGCGACATCTTCGGTGTCACCACCCCGGCGGATGGAGTCTGGGGCATCTGGCCGATGGGCGCGGCCTGGCTGGCACAGCACCCCTATGAGCATTACCTCTTCACCGGCGACAAGGAGTTTCTCGCTAAACGTGCCTATCCGCTGATGAAAGGGGCGGCGCAATTCATTCTTGATTTCCTAGTTGAGGACTCCCAGGGACGGCTGGTGACCAACCCCTCGCACTCCCCCGAAAACCGTTTCCGTAAAGCCGATGGGACCGAGTCGATGTTCACCTATGGCTGCACCATGGACCTGCAGATCATCCATGACCTTTTCACCAACTGCATCGAAGCAAGCAGGATTCTGGGAGTCGATGAGGAGTTCCGTGGTCAGCTTGAATCTGCCTTGAAACGTCTGGCGCCATTACAGGTCAGCTCCAAGACGGGGAGGCTCCAGGAATGGATTGAGGATTACGATGAGCCGGAGCCGGGGCACCGTCACATGTCCCACCTTTATGGCCTCCATCCAGGGGATCAGATCACACGGAATGGTACCCCGGAATTGTATGCCGCAGCTCGAAAGTCACTGGAATACCGTCTCTCCCATGGCGGCGGTCACACCGGCTGGAGCCGTGCCTGGATCACCAATTTCTGGGCCCGTTTCGAGGAGCCGGAATTAGCCTGGGAGAACCTGCAAGTCCTGCTGGCCAAATGCACCCTGCCGAACCTGTTCGATACCCACCCCCCCTTCCAGATCGATGGCAACTTCGGTGGTGCGGCTGGGATAGCGGAGATGCTGCTGCAGAGTCATGCGGGAGAATTGAGCCTGCTTCCCGCACTCCCCAAGGCCTGGTCATCCGGGAGTTTCAAGGGGTTGTGCGCTCGTGGAGGATTTCAGGTTGATCTGGAATGGCGGGAAGGACAGATCACCACCGGATCCATTCATTCATTGGTGGGGAACTTATGCCGGATTCGCTCCAGGACACCCCTCAGTGTGACCACGGAAGGTAAAGATGTGAAAATCAGTTCACCCGAAGACGAGGTGATTGAGTTCACCACACAGGTGGGCAGTCAATACGAAATCAAGGGGAAGTAAAGGCAGCCCAGGTGCACTGAAAACGCCTCCCCGCGAGCCTGGTGGATCACATAAATGGACTGGCGGAACCATAGATCAACGAAAGGACCTCATGACGTGATCTTGGATCGGCCAGGAAGAATCCGCGCATGGCCGAGGTGACCATTCGGGAGCCAGGTTTCTTGACCCCACGGATTGTCATGCAGGAGTGGGTGGCCTCGATGACCACAGCCACACCCTTGGTGTCGAGACGCGATTGAATGAAGTCGGCGATCTGTTCGGTGAGTCTTTCCTGCACTTGGGGACGGCGTGCGAAGTGGTCCACCACACGTGCGAGTTTGGAAAGCCCGGCCACTCTCCCGCTGGGGATATAAGCCACATGGGCCAACCCGGTGAAAGGGAGCAGATGGTGCTCACACATCGAGTGCATGGGGATATCCTTGAGCAGGACCATTTCGTTGTACTTTTCGGCGAATGAAGTCTGGAAGACCTCATCGGGATCCTCGTAAAGACCCGAGAACACCTCGGCATACATGCGTGCAACCCTTTGAGGAGTCTTGCGGAGACCCTCACGTTCGGGATTTTCACCAATGGCAAGAAAAATCTCCTTGACCGCCCGCTCGATCCGTTCGAGATCAATGGGAGTGGTGATTGTGTCCTCGTCCAGATCGAGGTCGGCATTGTGTTCAGGATCGCTCTGCATGAAGGCTCCTCCTCAAAAGTTTCTGGAACCACTGTGCCCAAGGTTACCACCCGAATGGGGGGATGCCTATGCATGGCACCGTTTTCTCAAGGCTCCAGAAGGATCCTCTTTCCTGTGATTTCGATCACAGCACTGACCGATGCTGGAGCCCCCAGCGTTTGACTCAATCCTCCCGGTTGCGATCCCCCTGCATCCAGCCGGATCTTTCCCGGTTCCTGAAAAAAGGTTCCATTTTCATCCACAAGGGCTAACTGACGCGGTCTTAGAGTGAATGACACCACCCGGCTTTCTCCTGGGCTCAGCTGGATCCGTGCGATTCCCACCAGCTGACGGATGGGAGCCTTCACGGAGGGGGCTTCATGAGTGAGATAGAGCTGCGCAACCTCATCTCCTGCGCGACCTCCGGTGTTTTTCACCTCAACCGTGACTTCGAGGGGTGAGCCCGTATTCATGGCGGGAGCAGCCGTGAGATTACTGTATGAAAAGCGTGTGTAAGAGAGACCGAATCCGAAAGGATAGACCGGCTTACCTCTGAAGTAGCGGTAAGTCCTTCCCTCCATGGCGTAATCTTCAAAGGGGGGAAGCTGTTCGACTGACTGGTAGAAGGTGACCGGGAGCCGTCCAGCCGGATTGGTGTCTCCGAAGAGGACCTCCGCCAGGGCGGTTCCTCCCTCCTGCCCGGGATAAAATTGAAGAAGGATGGCCGGGATGTGCTCCCTGGCCCAGGAAAGATCCACCGCGCTCCCGGCGATCATCACCAGGACCACTGGTTTCCCAAGCGCGCAGATTTCCTCCATGAGCCATTGCTGGACCGGAGGGAGGCTCAAGCGGGCGCGGTCCCCATCCAATTCCGCCTGAACTGCCGCCCCCTGTTGCCCCTCCATGGCGTTCGAAAGACCCAGGCAAAGCACCACCGCATCGGCGCGTTCCGCCACCAGCAATGCCTCGGTCCGTGCCCGAACCGGTGTGGGTTGATCGGGAAGAAGGTTTTCCCCTTCACCTACCAGCTCGCTCCCGGGGGCGTAATAAACTCGTGTACCGGGAGAGACCCGCTCACGGATTCCCTGGAGAGGGGTGACAGACTTGGAGGGAGTGCCATTGTAATTTCCCAATAGCACCACACGGTCATCGGCGTTGGGGCCAATCACCGCGATGGTCTTCAGATCAGGACTGAGAGGAAGAAGACCCCCCTCGTTCTTGAGCAATACGATCGCCTGACGAGCTGCCTCCAGAGAGAGATCACGGTGTTCCTGGCGATCGACAACCTCATAGGGGATGGAGGCGAAGGGGACCTGCTGCGGGGGATCGAACATGCCCAGGCGGAATTGAGTCCGCAGCAGACGACGGACTGCCTTGTTAATCGTCTCCTCTGTAATCAAGCCAAGCTCCACCGAACGAGTCAGGTGCAGGAAAGCGCAGCCGCAGTTGAGGTCACAGCCGTGGTTGACCGCGAGTGCCGCCGACTCCTCAATAGTGGAGGTCAGCTTGTGGCCCTCGTTGATATCCTGCACTGCCCAACAATCCGAAACCACATACCCCTCAAATCTCCAGGCCTCACGCAGCACCTTACCGAGCAGTGTCTTGCTCGCGCAGCACACCTCCCCATTGGTACGGTTGTAAGCCGGCATGACCGATTCAACCTTCGCCTCGGTAACCAGTTCGCGGAAAGCGGGGAGGTAAGTCTCATGGAGATCCTTCTGGCTGACAATGGCATCGAAACCATGACGCATCCCTTCAGGACCACTGTGGACCGCATAATGCTTGGCGGTCGCAGCAGCCTTGAGATAATGGGGATCATTCCCTTGCAGTCCACGCACAAAGGCGGTTCCGATTTGGCCTGTCAGATAGGGACACTCCCCATAGGTCTCCTGCCCGCGTCCCCAGCGCGGATCGCGGAAGATATTGATGTTGGGTGTGAAGAAGGTCAGCCCGGTATAGATGTTACGGTCTCCCTTGGCTGAATGGGCGTGGTGTTTGGCGCGGGCCTCATCGGAGATGACCGTGGCCACACGCTCCACCAGGTCTGTATTGAAGGTGGCAGCCAGGCCCATCGCCTGGGGGAAAACGGTGGCGATCCCCGCGCGGGCGACTCCATGCAGGCACTCATTCCACCAGTTGTAAGAGGGAACTCCCAGTCTTTCGATCGCGGGGGAGTCATGGACCATCCTGGATACTTTCTCTTTGAGGGTCATCCGGGAGAGCAGGTCCTCGATTCGGGCCTCCAGGGGCAAGTTGGGGTCTTCGAAAGGGAAATTGGGATGATTCATAGGGAACCTCTTGTCCAGTGAGATGGGCTATGGTACAAGTAAGCGGAGGTGAGTGGCATCCCCAAGGGGTTCCGCGTGCCTTGAAACCGGTCCTTTCCTGTTCCGCGGTAGCTCAACCGGTAGAGCGGGTGGCTGTTAACCACTAGGTCGTAGGTTCGAATCCTACCCGCGGAGCCAAATTTAATCCGCTGAACTTCAGCGGTCATTTGTTAGCGCGAAACCCC